>JAPXTA010000265.1:0-2571 GCA_033812735.1 Hyphomicrobiaceae bacterium | reverse complement strand
TGTCTTGCGCATCAATACCTCCGCGCCGCCAGAGATAGCGCACCCGGCTTGATCAGGGTTGCGGAGTTTGCGCACTCACCCCTTCGGCCGCTTGTCGATGACGCGGCGGGCCTTGCCGGCGCTGCGCTCGACGCCGCCCGGATTGAGCACCGTCACCTTCGCGGTCGAGCCGATGATCGCCTTGATGTGATGCGCGAGTTCCGCAACGGTCTTCGCCTTGAGGTCCGCCGCCATGTCGTCGGTCATGGCTTCGACGAGCACCTCCATCTGATCGAGCCGGTCATCGCGAGTCAGGATGATCTGATAGTGACCGGAGAGGCCCGCCACCTTGAGAACCTGCTCCTCGATCTGCGTCGGAAACACGTTGACACCGCGCACGATCATCATGTCGTCGGAGCGCCCTGTCACCTTCTCGATGCGCCGCATGGTGCGCGCCGTACCAGGCAGCAGCCGCGTCAGATCGCGTGTGCGATAGCGGATCACCGGCATCGCTTCCTTCGTGAGAGACGTCAGCACCAACTCGCCCGTCTCGCCGTCCGGCAACACCTCGCCGGTCTGCGGATCGATGACTTCGGGATAGAAGTGGTCCTCCCACAGATGCAAGCCGTCCTTCGTCTCGACGCACTCGCAGGCAACGCCCGGCCCCATCACCTCCGAAAGGCCGTAGATATCGACCGCATGCATATCGAACGCCTGCTCGATCTCTTCCCGCATCCGGTTCGTCCAAGGCTCGGCACCAAAGATACCAACCTTGAGCGACGTCGAACGCGGATCGATCCCCTGGCGGCGGAACTCGTCGAGAATGGCAAGCATGTAGCTCGGCGTAACGGTGATCACATCCGGCTTGAAGTCGACAATGAGCTGCACTTGCCGCTCGGTCATACCGCCCGAAATTGGGACAACCGTGACGCCCATCTTCTCCGCGCCATGGTGCAGCCCAAGCCCGCCGGTGAAGAGGCCGTAGCCATAGGCGTTGTGGAGCATCATGCCGCGCCGCGCGCCAGCAGCCCGCATCGACCGCGCCACTAGTCCCGCCCAGGTGTCGATATCATTCATCGTGTAGCCGACGACGGTTGGCTTGCCGGTCGTGCCGGACGACGCGTGCACCCGCGCCACCTGATCTCTCGGCACCGCGAACATGCCGAACGGATAATTGTCGCGCAGATCGGTCTTCACCGTGAACGGAAAGCGCGAAAGGTCTGAAAGTGATTGCAGGTCGTCCGGCTTCACCCCCGCCGCGTCATAGGCGCGCCTGTAGTGCGGCACGTTCTCGTAGGCGTGCCGCAGCGACCACTTGAGACGCTGGAGCTGAAGATCGCGGATGACCTCGACCGGCGCGATCTCAATCGGCTCGAGCTCGAAGCGCTGTGGGGTGAGATCGAGCATGGCATTCCTCCGGGCAGGCTTTTGATTGCAAACAATCTAGCCTTGCACACGGAGCACTTGCAAATAGCCGGCGGAAGAAAAGCTAAGCCACCAGGGCCGCAAGCGGCGCACGCCAGCACCGGGTCGTGTGGCCGCCCCCGACATCGATCAAGGGCGGCTGCGCGGAAGTACACTGTGACGTCGCAAACGGGCACCGCGGCGCGAACCGGCACCCGGCCGGCAGCGCGTTCGGCGGCGGCACCGTGCCACGGATGGCAGTGAGCGTCTCCCGCTTCTCCGCGAGACGCGGAATAGAGCCAATCAGCCCGACCGTGTAGGGATGCTCGGGCGCCGTGAAAAGATCGCCAACGCTCGCCTGTTCGACGATCTGGCCCGCATACATAACGGCGACGTCGTCGCACATCTCGGCAACGACCCCGAGGTCGTGCGTGATCAGCATGATCGAGGTGCCGGTCTCGTCGCGCAGCCGCCTCAAAAGGTCGAGTATCTGTGCCTGGATCGTCACGTCGAGCGCCGTCGTGGGTTCATCCGCGATCAACAGTGCTGGTTCGCAGGCGAGAGCCATCGCGATCATGACACGCTGGCGCATGCCGCCCGAAAGCTTGTGCGGATACTCGTCGATGCGTGCTTCCGGAGACGGAATGCGCACCTTGCGCAGCATCTCGATCGCTTCCGCACGTGCATCCTTCTTGCTCATACCGCGATGCCGGATCAGCGTCTCGCCGATTTGGTCGCCGACCGTGTAGCTCGGATTGAGCGACGTCATCGGCTCCTGAAAGATCATCGCGATGCGGTTTCCCCGCAGGTCCTGCATGTCAGGCTCGGATAGCGTCAGCAGCTCACGCCCGTCGAACCTCACCGAACCCGAGACGCGCGCGGTATCCTTCGGCAGGAGGCGCATTACGGCGAGCGCACTGACGCTCTTGCCGGAGCCGGACTCGCCGACGATGCCAAGCGTGCGTCCGCGCTCGAGTTTCAACGACGACCCGGCCACGACCTCGGTGGTCACGCCGCGATCGTCGGTGAAGGCGACGCGCAGGTTGTCGAGTTCAAGAAGGGGAGCGGCCATATGAGACGTCACTCGTAACCTTCCGCGAACGACTTCGCGATGAAGTCCTCCATGTCGTCGCGGCGCGGGTTGCCGGCCGGCTGCGCCTTCGACGGCATGCGCTTGCGGAAATGGAG
>JAPXTA010000264.1:0-2596 GCA_033812735.1 Hyphomicrobiaceae bacterium | reverse complement strand
CAATCTCGCCGTCGAGCGCGGCCGGCCGATGAAGGCGGGCATGATCTCGATCACCGGCAGCGTCATCGTCACCTTGCCGATAGAAGCCGGTCAGACGTTCCGCTTCGAACTCGATGGGCTGGGAGCCACGGAAATGACGGCGAAATAGCGCGGCCGCTCAGTACACCAACCCGCCCTTGATCTTGATGGCGACATCCTGCGTGCCGTCGGTCAACCCAAAGAGCACGCCCGTCTCCATCTGGAACTTCGGCGCCTCGCCACCAATGGCCGCGTCCTTGAGCCCTGCCTTGACCGGCGTGATTCCGCGCGGATCGCGGCTGAGCTGGCGCTCGAAATAGAGCACCGGTCCGATACGGTGCTCTTGGAAATCCGTGCCGGGTGCGTTGCGGATGTTGGGAACGTAACCGTAGCCCTCGATGCCGAGCGCGAAGCCTTCGCGGATCTGATGCTTCACCTGCCAGCCGTAGGAAAGGTCCGTCCCCTCGGTCTTGTTCTCGCCGTAGGTCCGCACGAAGAACGGATTGAGCGTCAATGACGTCGTCTCGGTTCCAAACTGCAAGACAGGACCCGAGGTCACGCTATCGGGGCTGTTGGCGAGCAGCGTGATGTCGACGCTTGAAAACCAAGCGACGCCCCAGCCTTTGTCGAACTTCTTCCAGACGGTGAGTTGTTCTGCACCGATCGAAACCGGCTGATAGCCCTCGTCGACAGGCTTGTCGAACGCGGCCTTCAAGCCGATCTTCCACCAGTCGAACAGGCCATAGCCGATGCTGTATTCACTCGAATGCCTGACGGTATCCGCGTTGACAGGAAATCCGCGAAAGAATGTTGAGTTGAAGCCCAGCTCGGCCTCGCCCTGAGTGGCCTCTGCGCCCTTGACGTCGAAGGTGCCGGCTTTCGCAGGCACGATGGCGACCGACGCCATTAGCAGCGCCACGAGTGTCGAAGTTCTGAGCATGAAGGAAGCCCCCCGGCAAATCATGGTCGGTGTTATAGTGTAACACCAAACTGAATCGCTACCCCGAAAACACAGTCATCTGACTGATGTGTCTTGCTGGCCACAAGCAGTCGGCTCAAGCCTTCCGCTTCTCGGCCCAGATGTTGATCGCATTGCCGGCCAGCACGAATGCGCCACCGAGCAGAACGAGCGGCTGCAGCGGCTCGCTGTAGTAGAACGCGCCGATGAACGCGATCAGCGGCAGCCTCATGAAGTCCATCGGCGCGACGATGATCGCGTCGGCATACTTGAAAGCCTGCGCCAGAGCGAAATGCGCCGTGAGACCGACGACGCAAACGACGCCGAGCCAGCCCCAGGTCGCACCCACAGGCATATGCAGGCCCTTGTAGTTCGCGGCCGCACCGATGATCGTTTGCAGCACGTTCATCCAGAACAGGATCTTGAGCGTACCCTCGGTCCGCGTCAGCGCCTTCGTCGCAATCATCCCCATCGCAAAGCCGATGGCCGAGGCTAGCGCCAGAACCGAGCCGAGCGAGAGGCCCGCTCCCGACGGCCGGACGACGACCAGCGCACCCGCAAATCCCAACAGCGCTGCTATGATACGCCCAGCTGTCAGGCGCTCGCCGAGAAACAGCGGCGCCAGCACGGCAACCCAAAGCGGTGCTGTGAACTCGAGCGCGAAGAGTTCGGCAAGCGGGATCAACAGCAAGGCATAGAGCCAGGCGAACTGCGCGCCGAAATGAACGATCGAGCGCCCGACGTGTAGCCCCATCCGCTCTGACTTCATATCGGCGAGCGTCATGCCGTTCGCGCGTACAACGATGTACAAGACCAGCGCGCCGAAGACGGACCGCCACAGCATCACTTCGATGGTCGGCAGAGCCTTGGTCGCCTCTCGTCCCGCGATGGCCATCAGCGAGAACGACACGAGTGCGCCGATCATCCACATGACGGCCCGTGTCACGTTCTGCTTGCGCTCGATGGAAGCCGCCGGTGCCGCTGCTTGCGATGTCATGCGTCGCCCCTGCCGCCGACTCGCGCCCAGATGTATCGGGGCAGCCGCCCGTCGATGATCAGCAGCGCGCCCGCGATGATCAAGGCGCCGATGATCTCGCGCAGCAGCAATCGCTCACCGAACAAAATGGCCCCGATGATGATGGGTGTGACAGGAACGAGCAACGTCACCAGCATTGTGTTGACCGCGCCTGCGCGCCGGAACACTTGGAAGTATGTGTAAGAAGCAAGCGCCGACCCGAAGATGGCAGTCGCCAGCAACGCCGCGATGGCTCCGTTCGATGGCAAAGCCTGGGTCCATGGCTGATCAAAAATCAGCATCGCCGGTACCATGATGATGGCGCCGCACGTCATCTGCAGGGTCGAAATAACCAGCGGCGGATGCCGTGCAAGCCGCTTCGAGTAGATGGCGCCAACCGCATAAAGCAACGCGGCTGTGACCAGGGCGAGTTTGGCTGCGACCGATCCAGACCATCCCTCGAGCAGTGACGCGCCGACGACGACTGCGACGCCAAACAGGCCGACGATCACGCCGGCGAGTTTGCGGACTTCGAGCCGTTCGTCATGCGTAAAGTAGTGGGCGAGGATGATCAGAAATAACGGCGTCGTGGCGCCGAGTACGGC
>JAPXTA010000263.1:0-2600 GCA_033812735.1 Hyphomicrobiaceae bacterium | reverse complement strand
GCTCATCCGGCTCGCCTGCAAAAGCTACAAGGCGTTTCCAGCCGAAGAGTACGCCGTGCTGGTGACCAACTCGGCGGCGTCCGAGCCGACGGGCGTGGTCGGCAACTTCCGCTCGTTGAAGCTCACGGTTGGGAAGCCTGCTCCGGGAGCGGCTGTTTCATTGCATGTCCTGCGGGGATCGACCTGCAAGGCGACCGATTTTGTGCCGGAAACCTTTACCATCGAGGAGGGACAGGAGCGCGTTCTAGCATCGGTCTGCGGACGTTCGTCCAACGACTTCATTCCGTTTCTTGAACTGAGCATCGATGATCAGACCGGCTATCTGTTCGCGGTGGGCTGGACCGGATCATGGAAGGCGCGCTTCGTGAATACGGGCGCTGGGGTCGATGTGGAGATCGGCATGGAGCGGAGCCACTTCCGGCTTCTGCCGGGGGAGGCCATTCGCCAACCCTCCGCTCTCGTCTTCACCCGTATGAATCAGACGCGCCGCGCCTTCAAGACGCAGGTCCGCCGCTTCATGCTTGAGAACAAAGTGCCGCGCGACACCAAGGGAGAGATCGTTCCGCCAATTTTGGCCGTCGCGTCGGGCGGCGGCAACAAGACGCCGCAGATGATGGCCGACATACTGAAGTATTGCCTCGACAACAAGATGACGTTCGACACCTACTGGGTCGACGCGGGTTGGTACGGGGCACCGCATGAAGACGAGTTGTACTCCAACTGTGGCCCGAACTGGTGGAAGTACGTGGGCGACTGGCGCGTCAACACAACGACGCATCCGACGGGCGACCTGCTGCCGATCGCCGACGCGGTGCATCGGGCCGGCATGAAGTTTCTGCTCTGGTTCGAGCCGGAGCGCATGACCGATATCGCGCCGATTCTCAAGACGCATCCCGAATACCGCAACGGACAGCTTGTCGACTACGGCAATCCCGAGGCGTTCAAGTGGATTCAAGACACGATCTACGGCGTGATCGAGAAACATAAGATCGATGTCTACCGCCAAGACTTCAACATGGAGCCGGGCCCCGTCTGGCACAGCATGGACGCGGCGGACCGTGTCGGCATCGCCGAAGCCAAGCACATCGGCGCTCTGTATAGATTTCTCGACGACATGCGTGCGCGCTTCCCGAACATCCTACAGGAGAACTGTGCGTCCGGCGGGCGTCGCATCGACATCGAGATGATTTCGCGGGCGCACGTCTACTGCCGCAGCGATTACTTCATCGGACAAAAACCCCACGACACCGCCTTCATTCTGGGGCAGAACGCGACATTGAACCTCAGTCCCTATCTGCCCTTCCAGGGTTGCGAGTTCAACTGCGTACCGATCGGCGATGACTATGGCGCTTTCAGCATCATCTCTTCCGGAACAGTCATCACGCCGTCAGACTTCGATGGTGGCATTCTGAAGCGCACGTTCGCCGATTCCGAAACCGCTTGGTTTAAAAAAATCTTCAACGTGGCCGCCCGCATGCAGCCGTTCTACATGGGCGACTTCTACCCTTTGACCGATGAGACCGGCGCCGGCAACGACCTCTGGTGCGCGTGGCAATGCCACCGGCCTGATTTGCAAGCGGGCTTCGCGCTCTTTTTCCGGCGCGCTGACGCCAAGGAGGACTCCCGTGCGTTCAAGCTCGGCGGAATTGATTCCGACGCGGCTTATCACGTGGAGACTTACGGCGGCTCCGACCAATCCGTCAAAGGTGCTGAACTCGAAAACCTGACCGTCAAGCTCGATCCCCGCTCATTCCGCCTGATCTTCTACAAAAAGTAAGAGGCCTCAAAGAAGCAGAATGATCTGGCCTGCTTGGCCACTCTCGATATCGACTCGCTTGAAGTCTCCCGTCTGTGGATAAAAAAACCGAGCACTGCCCGAACCAACCAATGCACGAAAGAACTTCCCTACGCGCTGCCTGAGAATTGCGCATGCGCGGTGAGCAGGGTGGCCTGGGTGCCATCGGTTGTGAGGATCGCGTCATCGGTTTTGAACTCGATCCAGACGCCTTCTTGCTGGATGCGTACCACGCCAGCAGGGCAAGCCACCACCATCGGGGCGTGGCGCGCCATCACGCCGAGCGATCCAATCTGCGTACGCACTTGGACGTGGGTGACGTCGCCGCCCACGATCGTGCCGCCGGGTGTCAGGATGCGAAACGGAAACGTTCTCATTTTGCCTTCAGGGTTTCGGCTTTTGCGTACACATCTTCGATCGTGCCGACCATGTAGAAGGCCTGCTCTGGCACGTCATCGCATTTGCCGTCCAATACCGCCGCGAACGAGCGGATCGTGTCCTCCAACTGCACGTACGCACCCTTCATGCCGGTGAAGGTCTCAGCCACATGGAACGGCTGTGAAAGCAGGCGCTGGACCTTGCGGGCGCGCGCGACGGCCAGTTTGTCGGTCTCCGACAATTCGTCCATACCGAGAATGGCGATGATGTCGCGTAGCTCCTTGTACCGTTGCAGCACCTCCTGCACGCCGCGCGCGACGCGCACATGCTCCTCGCCCACCACTTCCGGCGCAAGCATGGATGAACTCGATGTGAGCGGATCGACCGCCGGATAGATGCCTTGTTCGACGATCGCGCGCGACAGCTC
>JAPXTA010000262.1:0-2608 GCA_033812735.1 Hyphomicrobiaceae bacterium | reverse complement strand
CTGAGAGAACGCGCCGTACTCCGTATAGGCCCGCAGCGCGTCGTCGATGCCGATGCATTCGCGCTCATCCATGACCGTTCCCTTCCACGTCTTGCGTGTGAGCATGTTGTAGAAATTCGGGAATGGGTTGGGGTCACAGACCGGTGAGTCGCTGCCTGTTGCCGGTTTCAGGCCGAGATCGGTCCACGTTTTGATGGGGTAGCAGCTTTTTGTACGCTCCTCGCCGAGCACGGAAATGTAAGCGTCGCCGAAATCGTAGACGAAGACCTGCTGTGGGCAGGGGTAGATGCCAGCTGCCTGCATGCGGCGATGGTGGTCCGGGGTCGAGTAGCCGCAGTGCTCGATGCGATGGCGGCGGTCGGCGTCGGGATGGGATGCAAGAGCGCGCTCATAGGCGGAGATGAGCTGTCCGATCGCTGCGTCGCCGATGGCGTGGCAAGCGAGCTGATAGCCCTGCTTATGATAGCGGTCCACCAGCGCTTGCAGCTCGTTGTCGCGCAGAATGGCAACGCCGGTGGTTTGCTCTTCGCCGAGATACGGCTTCGACATCCATGCCGTTTTCCCTCCGGCCGAACCGTCCAGGAAGATCTTGACGCCGCCGACCATCAGCATGTCGTCGCCAGTGCCCGATACGAGACCCATGTCATGGCACTGTTCGACGATGCCGGTACCGGGATCGCCAAGAAGGCAGAGCCAAGTGCGAACCGGCAAACGGCCGGAACGTTTTGCGGAGAAGTATGCGGGGATTTCGGTCAATCCGCCTTGATGTCCCACTGCCGCGTCCATGCAGCTCGTAATGCCGAGCGACAACAGATATTTGCCGCCGCGCTCGATCGCCGCGACAAGCTCTTCCTCCGATGCTTTCGGGATCGCGGCTTTGACCGATGCACGCGCGTTTTCGGCCAGCAACCCCGTCAGCTTGCCATTCTGCACCTCGATCAGCCCGCCAGACGGCGCTTTGGTCGTTTCGGTGATGTTGCCTGCCTTCAGGGCCAACGAATTGCAGATCGAGACGTGGCCACAAGTCCGGACCAGCATTACCGGATTGTTTGGTGCGACCTGGTCGAGTTCCTCGCGGAACGGATGGCGCCCGACATCCAACTTGGTCTGGTCGTAGCCGCGCGCGAGAATCCACTGGCCGGGCTTCGAACGTTTCGCTCGCTCGCCGATGGCGTCCAGAAGCGTCGCCAGCGTCGGCGCCGCGGCCGGTTTGGCGTCGACCCAGTCCATGGTCAGACCCAAGCTCACGAGATGGAGATGTGAGTCATTGAGGCCGGGCGTCGCCAATCTCCCCTTCAGATCGATCACGCGCGTTTTCGGGCCAGTCAAAGCTGCCATGTCTGCTGCTTTGCCCGTCGCGAGGACGCGGCCCTGCCAGACGGCCACCGCTTCGGCGACACCCTCATCGTGGCCACACCAAACGGGTCCGCCTTTCAAAACCAAGTCGGCGTGGGGAAGGGGCATTCGGTAACTCCGGCGTTTGCATTAAGCGCGTTGGCAATCCGATACGGGGCAAGCCATAGACCCATCGGCGCCCACACGCATATAGTCGCGTCGATTTTAACCCGTATGAGGTCCGGACGATGGCAGTATCGCGCCGTTTGTTCAACACGTTGACCCTTGCCGGTCTCGCAACGCTGGTGTCGCAGAGAGCGATGGCCCAGTGCGGCGCGAGTTGCCGAGCCGGTTTCAATGCTGTCGATGAAAAGGCTTTCCGCGAGATGATCGCGAAGACGCCGATCGTCGACGTTCACGGCCATATCTTCAATGCTTCGGATCTACCGATCATGGAGTGGCTCAACGAAATCGAGCTCGAGGCGAAGATCAGCGAAGCCGGGGTGCCGGGAAACTTCAAGGGGGCGGTGGACTCTTTTCTGCGAGGGCTGACCAATCTCAATTTCGAGCAGACTATCGAGAAGCTGAAAGTTGCCGTGCCGGCGTCGGTCGAAGCGGCCGCGTTGGATGCCGTGCTGAAGTCGGGGCAGGCCCGGACGACGTACGTCGACGCGCGCGGACGCCCGACGATGATCTTCTATCAGCAGCTGATCAAAGAGGCGCTTCGAATACCCGGTGAAGAGAGCGCTGCGTTTCTGGAGTTGGCCTGCAGTATTGCCTCGAAGGACAGCCAGGGTCAGGCGCTGCCGACGACGTATACCGTCGCGATGCTCAAGCGGGGCAATGCGCGGGCGCAGGCGATCGTCGGTTCGCGCTATTTCAACGCGGTGACGCGACCACTTGCGCTCAGCTGCACGAACACCGGCACCGAGCGGGTGGTCAATCAGATCAATCATTTTTCGCAATCACTGACGCGACCGCGCGTGCACAATTTCGCGAACTGGAGCGGGCAGTATTCGGGCGTCGTCATGGAGGTCGGGCGAACAACGCCGTCCGTTCAGAACGGCTTTCCGCAGCTCATGGTGCCTGCGATCCTAGACGTCGATTTCTGGCTTCGATTCGAGCGTGAGGAGACCAAGAAGGCACGTGCGCAGGAACTGTTGCGGCAACGAAGCCCGATTGCCGATCAAGTCGAGGCAACGTCACGGCTGAGCGCGCTCAACCCCGGTCTGATGGCGCCATTCGTCGGGTTCGATCCGTGGCGGCACGTCGA
>JAPXTA010000261.1:0-2608 GCA_033812735.1 Hyphomicrobiaceae bacterium | reverse complement strand
GCTTTTCCTGATCGGCATCGCGTCGGCATGCTTCTCAGCGACGCAGTATGCGCTGGTCTATGCCATAGCGCCGCCGGACATGCGCGGGCGCGCGGCCGGCGTACTGATGATGTTCATCGGCTCGTCGATGATCGGCCACTATCACGCTGGCTGGCTTTTTGAGACTGCCGGTTCCGCGCGGGCGATGCATTTGATGGCCATTGAAGGGATCGTGTGTCTCGCCATCCTCGGCCTGCTTTGGCGCCGGGCAGAGCGAAAGCGCTCGATTGCTTCCGCTCCGTCAGTTTGAGGTCGCTTCTTCCACCTGATTAGCCGCGAGGCGCGGCTTCCCAATGCGGGGGCGTGAGCCTCGTCAGACTTGCCCGCGACGCTTGCGCTCGGCTTCGTCCCAGGCCGTCAGTGCCTGGTAGTCGGGAACGAAGCCCAGGCCTTTTCGGGCATCCGAAGAGACGACGGTCTGCGACGTGACAACATCGACAAGCGCCGGAGCGTTGGCGATCGCACGCTGCAAAGCGCCGTCGAGATCTTCCGGTCTTTCGACGCGCTCTCCATGCGCTCCGAGGGCGCGGGCCATGGCAGCATAATCGGAGTGGCGCAGCGTCGTGCCGACGACGCGGCCGCCATAGTTCATCTCTTGATCAAGCCGCTCGATATTCCATGCGGCGTTGTTGGAGACGATGAAAACGCACTTGGCGCCGTGGCGTACCGCACTGTCGATTTCCATGGCATTGATGCCGAATGCACCATCTCCGGTAATCGCAATAACCTGCTTGCCGGGATATGCCAAAGAGGCAGCGACAGCGTACGGGACGCCGACACCGAGGCAACCGAAGGCGCCTGCGTCCATGTAGGTTTTCGCCTCGAGACCGACGCGCGCGAAACTCAGCAGATCGCCGCCGTCGGCAATGGCAATGAAATCCTTGTCCGCGACCCGCTTGATCGCATCGAAGATGGCCGCGGGATGCACTTTGCCGTCGCTTCCCTTCAAGGGAGCCGCCTTCCCACCGCTCGAGCGCTCGACATGCTTCTTGCGCAATCCCTCACTCCAAGAGCGGTCGACGGCGGACTGGCGGTTGCCGGCTGCCTTCACGATCGCATCGAGAGCGAGCGCGGGCGTGGCTAGAAGTTCGGGCGTGCCGCGACGGTTGTCGACGAGTTCGCCCGCATTGTCGGCAAGGCGGATGAAGCGCGTCGCGTTTGGAAAGACGGCCGGCGAGCCGTAGCCGAGCTGGTAGTCAAGCTTGCGGCCGATGACGAGGACCGTATCCGCTTCGGTCATGGCGGCGGCACGCATGGCGCCGACAAACGATGCGTGTTCCGTAGGAACGAGGCCGCGGCCTTCCTGAGTATCGAGATAGACGGCGCCGCAGGCATCAAGAAGGCGAACCAGTTCCGCACCGGCGGTGCGTGCGCCACGGCCGGTGACGATCAGTGGCCGCTTGGCGCTCCAAAGTGCATCGACTGCGGCTGCGACGGCAGCCGGCTCCGGCGGCACAAGCCGCGTTGTCCTTGGCTGCATCCACTCGTCGAGGACGAGGTTCTTTCCGACGGGCGTGCGCAGAACATCGGTTGGGATCTCGACGTAGACCGGGCCCGGCTCGCCTAGGTCGCCGAAGGCGCGCGACACAGCTTCATCAAATTCGCGAATGACTTGATCGGCGACGCGGAGCGTGCGCGACTGACGGCAGACGGGACGGAGGATCTCGACGTGTGGAATATCCTGTAGCGGACCCATGTTCGCTTGTGGCCGCGACGTGCACCCGCCGATCAGCAGCACTGGGATGCGGGCGAGAGAGGCGTTTGCCATGCCAGTGACGCAGTTGGTCACACCTGGTCCCGCAGTGACCATGCAGACGCCAAGTTGGCCGGTAAGCTCGGCGTGCGCATGTGCCATGTGTACGGCGGCACCTTCGTCGCGCACGTCGACGATACGGATACCGAGGCGGCCGAGATAGTCCCAGATCGGCTGAATGTGGCCACCCTGAAGCCCGAACACGCGGTCGACGCCGCGGGCCTTCAAGAACTTGGCGATCCACTCGGCGCATGTGTCTGGGGTGCTATTGAGGTCGACGGTCACAGTCATGACTTTGCATCCCTACAGAAGAACTCGTTGGGTAAGATCACTTGCCGCCTAGGCGGTCGCGAAGGACACGGTGGAGAATTTTACCGGTGGCAGTTCGCGGCATGTCTGCTTCGGCGATGAAAGAGACGGAGCGGGGACGTTTATAACCAGCGAGGCGCTCACGAGCATGCGAAGCGATGTCTTCAGCGCTGGCGTTGATGCCGTCATGAAGAATGACGACCGCGTGGACCCGTTCGCCCCATTTCTCGTCGGGGAGTCCCACGACCGCGACGTCCTTGACTGCCGGGTGGCTGCCGATCGCGTTCTCGACTTCCGACGGGTAGACGTTCTCGCCGCCCGAAATGATCATATTTTTTTTGCGATCGACGAGCCAGATGTAGCCATCTTCGTCGCGGCGGGCCATGTCACCGACACTGCAGTAGGGACCACGAAAGGCTTCGGCTGTCTTGTCAGGAAGCTTCCAGTAGCCGTCGAAGGTGTAGGGATTGCACGAGAACAGCTCGCCCGCTTGGCCATCCGCAACTT
>JAPXTA010000260.1:0-2630 GCA_033812735.1 Hyphomicrobiaceae bacterium | reverse complement strand
ATATAGAGGGACGCGGGATGGAACACGCTCGTTCCCGGCCGGATGACGATGAGCACGCCGAGGAAACCGACCATGACGGCGAGCATGCGGGCAAGCGTGACGCGTTCGCCGAGCACGGGCCAGGCAAGTGCGGCAACGATGAGTGGCGCCGTCAGGCTGATCGAGGCGGCGTTGGCGAGGTGGAGGTGCTTGACGCCTGCGAAGAACAAGTTCGTCGACAACAGCAGCATGATGGAGCGTGCCAGCTGCCAACCCGGTTTGTTGGTTCTAAGCAGCGCAATCAAGCCGCGCTTCGGCGCGAACAGGATCAGCATGAACACGAGGTGCGTGGCAGTGCGGATCCAGACGATCTGCTCGGTCGGATAGCGCGGCGAGAGGACCTGCACGAGGCCGTTCATGATCGGGAAGACGATGCCCGATCCACACATGAAAAGAATGCCGAGCAGAATGCGGTCGGTGGTCGGTGACGACGTTGCGTTGGTCATGGCGATACCGTCTGCGGTCCGCATGGTGTCGCCTCGCTTTTGTGCCGTCCCACCGCCATTCTGGCGAAAGCCTCAATGATCCTTCGGGCGGTTTTTTTCAAAGGCAGCCTTCTTGTCGGCGCTCGCTTCGGTCTGGTGCTGCTTGCGCCACTCGTCGTAGGGCATGCCGTAGACCTTCTCGCGCGCCTGCTCCTTGGTGAGTGTGCCGCCGCCGGCGTTCTCGGCTTCCTGGTACCAGTTGGCGAGGCAGTTGCGGCAGAAGCCCGCCAGGTTCATCAGGTCGATGTTCTGGACATCGGTGCGTTTGCGCAGATGAGAGACGAGACGGCGATAGACCGCGGCCTGCAGCGCGATATCCTCGCTGGAGAGTTTGTCATCGCTCATAGCGAACGCTCCTTTTTCTTCACCATCTGTCGCTCGAACGGCACGTTGGGGCTTACCTTCGGCTTCGGATCGCTCAGGCTGCCATGATGCTCGATTTGGCGCAGCGCGGGGCCGCGAATATCGCACGCCAGCAATGCACGCATGATCCGTTCGGTACGCGCCGCCCAGAGGCGCTGTCCGGCTTCGTCGCGCACGAGGTCCTGGCGGTACTCGATGATGGCGTTGGCGAGGCCGCGCACGGTTCCGTGCTGCCACAAGCAGTCGCCGCGCAGGCTGCCTTTGTAGGGCTGATTGTCGCCGACGATCAGCGCTCCCTCGGCGAAGAATCCGTCGAGCAGGGGCTTGGCCAGCCGCGGGTCTTTGTCCCAGAGGATGCCGACATGCCAGGGGCGCGCCACATCCTTCCAGCTCTCCGTGAACGAGTGAAGCGACAGCAGCGTCGGGTTTATGCCGGCTGCGAGGCATGTTTCGATCGTTCGATCGATGGCGTCGTGGTAGGGCCGGTAGAAGCGGGTGATGCGCCGATTGCGCTCGGGCTCGTCGAGATCGCGGTTGCCGGGGATGACCGCGCCGTCCGACAGCCGCATGATCAGCGTCGGATCGTCGTCGCCGCGATTGGGATCGATCAACAGGCGCGAGAACCGCGAGAGGACTGCCGGAACGCCGAGGCTCGCCGCCAGCATCTCCGTGATCGCGGCTGCGCCGATATCGTAGGCGATGTGACGCTGGAGTTGCGCCTCCGGCAATCCGAGCGTGCCGTACTCCGGGGGAAGCGTGTTCTCCGCGTGGTCGCAAAGGATGATGACGCCGAGATCGGCGCGGCCGGGAATGATCCTGAAGGCTTCGGCGTCCTCGGCAGCGATTATCGGTGATGGATTGGCTTTGTCGATCATAATGGCAGATCTAGCGAAAGCAGGCGGCGGCGTCATCCCCTTCACGGGAAAGTCTGTTGGCCATATCGCCTATCTGGGCTAGCGTTCACTCTCAGCCCCATGATTTGGCACACGAGGCCAGGGAGTTTCGCATGTCCACCCCCGATCGCGCCGCTATAGAAAAAGTCATCCAGACCTATTTCGACGGCCTCTATGAAGGCGACGCCGAGAAACTCGGTTCGATCTTCCTGCCGACCAGCGCTCTCGCCAGCATCGGGCCTGACGGCAAGCTTGCGGTCGTTCCGCGCGACCAGTGGCTCGAGATGGTCAAGAGCCGTCCGTCGCCGCTCAAGAACGGCCTCGCCCGCGACGACGGTATTCTGCATTTCGATCAGCCCGGCCCGACCATGGCGTTCGTCAAGGTCAAGTGCCAAATCCCGCCGCGCTACTTCGTCGACCAGCTCTCGCTCTTGAAGGTCGAGGGCAAGTGGCAGATCGCACAAAAGGTATTTCAGGCCGACGTTCGCAACTGAGCCGCCTTGGCCCGAAAATCTGACACGCCGTCCGTTTTGTGCGATAGGAGCGCGCAACGGGCGGCGTTGCTGCTTTTGCGGCGAGGCCCGCGCCCATTATCGACATCACCGCATGCGAAGACGGATCATGCAACGCAAGCTTACGGCCGGAACGAAACTCGTCGTCGCGAGCCACAATAAGGGCAAGCTTGTCGAGATCGACGATCTCGTGCGTCCCTTCGGGCTTGAAACGGCGTCAGCCGGGTCGCTCGGCGTCAGCGAGCCCGAGGAGACGGAGGCGACGTTTGCGGGCAATGCCGCGCTCAAGGCATTGCATTCCGCGCGTGCGACGGGGTTGCCCGCACTCTCCGACGACT
>JAPXTA010000259.1:0-2637 GCA_033812735.1 Hyphomicrobiaceae bacterium | reverse complement strand
CTTCCCGCACCGCTCGCGTTGAATGGGATCGATCAGGAGATCCTGACGGCAGCGGACAAGTTGTACGGCCTCTCGCGCGACGCGATGAATACGCAGGCGATCAAGGGATGGCTCGACGCCGTCTGGACCGTCGTCGCCGACTGCAATCGCTACTTCGCGAACGAAAGGCCGTTCGACAAGACGCTATCAGTCGAACGCCGGGGCACAATCCTCTACGTAACGGCGGAAGTCGTGCGGCAAGTCGCGATCCTCGCGCAGGCAGCGATGCCGGAAAGCGCCGCAAAGCTGCTCGATCTGCTGGCCGTTCCCGAGGGCAATCGGACGTTTGCCTCTCTCGGGGAAGCCGGCCGCTTGCAGGCAGGCATCACTCTGCCGGCACCACAAGGCGTGTTCCCGCGCTGGATCGATCCGGAAGAGGAAGCCCGCCGCGCAGGTCAACCAAAGCCCAGCAAGAAGAAGGGCTGAACGATTGCAATTGATCGCTGCAAGATGGAGCCGTTAGCAGCGGCCCATCTTGCAGAGCCGCGCCTCGCCTTCCAACGGGTCGAGCGAACTCGCGGCCCTGTAGCGATAAGGCAAGACCTTGTCGTCGTATGCCTGTTGCTCGCCAACCTCAGTGTGCATCTTCCAGACCGCAATCGCACCACCACCGGAACGCAGCTTTAGATCTGTGTTGCAATACGTCGTGGTGTCGTAGCGCGGAAAGATCCCGAATATTCTGCCGTTGCGGAAAATCTCGGTCGCGCACTGCGTATGACCCACCTGTTCGACCTGCAGATGACCGACCTGGATCATGCCCCCGCCAACCTTGCGGGCGGAAAGCGAGCCGCGCTTGAGCAGATCATTCAGATAGTGGTCGCGAACGGCGTCACTGCTGTAGTCGCCGTTCGACCACGTCGAGATCCAGTGAAAGTAGTAAACGGCCGGCAGCAACACGACCGCTGAAGCCACAGTTAGCGCGGTTCTAATCTTGCGCGGAATCTCAACGGGACCGACGCCCTCCAACCGGGGCCGTGCAGGCTCTCTGGCGGTTGGATGCTCGCTGAGCGCGCGCCAGCGCGCCTCGATCTCGTCCCGCAAGTCATCGAACGTCACCGACAAGGGATCATGTTCGATCGTGATTTGAACGTCGTTGCCGCGTTGTTTGAAGTGACCCGACCAGATCATGCTTCGCAAGCCCGTCGCGGCACCCTTTACCTGCTCGTCGTACACCCGCCGAGGGACGATGACCGCAGTGACATACGACGGCGTTCTATCGCGGCGACGCCCTCGGTAGATAGTCTCGACCGCGCTGATGTCGCTCCATCCGATGACGAGATCGTTCCCCGGGATGACGCGATAAATAAGTCCGCGCGGCGACAGCTCAAGCCGTGGCTTCGGCGAATCCACCCGAAACATCGAGACGAGCAGATAGCTGCCACCCCCTAGCATCATCAAAACGCCAAAGACGCGAACGTCGCCGCTGCGCGATGTCCGGATGACGACAAACGTCAGCAGAGCCCCTAGTAGAACGAGCACGAGGGAGCCGATCCACATGGCGCGGTCGTGCTCATCGGTATTGAATTTTCGCGTCGCGTGGATGCTGATGGGCTTTTTCATCACGTTGCGGCTCGGCAATCACTGGACAACTGACGCGATATCAACTCCGGGGCGGAGCATCGTCAATGCTGCATGGCGCGAAGCGTTACCCGCCACTTCACAGTGCCAGATCGTTCGCCTACCGTGCAGTCACGAATAGCGAGGACACGTGTGATGACATTGCCGATGAGTTGGGACGAGTGGGCGCGGCATGATGGTGTGGCGCTCGCCGGGCGCGTAAAGAAGCGCGAGATCTCAGCCAAGGAGCTCGCGACACAAGCGGCCGCCGCCATTGAAAAGGTCAACCCCGAGACCGCAGGCGTCATCGAGGTATTCCGCGATGTGATCGACAATCCCGCGAAGGACGGCGCCAATCTCGATGGTCCCTACGCCGGCCTGCCATTCCTCATGAAGGACCTCGGCCCGACGATGAAGGGCCGCCTGCAGGAAATGGGCTCCGCACTCATGCAGGGCAATCGGCCAAACGCCGATACCTTCATGACCTCGCAACTGCGCAAAGCCGGCCTCAATTTGATCGGCCGCACCACGACGCCTGAATTCGGTGTCTGCAGTTCAGCCGACAATCCCGCCATCTACGTGACGCGCAATCCCTGGAACCTTGACTACACGACATGTGGATCGTCGGCAGGCGCCGGTGCGATGGTCGCTACCGCCGCAGTGCCGATGGCGCATTCGACCGATGGCGGCGGATCGATACGGCTGCCTGCTGGCGTGTGCGGCAACATCGGTCTCAAGGTCTCGCGCGGTGTGTATTCGATCGCGCCGCACCTCTCGGACCTGTCTGGCCTTGTCTCGATCCAGGGCGTGCAGTCGCGCACGGTCCGCGATACAGCCGCATTCGTCGACCACGTCCGTGGACCAGCACCCGGCGAGTTCATGCCGTTCTGGTCGCCACCCGAAGCCTACACCACGCTCATCGAACGCGATCCCGGCAAGCTGCGGATAGCGCTATCGCATGAATGGGGCGACTACCGCGCGACGCCGCACATCGTTTCGGAACTGAGCCGTGTCGGCCGATTCCTCGAGGGGCTCGGTCAT
>JAPXTA010000258.1:0-2674 GCA_033812735.1 Hyphomicrobiaceae bacterium | reverse complement strand
GGCGAAAAACTGAACCGTTCCCAAGGGAACACCGCTCAGGCGGCAAAGACCTCTTGCGCCGCCTTGCGTGCCATATGGTCGAGAGCGATGACATCATCAAGGCTCGAGGGGGCAACGAGATTGCCCGCCCGCTCGAGACGGCCGAGGACGCGTTCAACCGTTGCGGCTATTGCGCCAAAGCGGATCCGCTCGGCGAGGAACGCCTCGACGGCCACTTCGTTGGCGGCATTCAAAACGGCCGTCGCAGCGGGCCCCCTCCGCATCGCCTCGATGGCGATACGCAGGGCCGGAAAGCGGTTCAGATCCGGCGCCTCGAAGGTGAGGCGTGCGAGCGCCGGCAAGTCGAGCCGGGGCGTGGGGGTCGGCATACGGCGGGGCCACGTCAGCGCCATCGCGATCGGCGAGCGCATATCGGGGTTGGCGAGTTGTGCCACGACAGAGCCGTCGGCGTAACTGACGAGCGCGTGGACGATGGACTGCGGGTGGACGACCACGCCAAGCTGATCTGGCGGCACGGCGAACAGATGATGCGCCTCGATCAATTCGAGGCCCTTGTTCATGAGCGTCGCACTGTCGATCGTAATCTTGCGGCCCATCGACCAGACCGGGTGCTTGAGGGCGTCCTTTGGCTGGGCGTCGGCGATCTTGTCTGCTGGCCATTCACGGAATGGACCGCCGGACGCGGTAATGGTGATCTGCTCGATCGCCGAGCGGTCGTGCCCTGCAAGCGCCTGGAAGACGCCCGCGTGCTCGCTGTCGACGGGCAACAATTCGGTGCCGGTTCGGGCGACGGCATCCATGAATATGCCGCCGGCGGAGACGAGACACTCCTTGTTGGCAAGCGCCAGACGGCGGCCCGCACCGAGCGCTGCCAGTGTCGGCCTGAGGCCTGCTGCACCAACGATCGCGGCAATCACGCAATCGGCCGGCATTGCTGCTGCATCATCGAGCGCCTCTGCGCCTGCACCCGCCTTGATACCGGTGCCGGAAAGTGCCGCCTGTAGACTGCTGAAGCCAGCCGGATTTGCCACCACGGCGCGCTTTGCGTTGACGCGGCGCGCAATCGCGGCCAGCGCCTCAGCATTGTCGTTGGCGGTCACCGCGACGATCTCGAAGCGATCGGCGTGGCGCTCGATGAGATCGAGGGTAGAGGTGCCGATCGATCCTGTTGCGCCAAGGATCGTGACACGCACGCGGGGCGCCGAGGTGTCGTGGAGCCACGACTGAGCGCGCTGGAGTGGACTTGGAGGGTTCATTGCAGCAGGGCCCGCGCAGGCGCATGCACACCCAGCGCTGCCGCGATCAAGCCAGCCGCAACAGCGGCGGTGACCAGACCATCAACGCGATCCATCAGGCCGCCGTGGCCGGGAATGAGGGCTGATGCGTCCTTCGCGCCGAAGTGCCGCTTCAGCGCGCTTTCGGCAAAATCGCCGACTTGCGCGACGACTGCGAGGACGGCGCCGATCAGCGCCAACCTGGGGGCGCTGGCGCCTTGGACGAACTGACTGACGATCACGCCGACGAGCGCCGCGCCAATGAGGGCGCCACCGAGACCAGCCCATGTTTTGTTCGGCGAGATGCGGGGCCAGATCTTCGGGCCGCCGATGAGCCGGCCGGAAAAGTAAGCGGCGGTGTCGGTTGCGATCACCGCCAGAAGCACGAACATGACCGCCGTGAACCCCAGCGCGCCGTCGTTGCGCAGCCATATCAGCGAAGCCGCCGGCAGGCCCGCGAAAAGAACGCCTACTGCCGACAGCAGCGTATGATTGCCGGTCGCGAGCAGACCGACGAGGATCATACCGATCACGAGTGCGAGCAGGGCGAGGCCCGGCTGGCCGAGTGCGGAAAGGACGATCGCAGCGGCCACGGCCGCGACGTGAGCGATCATGATCGCATCGATCGATGCGCCACGAACCATGTGGCCCCATTCCCAAGCGAGAACGACGCCGCCGACGAGCAACAGAGCGGCGAACGGCGTCGGGCCGGCATATGTCAGACCAAACGCAATCGCGGCCATGACCAGTCCCGACGCGATACGCGGGCCCAGATCCGCGCCGATGCGGGATGTGGTTTTCGGCGGTACTGGTCCGGTCTCAGTCGTGCCGGACGTCGGTGTTTCGGCCATATCGATCCTGTCGGCCGTTGCGAAGCGGCTGGTCAATAGTACGTCAGCCGGTCGACCGTGTCGCCAAGCCACCAAAGCGGCGCGAGCGTTCACGGTACGATTCAATGGCCTGGACCAGCATATCCTTATTGAAGTCCGGCCAATAGGCGTCGAGGAAGACGAACTCGGTGTAGGCGAGCTGCCAGAGCAGGAAGTTCGACAGACGCAGTTCGCCACTCGTGCGGATCAAGAGGTCGGGATCGGGCAGGCCATCGGTGTCGAGCGCCGTTCCCATCGCCTCGATGGTAATATCTTCGGGCTTCAACCGCCCGGCCGCGACTTCGATCGCGAGCTTCCGCGCTGCCTTCGTGATCTCGCCGCGCGCTCCATAGTTGAAGCAGATGGAGAGGTTCAGCGCGGTGTTGCCCGCCGTCGTTTCTACGGCTTCGTCGACCAGTGCCAAAAGATCCGGATCGACGCGATCGCGGTCGCCGATCATGCGGATGCGGACGTTGTTGGCGTGGAGTTCGGCGAGATCCTGCTGAATGAAGCGGCGCATCAGCCCCATCA
>JAPXTA010000257.1:0-2686 GCA_033812735.1 Hyphomicrobiaceae bacterium | reverse complement strand
CTCCTAGACTCATCTCTTAGGTAACCGTCCGCCCAAGACTGCGGCACATCCCGCTTGACGGCGGCCGGCTCAGACGGCGACGCTTGGCGTCGCCGGGTTGGCGATGTTCCAGGGCAGCAGGTCTTCGAGCCGGTTGATCGGGTGGCCGCCGATGCGGGTCAGCACGTCGCGCAGATACGCCTCGGGCTCGATGCCGTTGAGCACCGCCGTGCGGATGATGGTGTAGAAGATGGCCGCGCGTTCGCCGCCCGCGTCGCTGCCGGCGAAGAGCCAGTTTTTTCGCCCGAGAGCCACGGGCCGGATGGCATTTTCCGCGGCATTGTTGCTGATCTCGAGTTGCCCGTCGTCGAGGTAGCGGGTGAGCGCGTCCCATCGCCAGCGGGCGTAGCGGATGGCGGCGGCGAGGCCACTCTTGCCTGAGATCAGTTTCAGCTGCGCGTCGAACCACACGGCCAAGGCGTCGATCTTCGGTTTCGCGAGGCGCTGACGCACATCACGACGAAGTGCTGCCGGCTTGCCCGCGATGGTGCGTTCAATGTCAAACAGCGCGCCGATGCGGTCGAGCGCTTCTTTCGCGAGCGGCGAGCCGTTGCTCTTGAAGATGTCGATGAAGCCGCGCCGCGCGTGCGCCCAGCAGGCCACTTCAGCGATACGGGGCGGGCCTTCGGCGCCGCCACCGATTTCGTACAGGCGGCCGAAGCCGGCATAACCGTCGGCGTGCAGCCAACCGACGAAGCGTGCGAGTTCAGCGCGACAATGCTGGCCTTTGCGATCGGGCGTGTAGCGATAGAGCACGGCCGGTGGCGCTGTTCCTGCGTGCAGGCGCTCATCGCGCAGATACACCCACTGGCGCCCGGTTTTGGTCTTGCCGGCGCCGGGTGCGAGCACGTCGATCGGCGTGTCATCGGCATGGATCACGCGGCCGGCCATCACGTGCTGCCCGATCAGTTCGGCAAGCGGCTTCAACAGCCACGCAATGTATCCGAGCCATTCGGCCAGCAGGCTGCGATCGAGATCGACACCGTCACGCGCGTAGATCTCCGACTGGCGGTACAGCGGCAGGTGATCGCAGAACTTGGCGATGGTGATGCGCGCGAGCAGGTTCGGTCCGGCCATGCCACGCGGGATCGGCAGCTCCGGCATTGGTGCCTGCATCATCGCCTCACACTTCCTGCACGAGCACGATGGCCGGACGTGCCGGATCACTTCGAAGCGGCCAGGAATGTATTCGAGCAGTTCGGTGACGCTCTCGCCGACCTTGCGCAGATCGCTGCCGCCGCAGGTTTTGCAGGCGTCCGGCGTCGGGTGCACGACATCGCGGCGCGGCAATGCCGGCGGCAGTGAGCGGCGCTTTTTCTTTGTGGCCGCTGTGGGTTCCGCAGGCGCTGCGCCATCGGCAGGTGGAGGTTCGGTGCTCGCTGCAGGCGCGGGCTCTTCGGCGATCTGTGTCGGCGCCTCAGCGGCGGCTTTGTTGGCTTCCGCATCTTCGAGTGCCAGTTCGAGTTGCTCGATGACGCGCTCGATGCGCTCGGAACTGGCGCCGAATTTCTCGCGCTTCAGCTTGGCGATCTGAGCCTTCAGCTTCTCGATGGTCAGCTGCACGACGATGAGGCCGTTCTTGGCGGCGTCGCGTTCGCTTGTTCTGAGCGCCAGTTCCTCGACTGTGCTTGTCAGCGACGCACTCGTCGTCAGAAGAAGCTGCTTCAGCGCAGCGACATCATCCGGCAGCTGATCAGGCGTGAGCGGCATGTGCAGAAATATAGCTGCTTCGCGCTCATCCCGCGACGGTCGGCTGCCATGTCCGTTGTGGAGCGCGCCAATCGATGCCTTCCAGCAACATCGACAACTGCGCCGACGTCAGAGACACCGAACCTTCCTGCGTCACGGGCCAAACGAAGCGGCCCTTCTCCAGGCGCTTGGCGAACAGGCAGAAGCCCTGGCCGTCCCAATACAGGATCTTGAGCAGATCGCCGCGTTTGCCACGGAAGACGAAAAGGTGACCGGAGAACGGATCCTGCGCGAGCACGCTCTGCGCCAGCATCGACAGGCCGTCAAAACCCTTGCGCATGTCGGTCGGGCCCATCGCCAGATACACGCGCGCGCCCGTGGGGATCGCGATCATGCGTCCTCGCGATCAAGAGCTTTGACGAAGCGCGCGAGCGCCTCTGGCGCGATGCTGTCGTCGACTTTCACAACGCGGCCATTGGCGAGGCGCACCTCGATCACACCCGTGCGACGTCGATCCCGACACGGCGTGTCCGCCAGCGGCGGAACCGGCGACGAAGCTGGCGGCGGCGGAAGAACCGCGACGGCCGAGAACGCGCTGACACCAGCGTCCGTCATGGTGACGCCCGGCAGCAAGCCGTTCCGAACCTGCGTGCGCCAGAGATAGATCAACGACGGCGACGCACCGAACGCATCCGCTGCCGCCGCGACCGAGCCGCCCTTGCGAAACGCAGCGTCGAGGATCGCGACCTTGTCTTCGACACGCCACGCGCGCCGCCGGCGCACCGTGCTGATCACCTCGGGGAGCTTGGTCATTGCCGTCCTTAAGTACAGTCGTAAGGACGACAACGATCACCCGCTTCGCGCGACAGGCCAAGGGAGCGCGGCCGCAGTCTTGGGCGGACGCTTACGCATGCAGCGACACTAGGTCCGGACAAGAACGATCTCGGCCATTTGCAGC
>JAPXTA010000256.1:334-2723 GCA_033812735.1 Hyphomicrobiaceae bacterium | reverse complement strand
GTTCGAGCGCCTTGCCGCGGCTGTGAAGGTGCAGCAGGAGATAGCCGATCCGCTCCGCCGCCGAGCGCCGCCCGACCGACAGCAAGTGCTCATCGACCATGTGCTCTCCGCGTGCCGCGAGCCAGGCAATGTCGTGTCCGAGCTCGGGATGCTTCTGATAGAGATGCCACAGCCGTTCACGCGGAAAGACGCACAATTTCACCTGAGTCAGAGCCTCGACAGAGTGCTGCATCTCTTTCAGTGCCGGCCCCTGAAGCCCGAGAAAATCGCCCGGCAATGCAAAACTCAAAATCTGCCGGCGCGCATCGGACAGCGTCTTGTAGCGAAACGCCCAGCCTTCGAGCACCGTGTAGAGGTGCGGACTGTTGTGACCTTGCAGAAGGATGCTGGCCCCGGGATCGGCAACCAGCTCGGCCGTTTTGAACCACTCGACGAACTCCAGTTCCTTGGCGGTGAAAGGCCGGATCACATCTTTCTTGCGCAAGGGACAGCGCGCGCAGGGGACGTTCCCGGTTTTTGACAAGCCGTTTCTTGAGTTGCGTTTCATCAGCAGTCCGCCGTTCTCGCCCGGCAATACCTGTCTAGCCCAACTGGCCGGTTGCATGGATGTCAAAAGACATACGTACTTTGGCCGTCAGCGCGTATGCGTCAATGCGGCCGTGCCGATCGAAATGCCAGATGAGGGGAAGTGCGGATGTGACGTGGAAAGACGAACTACTCTTGAACCGGAACCAATTCACGTCACGGCCGTTAGACGATCACTGACCTGCACGGCCGGATCGCGCCGATGGCAGGCTCAGACCGTCCTTCGTCGCGCAACCTCTGGCGTGCGGCCAGCTCGACGGATCACATCCGGGACCCGATGGCGTGGCACGCAGCATGACCCGACTCTTCATACCCCCTTCTTCGACTGCTTCTCAAAAATCAACCTAAGGGAGCCAATGCTCATGAAGACGCTCGCAGACGTGTTCGAACACACGCTGAACGACATGTATTACGCTGAAAACGCCCTCGTCAAAGCGTTGCCGGGCGTCGCCAAGGCCGCCAGCAACGCCGAGTTCAAGAAAGGCGTGTCGCAGCACCTGGCCGAGACCAAGACGCAGGTGAAAATTCTGCAAGACGTGTTCAAGGCCATCGGCAAAAAGCCCGCGGGCGAAAAATGCGATGCGATCGAAGGGCTGATCAAGGAAGCCGAAGGCGTGATCGAGGAGGCCAAGAGCAACAAGGCGCGCGATGTCGCCCTGCTGGCCTGCTGTCAGGCCGTCGAACACTATGAGATTGCCCGGTACGGCACCTTGAGGGAATGGGCCAAGACCCTTGGAGAGGGCGAGGCGCATGAATTGCTGTCACAGATTCTTGATCAAGAAAAAGCTGCAAACAGCAAGCTCACCAATCTCGCGGTGACATCGCTCAACGCGTGACATCAGGCGTCGTGGGTGATGTGCCGCTCTAGTCGAGGCAACAGTCCGGCCCGGTGTCGCGGGCCGGACAAGGTTTTGCCGGATGATCCGCATCAGGAAAAGCGAAATAATTGCGAACTTGTCTAGAGGATGTAGCAGTAATGGCACTTGGCCCGATCGAACGTGAATTTCTTTTCCGAGCAATGCTGTGCAACGCACCACGGCGGTTAGTTAACGCCTCGTCGAGCCTACTGGTTAATACTTGTATCGCCACGCAAGCAATAAGCCCACTACCCGCATCAATGCTGCGAACTTTCGCGAGAGACCACGTTGTTATTGGTAAATAGTATGTTTATGTTTGCCTCAAGCCGGAGTTCTTCCGTGCAAGGGGCAAATCATGCTGCAGCTGTTTGGGCGTAATCAAAGTCGCGCGGGCGCGGCGCTATCGCGTGCCGTCCGCGGTCAAGAAGGTGAGTTCGCCGTCGCCACATGTGCCGACAGGCCTGACCTGTTCGAACCGTCGGTCGCTCTCGAAAACGAAGTCTGGGATCGACTGAGCTTCCTCGACTACACCAAGGCGCATCACGACTACTACGACAAGCTGCTAGAGCGCTTTCCGCAATACCGCGTGTGCATGATCGAGACGGCGACCGGCGAACTCGTAGCGACCGGAATGTGCGTGCCGTTGCGGCTGACCGATGACGTCCTGCTGCCTCACGAAGGCTGGGACTGGATGGTGGAGACGGCTTACGAGCAGGACGGCGCAGGCGCCAATGTCATCGGAGCACTCACGATCTCGGTGGCCGATCACCACCGGCAGCGCGGCTTCGCGCGCGATGTCATCAACACCGTTCGCACGCTCGCGGCTTTGAACCAGTGCTCGAGCGTCATCGTGCCGGTCCGTCCCAACGCCAAGTGCGATCATCCGTATGTGCCGATGCAGCACTACATTGGCTGGACCGACGACAAGGGCCGGATTTTCGATCCGT
>JAPXTA010000256.1:0-324 GCA_033812735.1 Hyphomicrobiaceae bacterium | reverse complement strand
GCGCAGCCACGCTGCCGTGGGTGGCGAGATCATCGGCGTGTGCGAACGCTCGATGGTGGTGGAAGAGCCGATCTCGTTTTGGAAGCCATGGACCGGCCTGCCGCTCGACAGCGACGGAGACGTGGAGTTGCCCGGCGCGCTGGCGCCGCTCACCATCGACGTTACGGCGGGAACCGGCACGTACGTTGAACCCAACGTGTGGGTCAAATACCGCACGCCGGTGATGGTCTGACCGCAGAACGCGACAGGCCCGCGCCGGCGATGGCGGCGTCAGCCTATTTTTCCCGGATCACACCGAGCGGGCTCAGATGCGCGCGGCAGTCG
>JAPXTA010000255.1:0-2752 GCA_033812735.1 Hyphomicrobiaceae bacterium | reverse complement strand
GGCTAGGCCTGAGCGGTGAGACCGATTGGGATCTTATGCCTCGCATCCTCGCCGAGGACTTCACCTTCGTGACCAACAACGCACGCGATTTCAGGAAGCTCTATGCGCTGTCAACGGCGGCGTAAAACCCAGCCACTGGGCGGCGCAAAAGTCGGCCACCCTTGCGCGCGGCTGAGACCGCCGTGAGGGCGTAGCCCGAGCGGGGGTCTCAGCCGCGTGGTTCGATTTTTTGAGGGGGGGGTGTCAGCCGGCCTTTCTGGCGCGACTGTTGGCGAGGCGGTAGCTTTCGCCATTCACTTCGAGGAGATTGACGTGATGGGTCAGCCGGTCAAGCAGCGCACCGGTCAGGCGCTCGGAGCCGAAGGTTTCCGTCCACTCATCAAAGGGCAGATTGCTGGTGATCAGGATCGATCCGCGCTCATAGCGTTGCGAGATCAGTTCGAACAGCAGCTCGGCGCCGGTCTTCGACAGGGGTACGAAGCCAAGCTCGTCAATGATGAGCAGCTTGTATCCGGCCATCTGCTTCTGGAAGCGCAGTAAGCGGCGCTCGTCGCGGGCCTCCATCATCTCGCTGACCAGGGCTGCGGCGGTGGTGAAGCCGACGGACAGGCCCTTCTGGCAGGCGGCCAGACCAAGGCCGAGGGAGATGTGCGTCTTGCCCGTGCCACTGGGGCCGAGAGCAATAATGTTCTCCCGCCGCTCGATCCATTCGCACCGGGCAAGCTCCAGCACCTGCATCTTGTTCAGCTTCGGGATTGCCGTGAAGTCGAAGCTGTCCAGGCTTTTGACGGCCGGGAACCTGGCGGCCTTGATGCGCCGCTCAACCATCCGCCGCTCCCGGTCGATCAGTTCCAGTTCGACAAGCCGTGCCAGGTATCGGACATGGTCCACATCTTCCGCCGCACATTGCCTGGCCAGTTTCTGATGCTCGCGCAGGAAGGTGGGCAGCTTCAGCGCCTTGAGGTGATGGGCGAGCAGGATTTCCGGGGCGTCATTCATGCCACGCCCTCCGCACCGCCAGACAGCAACCGCATGTAGGAGCGGGCCTCGGTCTTCTCGACCGTCGCCCTGGGCAGGTAGGGATAGCAGTCCAGATCCAGCCGAGGTGGCCGGCGCTCGACCCGGCACAACAGCAGATGCTTCACCGCATCGAAGCCGATCGCCCCCATCTGCAGCGCCTGCCTCACGGCCGCATGCAGATCGGCCAGATCGAAGGTTTCCAGAAGCCGCAGAACCTGGACATATTCGCGCGGGCCCTGCCGGTTCATCCGCGCCTCCATCAGCCGGCGCAAGGTGGCGAACTCTTCCGGCAGGTCCCAGCCCTGCAGCGGTGCCGCCTGATCCAGCGCATTGATCTTCTGCTCGATCAGCGGAAGGTAATGGATCGGGTCGAAGACAAGTTCGTCGCGATCCCAGCACCGGGGATGACGGGCGATCACCTCGCCCCGGCAGCCGATCACCACCTCATGGATATAGCCCCGGATCCAGACATCCTGATGGCCGTAAGCAACCGGCACCGAGTAATCGTTGGTCTTGTAACGCACGAGCGATTGCGACGAGACCCGGCCGTTGTCCTGATCGCAGGCATCGAAAGGCGCCCCCGGGAGCGGACGCATCGCGGCGAGGTCGCGCTGCAATCTCTCGCCGATTGTCTCGCTCTCGCCGCGCAGGACGGTGTGCTGACGCTTGAGGCATTGCTCTTCCAGCCACAGGTTGAACGCGTCCCAAGTGGCGAACTCAGGCATCGGCACCATGAAGTTGCGGCGGCAATAACCCACCAGGCCCTCGACATTGCCTTTGTCGTTGCCCTTGCCCGGGCGGCCATAGCGATCCCGGATCAGGTAATGCGACAGGAAACCGCTGAACAGGGTGGCTCGCTTGCGCGTCCCGTCCGGCAGGATCTTCGCCACCAGGCAGCGGTCGTTGTCGTAGAGCACAGACTGCGGAACCGCCCCGAAGAAGGCAAAGGCGTGGATGTGGCCGTCCACCCAGGCCTCGGCCACCGCCGCAGGGTAGGCCCGCACATAGCACGCGTCGCTGTGCGGCAGGTCCAGCACGAAGAAGTGGGCCTTCTGCTCAACACCGCCAATCCGGACCAGAGCCTCGCCGAAGTCGGCTTGCGCATGGCCAGGCGGATGCGACAGCGGCACGAACACTTCCTGCCCACGGCGTTCCCGCTCCCGAATGTAGTCCTTGATGATCGTATAGCCGCCGGTGAAGCCGCATTCCTCGCGCAGCCGGTCAAACACCCGCTTGGCCGTATGCCGCTGCTTGCGCGGCATGGTCCGGTCCGCCTCCAGCCAGCCCTCGATGATCGGAATGAACGGATCGAGCTTCGGTCGCCGCACCTCGGCCGTCCGCCGGTAGCCCGGCGGGACCGAAAAGGTCATCATCTTCGCAACCGTGTCACGCGAGATGTTGAACATCCGCGCTGCTTCCCGCTGGCTCATGCCTTCCGCGCAAGCCTGGCGAACTCTCAGATATAGGTCCACGCTGTAAATCCTCACGCCCTCCCTGCTGACGCAGAAAGGGAATAGGTGGACGACTTTTACGCCGCCCGCAGCAGCACCATGCCGCCGCTAACGTGGACTAATTTCGCACCGCCGTTCTCACTGTGGCCTGGACGCAATTTCCGAACTCGCGACGGATCGTGCTCCGCCGGCCGAAATCGTCGAGGCCCTCGCCCTCGGCGGCACGCGCCTGCTCGTTGCCAATGGATCGCCGGAGTAGTCGTCCACGCGGACGATAAACC
>JAPXTA010000254.1:0-2754 GCA_033812735.1 Hyphomicrobiaceae bacterium | reverse complement strand
GAGTGCCTTCCGCTATCCGCGCGGCGAAGGCGTCGGCATCGAGATGCCGCCGGTCGGCATCCCGCTGGAAATCGGCAAAGGCCGCATCATCAGGGAGGGCACCAAGGTCGCGCTTCTCTCGCTCGGAACCCGCTTGGCCGAATGCCTGAAGGCCGCCGATCAGCTCGCCGCTCATGGCCTCTCGACCACCGTCGCCGACGCCCGCTTTGCAAAGCCGCTCGACACCGATCTCATCAACCGGCTCGCGCGCGAACACGAGGTCCTGATCACCGTCGAGGAAGGCTCCGTCGGCGGGTTCAGCTCCTTCGTATTGCACCATTTGGCGCATGCCGGATTGCTCGATCGGGGCCTCAAGGTTCGCCCGCTCGTCCTGCCTGATACCTTCATCGATCACGATAAACCCGAGCGCATGTACGACAAGGCGGGCCTCGGCGCGTCCTCGATCGTCACGACGGTTCTGACCGCGCTCGGCACCGGCACTGCCGCGCTCCGCGGCGAGCGCGCTTGACGTTCGTTGCAACCCAGACTGTGGCTCGAGCAGACAAACCGTTGCAGCGGCCGTATCGCTGACCGCTCGTCAAATCTCTTCGTGCGACCGTCCGGGCCGCGGCTTGTAGCGCGGCAGCGTCAGGTGCCAGATCAGCGCCGCGCCACGCAGCGTCAACCCCGCGGCAAAGCCAGCAATTGACGCAACGGCAATCGACGCACCAAGGCCGACGAGCCCGACGAACACGACAGCACCGAGCAGCGCTGCCGTCACATAGATCTCAGGCCTCAGAATGATCGACTCTTCCCCGCCGAGCAGATCGCGGATGATGCCGCCGAACGTCGCCGTGATCACCCCCATCGTCACCGCAACCAGTGCCGGCGCACCGACGGCAAGCGCCGTCTGCGCCCCCGTCACCGCATAGAGCGCCAACCCGACGGCATCGAGCCACAACAGAACCTTGAGCCGTGATTGCGGGATGTGCGCGAGAAAGAACGCGACAACCGAAGTGGCAATGCACACCGCAAGAACGGACGGCGATTTGATCCAGAACACCGGCAGCTTGCCGAGCAGCACGTCGCGTAGCGTGCCACCACCGATCCCCGTGACCGTCCCGAGCATCACGAACCCGACGACGTCCATCTGCTTGCGCGACGCGACCAGCGCGCCGGACACGGCGAACACGATCAGGCCGAGCCAATCGAGCGCAGCAACAATGGTTGCGAGAGGTGACTCCATGGTCAGGCGCGGCGCAGACGTGCGAGTTGCGGCGCGATCAGCGCGATCGCCGCCAGGATCAGCAGCGTCAGCGAGAGTGGCCGCGTAAACAGCACCGACATGTCACCCTGGCTGATCGTCATCGCCTGCCGGAAGTTCTGTTCCGCGAGCGGCCCAAGGATCATGCCGATGATGACCGGGGCCGTCGGGAAATCGAACCGCCGCATCAGGAAGCCCATCGCGCCAATGATGTAGAGCAGAATGAGATCGACGAACGACTGACTGATCCCGTACGTGCCTATCGTCGCGAACATCAGAATGCCGCCGTAAAGCAACGGCTCAGGGATCTTCAGCATCTTCACCCACAACGCGATCAGCGGCAGGTTCAGCACCAGCAGCATGATGTTGCCGATATAGAGCGACGCAATGAGCCCCCACACCAGATCAGGCTGCTGCGTCAGCAACAGCGGGCCCGGTGAAATGCCGTAACTCTGGAACGCCGAGAGCATGATCGCAGCTGTCGCCGAGGTCGGCAGCCCCAACGCCAGCATCGGCACGAGCACGCCAGCCGCCGACGCATTGTTCGCAGCCTCCGGTCCCGCAACCCCCTCGATTGCGCCGTGACCGAACTCCTCGGGCTTCTTCGATAGCTTCTTTTCCATGTAGTACGACAGGAACGTCGGGATCTCGGCGCCGCCCGCCGGCATCGCACCGATCGGGAACCCAATTGCAGACCCTCTGAGCCACGGCTTCCAGGATCGCGACCAATCCTCGCGGCTCATCCACACACTATCGTTGACCGCGAGTACCTCCGGCGGTCCCGTCTTCTTCTGAGCCGCAAGATAAAGCGTCTCGCCAACAGCAAAGAGACCCACCGCCACGACGATGACGTTAATTCCGTCGGAAAGCTCTTGAACGCCGAACCAGAAGCGCGGCTGCCCGGTCTGCAGATCGATGCCGATGAGGCCGAGGAAGATGCCGACAGCGAGACTGGTGAGCCCGCGCACCGCCGAGTTGCCAAGCACCGCCGAGACCGTGACGAACGCCAGGATCATCAGCGAGAAATAGTCCGCCGGTCCGAACTTCAGCGCGAAATTGACGACCGGTTCGGCGATGAATGTGATGCCGATCGTTCCGATTGTTCCCGCAACGAACGAGCCGATGGCGGCCGTCGCGAGCGCCGCACCCGCACGCCCCCGCTTCGCCATCTTGTTTCCCTCCATCGCCGTGACGATGGTGGCGCTCTCCCCGGGCGTATTGAGCAGGATCGACGTCGTCGAGCCGCCGTACATCGCGCCGTAATAAATGCCTGCGAACAGAATGAAGGCGCTCGTCGCATCGACCTTGTAGGTCAGCGGCAGCAGCAGCGCGATGGTGAGACCCGGGCCGATGCCGGGCAGAACACCGATTGCCGTGCCGACGAACACGCCGACAAAGCACCACATCAGATTGATCGGGGTCAGCGCGACGGCAAAGCCGTGAGCGAGTTGTTGCAGCGTATCCATTACAGCAACCCCTCGACCAAACCGGCACCGATCTTGTAGCCGAGC
>JAPXTA010000253.1:0-2783 GCA_033812735.1 Hyphomicrobiaceae bacterium | reverse complement strand
CGCTTGCGGCGTCGGCTATTTTCGTGAGGGCTTCAGCCTGCCTTTCGGGCGCGGCTTTGGGCGAGACGGTAGCTTTCGCCGTTCATCTCGAGGATGTTGACGTGGTGGGTGATGCGATCGAGCAGTGCGCCGGTCAGACGCTCGGAGCCCAACGTCTCCGTCCATTCATCGAAAGGCAGATTGCTGGTGATCAGCGTCGCGCCGCGTTCGTAACGCTGCGAGATCAGCTCGAACAGCAGTTCCGCCCCGGTCTTGGAGAGCGGCACGAAGCCCAGCTCGTCGATGATGAGGAGCTTGTAGGTAGCCATCTGCTTCTGGAAGCGCAGAAGACGCCGTTCGTCGCGAGCCTCCATCATCTCGCTGACGAGAGCGGCGGCCGTGATAAAGCCGACTGCCAAGCCCTTCTGGCAGGCGGCCAGACCGAGACCGAGGGCGACATGAGTTTTGCCCGTGCCACTGGGGCCGAGCGCGATGACGTTCTCGCGGCGCTCGATCCATTCACAGCGCGCCAATTCCAATACCTGCATCTTGTTGAGCTTCGGAATGGCGGTGAAGTCGAAGCTGTCGAGGCTTTTGACGACCGGGAACTTCGCCGCCTTGATACGGCGTTCGACCTTGCGGCGGTCCCGCTCGATCATCTCCCGCTCGGCAAGACGAGCAAGGTATCCGACATGGTCCACGCCTTCGGACGCGCATAGCCGGGCCAGCTTCTGGTGCTCGCGCTGGAAGGTCGGCAGCTTGAGGGTCTTGAGGTAATGGGAAAGCAAAATCGCAGGGGGATTGTCAGGCGCTTCGGCGCTCATGCCGCTTCTCCTGCATCCGATGACAGGAGGCGCATGTATGCCTTCGCCGACGTCGTCTCGACCGTCGCCCTTGGCAGGTAAGGATAGATGGACAGGTCCAGCCGTGGCGGCCGGCGCTCCACCCGACACAGGAGAAGATGCTTGACGGCGTCGAAGCTGATCGCGCCGAGTTGGAGGGCCTGCTTCACCGCCCCGTGCAGATCGACGAGATCGAAGCTTTCCAGCAAACGCAGCACCTGCACATACTCACGGCGGCCCTGCTTGGCCATACGTGCTTCCATCAGGCGGCGCAGCGTGGCGAACTCTTCGGGCAATTCCCATCCCTGAAGAGGGGCGGCCTGATCCAATGCATTGATCTTCTGCTCGATCAGCGGCAGGTAATGGATGGGATCAAAGACGACGTCTTCCCGTTCCCAGCTCCGGGGATGACGAGCAATGATCTCGCCGCGGCAGCCGATCACCACCTCGTCGACATAACCCCGGACCCAGACTTGCCTGTGGCCATAGGCGACCGGAACAGAGTAGTCGTTGGTCTTGTAGCGGACCAGGGATTGCGCCGTCACTCTGGCGCTGGCCTGGTCACAGGCATCGAACGGCGAAGCCGGCAATGCGCGCATGGCGGCGAGATCGCGCTGCAGCCGCTCTCCGATCGTCTCGCTCTCGCCGCGCAGCCTGTCGTGCTGGCGCTTGCGGCACTGCTCTTCCAGCCAGGTGTTGAACACATCCCATGTCGTGAACCGTGGGATCGGAACCATGAAGTTGCGACGAGCATAGCCAACGAGGCCCTCGACATTCCCCTTGTCGTTGCCCTTGCCGGGGCGACCGTAGCGATCCCGGATCAGGTAGTGGGACAGGAAGCCGCTGAACAGCGCCGCTCGCTTGCGCGTGCCGTCGGGCAAGATCTTGACCACCAGGCAACGATCATTGTCGTAGACGATCGATTGCGGCACGGCCCCGAAGAAGGCGAACGCATGGATGTGGCCATCGACCCACGCCTCAGCCACCGCAGCGGGATAGGCTCGCACATAGCAGGCGTCGCTATGCGGCAGGTCGAGCACAAAGAAACGGGCTTTCTGCTCGACACCGCCGATCACCACCATCGCCTCGCCGAAGTCCGCCTGTGCATGGCCGGGCGGATGCGACAGCGGCACGAACATCTCCTGGCAGCGCTGCTCTCGCTCGCGCATGTAATCCTTGATGATCGTGTAGCCGCCGGTGAACCCGCATTCGGCACGCAGCCGGTCGAACACTCGCTTGGCCGTATGGCGCTGCTTGCGCGGAACCGTCAGGTCCTCATCCAGCCAATGATCGATGGTCGAAACAAATGCATCCAGCTTCGGACGTCGGATCGGTGACCGGCGCTGATAGCCGGGAGGAGTCGAATACGACAGCATCTTGGCAACGCTGTCGCGCGATATGTTGAAATGCTTCGCTGCCTGACGCCGGCTCATCCCTTCCGAGACGGCCAGGCGAACCTTCAGATAAAGTTCCACGGTGTAGATCCCCTGTCCCTCCTGCGTTCAATGCAGAAGGGAAATAGGTGGCCGGATTTTACTCCGCCCGCGGCCGGACTATCCCGCCGCTACCGTGGCCGGTTTTTGCACCGCCGCTCTCACCGCATCCTGTTCACGGATATCGATATGCCGGGCAGCATGGATGGACTCAAGCTCTCCTCCGCGGTGCGGGATCGGTGGCCGCCCATCAAGATCGTGGTGACCTCCGGGCATCGTGTCGTCGACATCACGGATCTGCCTGACGGCAGCGTTTTTTACGCCAAGCCGTATGATCACAGGGTGATCACGGCCGCGATGCACGAATTGTTGCGTAGCTAGCCGCGCCCGCAGTCATGGATCCGGTTCGCGTGCACTTTAGATCGCGAGGCGGCATGACAGATCGACGAGAACAGCCCTGCAATTCGATCAGCGATGCCTCTCAAAGTCAGAATTCTGGCGAAGGAGGGCGAAATCCTCGCTATTATAG
>JAPXTA010000252.1:0-2797 GCA_033812735.1 Hyphomicrobiaceae bacterium | reverse complement strand
GCCCGGCGGTCCGTGCGCCCGCCCGCGCTTGCAGTCGCGCCGTTTCGAGGCTATTCCCTCTCCAGCGCTTGCTCCCTTCGTCTAGCGGTTAGGACGCGGCCCTCTCAAGGCTGAAACAGGGGTTCGATTCCCCTAGGGAGCGCCACTCAGTACTCATCTGCGAACCCGGAGTTGCCCCATTCCGGCTGGCCAAGACCGCTCTTTCGAGTACGTCTTTGCTGCCTTTGATGCGGATTTGGGCATCGTCGACCTCGACCACGTCGATGAGGGACTGCAGATAAGCCTTGCGGAACGGAATCGATCCGGAGGTAAAGTTCTCGCGCATGCTGCGACCGAACTGTTCAAGCAGCGCTGGATCGATCTGGATGGCTTGCGATGAATGCGACTTGGCCCGTTCGAGCGCGGCCTTGGCGCGGTCCCGGTCGGCCTTCAAGGTGTTGAGACGATCCTTCAGGACGTCATCCATTTCTGTCATGCCGTCCTCGATCAGTCGATAGAGCCGCTTGAGCTTGTCGTCGGCGTCGGTGACCTCGCGCTGCAAAGCGGTTACGCGGGCATTCACCGCGTCGGCCTTTTCTGAACGTCGTGATGCCAGCGAGGACAAGATCGTGGCCAGACGCTCCGGCTGAAACAGTCGTTCCGTCATATGGGTGGTGACGAGGGCGTCCAATTTGGCCATCGGTATCGACCGGCCTTTGCAGACCGTCTTGCCCTTTCGAGCACAGGTCGAGCATGCATAGTAACGATGGACGGTGCCGGTCTTTGAGGTGCCGGTCCGCAGCGTCATTCCGCCATTGCAGGTTGCGCATACGGCGAGACCGGTGAGCAGGATAGGTCCCGTCGTCACGCGCGGCGCGGCGACCTTGGGGCTTCGGGCATGAAGCTGGCGTTGGACCTGCTCAAACTGGTGAGGTTCGATGATCGCGGGAACCGCTGACGTGACGACCTCTTCATCAGGCTTCCATTTGCCGGTGCGGGACGACATCCGGTTGAATTTCCACTCACCCTTATAGGTCGTGTTGGTGAGGATCTTGTAGATGGTGCCGACGCCAAACGTTTTGCCCTTGCGCGTGCGGTAGCCGCGGCTGTTGAGCCATTTGACGACCTCTTTGACGCCTAACGCGCCGGACGTACCGTCGCCATAAATATACAGCTTGAAAATGAGCTGGATGGTTTCAGCATCGACGGGATCAATGGCTAGGGTTTTCTTGATCTTGGTGCCGCGCTTTTCGACCTCGACCAACACATATCCAAGTGGGACTGGCGAGCCGTTCCAGAAGCCCTGCTGAGCGTTAAGTTTCATGTTGCGCAGTACGTGTTTTGCGTTTTCTTTGGATTGATATTCATCGAACAGCGCAATGACTTTGCGCATCATCGCCTGCGCCGGGTCATCCTCGTCGCCGAGGGGCTGGGTGATCGAGACCAGCTTGACGCCCTGTTTGGCTAGTTTGCGAAGATAAAACTCCTGGCCGAACGCGTCGCGAAAGAAACGGCTATAGCTGTGCACGGCGATGACATCGAATGCATTGTCGCCGTCGCAGGCCCGTTCGATCATTTGCTGGAATACCGGTCGCTTGTCGTCGGTTCCGGTTGTGGCCTCGACGAATTCCGCCACCGCCTCGTGGCCCTGGGTTTCGCACCAAGACAAAATTTGCGTCCTCTGATCTGGGATCGACAAATCGTGCTGCCGCTGTCGATCCGTTGAGACGCGCAGATACAGAGCCACGCGAGTCCTGTTGGCCCCAATGATAGGTTTCGCTTGGCGCTTGCGGTTGCTCATACGCTTTCCAGTTTGAAAGAATTGGGAAGAGTCTTGCAGTTCGGGAAGCCGCCGCAAAGCCTTATTTTCCGGGCGGTTCACTGGTTTTCGTTGTCGTTTGAGGATTTTTCCTGAGCGTTGCTGCGCGCGCCTCCGCCCCGAATAGACGTCACCGTTTCAGCGCAGCGCTACGGGGCGTTCTCGACGTGAAGGACTTTGCGAATCCTGAGCAGGAGCCGGGCCAGCCGTGCGCAGAGGCTGCGCCCAGTGGCGGCGTTGCGACCGAAAAACACAAACTCCGGATTGACGGCTGCCAACTCCATGGCCTCTCGCACGCGGCCGGTCGTAGTCACCCTCTCTACCAGTTCGGCAATGGCCGGATCGGTGATAACGAGTCTCGCGGCGTTCAGCGCATCCGGTGTTGCCGGTCGCTGCTGGATAAGGTCGACTATTTCGTGAAGCTCGGGACGAGCGGCGACGCCGACAATCAGCGGGCGGAGCCGTTCGTCTGCAAGCAGCAATTCGAGAGCCTGGTGCGACACCTCGTCTTTGATCGCGATTGCAGCGCCCCGCATAGTCGCACGCGAACGGTCGTTATTGGGAACGTCGAGGCTAATTTGACGTGTGCCGTTGGCGTGCTGCTTTTTTCGCTGCTTTTCCTTCCGAAGTGCCTCCTTAGACCGTTTTGTTCGAATGAAGGCCACAACGCGATCCATGCCGCCGACCTGCAGCTCCTCGTCCGCCAGTGGGCCGACGACGTTATTTTTCTCATGGGCCGTGTTGGTGCTGTTGCCAGCTCCCTCGCTGGCGTCACGCTCGCCGGGTTCTTTGTTTGCGCGGTCAGGCGGGCACATGGCGTGACTAGTCGCGATCTAGGGCGGGGAACCGAGTGGAGGTAGAAGCGTCGGAGGCGGCGTCCAGAAGAAACTGGTCGATGAGGTTGCCGAGGTAGGTTTCGATGACATCCAACTCTGGCCCGGTGACTGGAATCACCTCGGGCAGATCGTCGAGCACGCTCGGCTGACCGATTGTGCCGCC
>JAPXTA010000251.1:0-2837 GCA_033812735.1 Hyphomicrobiaceae bacterium | reverse complement strand
AGCGCGCCCGCGACGATCGCGAGGCTCGTGATGTCGAACCCGGCATAGGAGACGGAGATCAGAGCGGCGAGGCCGATGCCGCCGTATCCGACCGCCGTATCAACCGAATTGGCGACACCTGAGTCCATACGCCCCTGCGCCACCACCCGCTCGCGCAACCACCGCTGCAAGAGCCGCGTCAGGAACAGCAGCATCGTGAACATGACGATGCCGATGAGGATGCGGACGAGCGAGATCTTGAACTGTCCGACCTCGAACCCGAAGAACAGCGCTTTGGCCCAATCCCTGATGTCGGCGGCGGCGAACCCCCACTGCAACAGCAGGATCGGCAGCATCGCCAGCAGCAGCGTGAACGTGCCGGCGATTTCCGCGAGCTTCGTCAATTGTCCCTGGCGCGACGCATCGATGCCGAACCGGCTCTCGAGGAAGCCGCCGACCCGGCTGCGGGAGCCATCGGCGCGTTCGCGTGTGGTGGCGCGGATCGCGAGATAAAATAGCCCGGTGACGGCGAGGATGGTTCCCGTCAGCACGACTTGCTGCGCGATGAAGCGGCCGAGCGCGACATAACCGGCAAGCGTCGTCACCAGGATGGCGACGGCAATCGCCCAGAGTGGCAGCTTGATCCAAAGCGGTGCATAGCGCGGTGGATTGGCCACCAGACGGTCGAGACCATTCACCGCGCGGAGTGGGCCGGTCTGTGGAATGAACGGCTTGAGCAGCAAGGCTGCGAGCAGCAGCGCCGTCGCGAGATTGGTGATGACGCCCTGTCCAACCGTCACGATGAGCGGCACGTAGATCGCCCGGCCGAATTCGACCAGCACGGTGTCGATGATGTAGATGGCGATCAGCGCCTTGACGAACCACGACAGATAGTGCGCCGTCTTGTCGTCGACGGGAATGAGCCGCCATTGAGGCTGATTGGGAGCGAGCGTAACGCTCGCGATGACAGACCCCGCCGCATAGAGCAGCAAGCCTTCGAGCGCCGTCTCCGCTGCCGCCGTCCACGGCGAGAACAGCAGTTCGAGATTGTCGAGGCCGGCATAGAGCAGCACGAGCCCGACAGCCGGTGCGAGGATACGGGCAGGCGCGACCCAGGCGGCAGAACTCACCCGATCGAAGAATGTCGGAATGCCGGTGACGCTGTCGCGGCGCTTGGCGATGACGTTGCGCATCGCAAACCAGATGCCGCCGGCGACGATCATGGCGCCGAGGATCACGCCGGCCAGCGCCGTCGATTTGCGTGCGGCCCAGTACGCCCAGTCGCCGCCATAGTAACCTGTGCGGCCCATGATGGCCGGCATGCGGTCGCCGATCTCGCGCCACATCCCCGGCAGCAGCGGGCTCGTGCGCCGTTCGAACAGGTTCCGCGTGAAGATCTGATACCGCATGACCGTGATGCGGTCGATCAGCTGCTTGGCACGGACCCACGCGAGTTCGGCCGTCTTGACCGCGCTATCGAGCGCCCCAGCCATCGCGTTGAGGCGCGCCCGTTCGGCGGCGACGGTGGGGCTTTCCGGCGGTTGACCAGCGGCCGGTGGCGGTCCGAGCTTCTCGATCTGGCTCTTCAATTCGGCGAGTTGCGGACGCAGTTGTTCGGCGGTCGCCGTCGAATCGTAAATGATGTTCTCGACGTTGGTCCGCAGCCGCTGCAGATCGCTCTCGAGTTCCTTGAGTTGCTGGATCGATTTCTCGGCGGTCTCGATGCTCTTCGAGAGCTTTTCGACGGGGTCGAGAACTTCGCGCGGCAGCACGGGCGCTGTAGCTGCGGCAGGTGCCGCTGGTGCCGTTGCAGCAGGCGGCGGCGGAGCGGCCGGAGCTGCCTGCGGTGCCGCAGGCGCCGGCGCGGGTGGCGTTGCGGCCTGTTGCGCGGCCGACTGTGGGACCGCGCTGGTCAGAACACCCGCAAGCAGCACCAAGGCTGCACTCACTGCACGCACAAAACTCGGCATCAATATCTCGACTCCGTCCCACGTCCGCGGCGTTCGGCCGGCTATGACGTACTGGTGTCCAAAGCAGGGGCAGGCCGCGCCGGCCCCAAGCAACCCCTATTCGCCGGCGGCCTGATTGAGCGAGCGCGGCTGGCGGGTGAAGACGGTCGTCGCCGTTTCGGCGTCGGCCGCCCGGGGGCGGGGAGCACCGATGCCGCTCTCGATGACGAGATCGACCGGGCCTCCCGTCATGATCAGGTGCTCCACATTGTCGCGCCGGACAAGAATAAGGCGGCGGCGTCCATCGACGTTGGCCTGTTCGCTCACACTCAGCCGCTTCTCGGGTTTGGGGCCGAACAGACTTCCGCCGATCGGCGCTCCGCTCTTGTAACTACGAACAAAAAGGCCACCGGCGACGAGCGCGACGCAAGCGAGCAGGGTCGTAATGATCCAGAATGTCATGTCGGTCTCGGTCCAGTCCCCACGCGGCAGTGGCCGCTTACCCCCGCCCGCAACAGCGGCATTAACGGGTCCATAACAGAGTTTTAGCGGGGTTTTAACCCTAATGATTGCTTTCTTACTCCTGGAAGTCGGGGAAATCGGGGACGACCGGATGTGATCGCGGGACCGCAGATGTTGCGGGTACGCCACAATCGGGCAGAACCGGCCAACCGGCGGTAGGTCTTTCCTTCCAGCGTAAGAGCTCATCCGTAATGCGTGCGCGTGCCCTGCATTCCCTGCCCCCGTCGATTGCTAAAGTCGCGTACGTCGCTCTCCGAAGCGCGCGCCAGAATCAGATACTGTCCGCGTTGATGAAAAGCGCGGAGGCCAGATTGGGATCTGGGGGGGCGGCACCTCTTCCCCCCAACGCATCCGTGCGCGCAGCGAGTGCTCTCGCCGGCATTTCCA
>JAPXTA010000250.1:0-2972 GCA_033812735.1 Hyphomicrobiaceae bacterium | reverse complement strand
GGGCGGCCCATGACCCACTCGGCCAAGCGGGCGTACTTGGATAAGCCGATCAGATTGGAATGCTGGTTCGGCATGATGCCGATCCAAAGGCGCCCCATGATCGGACAGAAGTGGTGGCTGCATGCACTGCGCACCGTAATCGGCCCGACGATCATCAACTCGTCGAGGTTGGTGACGTTCGGAAACTCAGTGACTGACGGGGCTGGCCAGTAGCGACCGCGAAAGACTTCATTCAAATACATCTTCGCGACCCGGCGCGCCGTGTCCTGCGTATTGTGGTCGTTCTCGGTATCAATCACCAGACTATCGAGCACGCCCTTCATTTTGGCTGCCACTTCGTCGAGCAGTTCTTCGTGCTCGCCTGGTTCGATGAACGATGCGATGTTGTCGTTGGCGTGGAAGCGTGAATTTGCCTTGAGCAGGCGCTGCCTGATCCGCTTGGATACCGCGTCTTTTGTCTCTGACGACATGCGTCTCGTGTCGTCCATTCGCGCCTCTCGATTCATCCTGGATGAGCTTTGAGCTTAACGGTCCGGCTCGATGTTTGGATCAGTGCCGAGCCTGAATTGCCCGAAAGTATAGCAGTCCGGGGAAAATCGTCGCCCACAAGATTGCGACGGCTGCGAGCGAGCGGTGCGGAGGGTTAAGCAGGCTCAAGGCGCCAAGGCGTTCGCCGGCGATATAGGCGAGGGGGCCGAAAACTAAACCTAGGCCGGCTCCCTTGGCGAGTGCGCTGTTGCCCAGCATTTGCAGGGTGGGGGAGATGGTCGCGCCGAAGGCGACCCACAGTGCGACAATCCATGGGGGAGCCATCCCTTCGGATGGCCAAGCGGCCCGGTAGCTGATCAAGCCGCTCGCCATCAGAGCGCTTTCCGAGAGAAGGCCGCAGAGCCCTGCAAGTAGACTTGTCTTGATGTCACCTTGGTCGAGGCGGCCCATTAATACCAGGATCAGAAGATAAGATCCGGACGCCGCAATGCCCGGCAAGTTGCTCCCCGAGGCGGCTCCGAGGGCACACGCCAGCCAAACCAATTGAAAGGCTGCGAGCGAGACAATGTTAGGCCAATTCATTGTGGATCAGCGCCGGGCGACCATGCTTCCGACTGCCGCCGCGATAGCGCTCAGTGCCGTGCCCCATGCAATATCGATCACGGCCAATGCCCAAGTCCACCCGTTGACAATCGCCAAGTTCGTCAAGTCGAACGTCGCATAGGCGGTCAGGCCGAGAACGGCCCCTTTGGCTGCTGCACGGGCAGATGATGGTGCGCCGTTGATAGCTAAAGTGACGAGACCGGCGGTATAGATCAGGTAGAACGCGATGGCTGCTGCGATCTGGGGCTCCGGACGCATGATGCCGCCGATGGCCGATTTGAAGAGTGGCATTGCAATAAGCTGGATCCAGACCGCGTCCATCGCCAGAAACGCGAGCAATGTTGACGTGTACACCCAAGCGGCGCGTGCTGGATTGGTCATTAGCGTCTCCCTCTACTGCGACATTAACGCTCAAGGCCACGAAACGGATTTCTTCGGTGCCGAGGCCTTGTGATCCGGCCTTTGCTCGCCTGCGTAATCTTGCATAGATCAGCGGAGGGACTATGTTGCTTCCCACGAGCGAAAGTCGGCCTGTCAGCTGGGCGACGCGAAAGCCGTTCAGGGAAGCTATGTCCGATCTGTTGTCGCGGATTGCGACGGACCGCAGCGAAGATGCGTTCCGGATGCTCTTCAATGAAATAGGACCGAGGGTGCGCAACTTCATGCTGCAGCAGGGTGCTGACCCTGCTTTGGCCGAAGAGTTGGCCCAGGAAACGTTACTGACGGTGTGGCGGAAGGCAGCGCTGTATTCATCAGAAAAGGGCAGTCCGACCACTTGGATTTACACGATTGCCCGCAATTTGAGAACCGACCACATTCGTCGTCAACGTTCTTGGCATGAACTCACTGACGAGCATGCTGCTGCGATCCCGTCTGACGACGCACCGGCGGACGATGTCATCAGCGACAGACAAAGGCAAATTCGCGTGCAGGCCGTTCTCAAAGATCTGCCTCCTGAACAGCTTGAAGTCGTAACGCTCGCCTTCATGGAGGGCTTGCCGCACGGCGAGATTGCCGCGCGTCTATCCCTTCCGCTCGGTACGGTGAAATCACGCATCCGGCTAGCGTACCAGAAACTCCGCACGGCACTCGAGGATCTCCGATGACCAACGAGATCAAGCATCATCCCGACGAAGCTACACTGATGAGCTATGCAGCGGGTACGCTTGCCGAGCCACTGGCGGCAGTGGTTGCTGCGCATGTGTCAATGTGTTCGCATTGCCGGGCGGATGTGGCCGATATGGAGTTGCTCGGCGCAACTCTCTTGCTCTCAAAGCCGTCCGCAGGTGGCGCTCTCCGGCCGCCCGCAAGACCCATGGAAGTATCTATTTCTCGATCGCGCCGTGATGTGACTGAGGCGTCTAGGCTGCCCCACCCGATTGCTTCGGCTTACGGGCTGTCATTCGATGCCATTCCCTGGAAGCGGCTTGGGCCCGGAGTGTGGCACCACAAGCTTCCACTGACGGCAGCCACAAGCGGCGATCTTCGCTTGCTGCGGATTGGGCCTGGGCGAGCCATGCCCGATCATGGGCACGGTGGTTCTGAGCTGACGCTCGTTTTGGAAGGCGCCTATAGCGACGTTACCGGAACTTACCGGCGGGGGGACATCCAGGACATCGACGAAGGGGTTGACCACCGACCAATCGTGGACGGTAGCGGCGAGTGTGTTTGCATCATCGCGAGTGAGCATCCAGCGCGTTTCAAGAGTTTGCTCGGACGCTTGGTGCAGCCGTTCACCGGCATGTGATTTCGCGCGAGAAGCTTAATGGCTACTGCTTGGAAGACCGCCTGGGTGACGGGCGCCAGTTCGGGTATTGGCCGCGAATTGGCACTCAAACTTGCCGACCGTGGTGTCAAGGTCGCGGTCTCTGCACGGTCCG
>JAPXTA010000249.1:0-2974 GCA_033812735.1 Hyphomicrobiaceae bacterium | reverse complement strand
AAGCTGGCGAGCAGTGAGCAGCAATCGTCGTTGGCCTCCCACACCGGCAGCATCATCGGCTCGAACCGATTTTCCAACTGGTCATCCGAGTGTCGGCGCGCGTTTAAAAGTACCCAGTGATGCGCATTGAAATTTACCCAGGGACTTTAGCCGCGTGTCATGGTGGCGGCTGATGGCAAGTGTAGCGTAATTGTCAGATTGAACACCTCCGTTTTCGTCCTGTAGCGTAACCGGGGGACAGATTTGCGTTGGGGAAGCCGCGCAGGGCGTAGCCCGAAGCGGATTTCCCAACGCGGGCGCGGCTCAGAACGGCTCCGTCTGCTTGCCTCGCTTGCTCTGTTCCCGTGCCTTGATGCGCGATTTCGCCGTAGCCGTGCTGTGACGAAAGCGGTATGACTCGTTTCCTGTCTCGACGATGTGACAATGGTGGGTCAGACGGTCGAGCATGGCTGTGGTCATCTTGGCGTCGTTGAAGACGGTCGCCCACTCCCCGAAAGCCAAGTTGGTCGTGATCATCACGCTGGTGTGCTCGTAGAGCTTCGAGAGGAGATGGAACAGCAAGGCGCCACCGGACGAGCTGAACGGCAGGTAGCCGAGTTCGTCGAGGATCACCAGATCCATGCGTAGCAGCGAGAAGGCCAGCCGCCCGGCCTTGCCGGCGGCCTTCTCCTGCTCGAGCAGATTGACCAAATCTACCGTCGAGTAGAAACGCACCCGCTTGCCGTGATCGACGATACCGGAGACACCGAGCGCGGTCGCCAGATGCGTCTTGCCTGTCCCGGTGCCGCCGATGAACACCACGTTGTGCGCCTGTTCTGTAAAGGCCAGCGTCGCCAACTCGTCGATCAGACCCCGATCCACTCTGGACTGCGTGAAGTCGAAGCCGGCCAGATCGCGGTGCACCGGAAACTTGGCCGAGTGCAATTGGTAGCGGACCGACCGCACATGCCGATCCGCGTGTTCGGCCTGGAGCAGATGCTCGATCAGCCAGCGCGAGGTCTGGACACCCACCCCGTTGCCATCGGCAGCCACCTCCTCCCACGCGCCAGCCATGCCATACAAACGGAGTTCCTTGAGTTCGGCAGCAACGTCACGCATGGCTCACCTCCTCACGCAAACGGTCATAGCGATGGGTATCGGCGACGGGCGTCTCGCTGACCGTCAGCGCCGACTCGACCTGAGCCGGCGGCGGCGTCGCCTGTAGCCGGTTGAGTACGTTCTCGATATGCTCGGCGCTCGGATTGCCCGATTCCAGTACCAGTTCCACGGCAACCAGAACGCCCTCCAGGCCATGTTTGGGCACGGCGGCCAACACCTTGGCCATCATTCGGTCACCCCCTTCGCGCTTGAGCAACACCCCGCGCAGTTGCTGCATCGGCGCCGGCATGTCGGCAAACGGAGCGCCATTACGCAATGCGCCGGGTTTGCGCTCGATCAGCGGAATGTAGTGTTGCCAGTCATAGCGGGTTTCGGTCCGGCCGAAACTGCGCAGGTGACTGGCCACCACGGCATCGTGGGCGACGAGGTCAATCCGCTCCGGATAGACACGAATGCCGACCATCTGGCCAACCAGTTCGCAGGGGGCCGAGTAGCGATTCCGGTCAAAGGTGACCAGACAGGTGCTCGACACCTTGCCCAGCGTCTCCACATAGCCGTCGAAGGGTACGATCATCGGCATCAGGTGGGGCTGCTCCTGTTCGAGCATCTCGGCCAGGGGCAGATCGTACTCGGGGTGGCGCAGCTCCTGCCAGAGCGCCCGACAGCGGGCCAGAAGCCACAGGTTCAGTTCGGTGAAGGAGCCGAATCTGACATCGCCGGCATCCTGCCAGATGCGCCGCCGGCTGTCCTGAACGTTCTTCTCGACGATCCCTTTCTCCCAGCCGCTGGCGACGTTGCAGAAGTCAGGATCGAACAGGTAGTGCGAGGCCATCGCCGCAAAGCGCGTATTGACGACCCGGGCCTTGCCTTTCTTGACCTTGTCGACCGCCGTCTTCATGTTGTCGTAGATGCCCCGACGCGGTATACCGCCCAAGGCGGCAAACGCGCGGGCATGGGCGTCAAACAGCATTTCATGGCTTTGCGTCGGGTACGCCTGAACGACAAATGCCTTGCTGTAGCAAAGCTTCAGGTGCGCAACGATGAGCTTGCGCCAAACGCCGCCGATTACCAGGTGTTCTTCGCTCCAGTCAAACTGATGGGCTTCACCCGGCGCAAATTGAAGCGGCACGAAGGCTTTGGTGACTGCCGTTCCGCCACTGCCGCGCCAGTTCCGGATGAATTCGGTGACGCGGCTGTAGTTACCATCAAACCCCAGTGACTTCAACTCGGCATGGAGTTTCAACGCCGTGCGCCTGTCCCTCACCGGTCGCCGCGCATCCGTTTCCAGCATCTTGATCAATCGCTCGGCGTAGGGCGCAATCTTGGTATCCCCAGCCGTGCGCCGGTATTTCGGCTCAATCCCTTCCGGCGCCTTCAGCCACTTCCGGATCGTCTTCCGCGTCAGGCCCGTCCGCCGCTCGATCTCCGACAGATTCAGCCCGTCACGGTAATGCAGTCTCCTTACTTTTCCCAGTAGATTCATGGTGATCATCTCCTCGATTTCCCCGCTCCAAAACGGAACGAAAGAGGTTAATCACCCTGGGTAATTTTCAGCGCGCAGACACCTCGAAATCCGGGTACTTTTCAGTGCGCGTCAACACCTTTGCAACCGATTGATCGTAAACGATTATTCCAGGGGGCCACGACAATGGCAGTCGCGCGATTGCGCTGCCGAATCCCCCAATGTTGTCGTCGGCATGCCGATCTGCGATTAGAATCCGCACTGTCGTCCATTCCCCTGCAATTCTCATGACATCAATCGTTCCCGTTGTCCTTTCCGGCGGTTCCGGCACTCGCCTGTGGCCGTTGTCACGCGAAAAATATCCCAAACAGCTGTTGCCGCTGGTCGACGGCCAGTCGATGCTGCAGGCGACGG
>JAPXTA010000248.1:0-3029 GCA_033812735.1 Hyphomicrobiaceae bacterium | reverse complement strand
TATAGGTGGCCCCGCAAACGGCCGTTCTCCGGCCGGTTGACTACGCGCGACCCTGCTGGACGACATCCCGGCTGTGGCCGCACCGAATGGACCTTCTAAGCATCGAAAGTCGATGATGCAGCCAGCGATGGCAGCAGAGGGTCCGGTCATTTTATTGGAAAGGATGCCCGATGTCGCTGACAGCCAAGAAAAAGCAGCAAGTTATGAAGGACTTCGGCACGAAGCCGAATGACACTGGCTCGCCGGAAGTTCAGATCGCTCTGTTGACTGAGCGCATCAACGGCCTGACCGATCATTTCAAGCTGCACAAGAAGGACAACCATTCTCGCCGCGGACTTCTCAAGATGGTCAGCCAGCGCCGTTCGCTGCTCGACCACGTTAAGACGAAGGACGAGGCACGCTATAAGAAGATCATCGAGCGGCTCGAACTGCGCCGCTGATACAAGCTTGCGTTTCGCCGTGCGCTCGGCGCGGCTCACCGGCTTCGTTTCTTCAATCCGAATCCTCGTGGGCCGCGCTCGTTTCGGCGAGCCGCGGCCCGCTTGCGTTTGCGATCCAAATGCTTGCCGCAAGACCGAGAGACAAGACCGAGAGAAGAGTTGAGGCCGAGCGAGTTGCGTTCGGCCGTTGCTGCCAGGACGGCCCTGGGATCGGAATATCGATCGAAAGCCGACCGCTGCCGTGGCGCGTCAAGGGACACGCACGGCCCTATGGACGAGAGAGAGATAACCAGAAATGTTTGAAACCCATCGCGTCGAAATCGAATGGGCAGGCCGCAAGCTTAAGCTTGAGACCGGCAAAATGGCCCGCCAGGCCGACGCCGCCGTCGTGGCGCAATATGGCGAAACCAGCGTTCTCGCAACCGTTGTTGCGGCAAAGAACGTAAAGCCCGGCGTGGACTTCTTCCCGCTGACCGTAAACTACCAGGAAAAAACCTACGCCGCCGGCAAGATCCCCGGTGGCTACTTCAAGCGCGAAGGCCGTCCGACCGAAAAGGAGACGCTGACGTCGCGCCTCATCGACCGTCCCATCCGCCCCCTCTTCATGGACGGTTTCAAGAATGAAGTGCAGATCGTCCTCACCGTGCTTTCGCACGATCTCGAAAACGATCCTGACATTCTTTCGATGGTCGCCGCTTCGGCAGCGTTGACGTTGTCCGGTCTCCCGTTCCTCGGCCCGATCGCCGGCGCGCGAGTCGGCATGATCGACGGCAAGTTCGTTCTTAATCCCATGGTCGACGAGATGCCCGAGTCGACACTTGATCTCGTCATCGCCGGCACTCAGGATGCTGTGATGATGGTCGAGTCGGAAGCCAAGGAGCTTCCCGAGACGCAGATGCTCGAAGCCGTCATGTTCGGCCATCGCGGCTTCCAGCCCGTTATCGACGCGATTATCAAGCTCGCTGAACTCGCAGCCAAGGAGCCCTGGAATTACCAGCCGCCCGACTACTCGGCCGAAAAGAAGGCGATGGGCGATCTCATTGCCGCCGACCTTCGCGAAGCCTTCGCGACGCGCCAGAAGCAGGAGCGCTACGCCAAGATCGACGCAGCAAAAGACAAGGCAATGGCCGCCCTCGTGCCGGCCGACGCAGAGCCCTCGCTCAAAGTGAAGATGGGCACGGTGTTTAAACTGCTCGAGCAGGACGTCGTCCGTGGCGATATCATCAAGACCGGCTCGCGCATCGACGGCCGCGATCTGAAGACCGTCCGTCCGATCGTCTCCGAAGTCCATGTCCTGCCCCGCACGCACGGCTCCGCGCTGTTCACGCGTGGTGAGACTCAAGCGCTGGTCGTGGCAACACTCGGCACCGGCGACGACGAGCAGTACATCGACAGCCTCGAAGGCACCAAGAAAGAGCGCTTCCTGCTGCACTACAACTTCCCGCCCTACTCGGTCGGTGAAACGGGTCGCATGGGGTCGCCGGGCCGTCGCGAAATCGGTCACGGCAAGCTTGCTTGGCGCGCCGTGCATCCGCTGATGCCGACAGCCGAAGAGTTCCCGTATGTCGTCCGCGTCGTCTCGGAGATCACAGAATCCAACGGCTCGTCGTCGATGGCGACCGTCTGCGGTACCTCACTTGCCCTGATGGATGCAGGCGTTCCCTTGAAGCGGCCGGTCGCGGGTATCGCGATGGGCCTGATCAAGGAAGGCAACTCGTTTGCCGTTCTCTCCGACATCCTCGGCGACGAGGATCATCTCGGCGACATGGACTTCAAGGTCGCCGGTACCGAGAAGGGCGTCACCTCGCTGCAGATGGACATCAAGATCACCGGCATTACCGAGGAGATCATGAAGGTCGCTCTGGAGCAGGCTCACGCCGGCCGCCTCCACATCCTCGGCGAAATGGCAAAGGCGATGTCGGGCGCACGTCAGGAACTCGGTGAGTTCGCACCACGCATCGAAGTCATCAAGATCCCGGTCGACAAAATCCGCGAAGTCATCGGCTCCGGCGGCTCGGTCATCCGCTCCATCGTCGAAGAGTCGGGTGCCAAGATCGACATCGAAGACGACGGCACCGTAAAGATCGCGTCCGCCAACAAGGACTCGATCGAGAAGGCGATGAACCGCATCAAGTCCATCACGAGCGAACCCGAGGTCGGCCAGATCTACAAGGGTAAGGTCGTGAAGATCATGGAGTTCGGCGCATTCGTGAACTTCTTCGGCGCCAAGGACGGCCTCGTTCACGTAAGCCAGCTCACATCGACGATGCGGCCCAACCATCCGAGCGATGTCGTCAAGGAAGGCCAGGAAGTCTGGGTCAAACTGCTCGGCTTCGATGATCGGGGCAAAACCCGCCTGTCGATGAAGATCATCGACCAGGCAACCGGCCAAGAACTGCCCCGTGCCGAGGGCGAGCCCGATCCGATGGAAACGGCATCGGCTGAACGCCCACCGCGTCGTGATCGTGATCGCGGCGGCGATCGTGGTGGTCGTGATCGCGGACCTCGTCCGCCGCGTCGGGACTGATCACACCCCTTGCAGTCCGCCGTGCAGCATGGCGGATTGCGAGCAGATTGACTCGAATACAA
>JAPXTA010000247.1:2502-3039 GCA_033812735.1 Hyphomicrobiaceae bacterium | reverse complement strand
GTGTTTGATCTGCATGAGGCGATCGAAGAGGGCAAGTTCCAAAAGAACAAGCCCAAGTACTTCAACTATGATTCGCGCCTCAATCCGTTCGTCGACCAGGAAGCAAACGACCGAGCTGGAGAAGTGCTGTGGATCATTGATCCCAAGAGCGCAGCCGCGAACGACAAAGGCATATGGCGCAGACCTGGCGAGATGGCTTATGAAGCGTTCCGGCGCAAGGTCAACGTGGTTCCCGTTCCCGACCTTGGGGACATCACGGCAGAGTTCACAAAGCGCAAGCTAGGCCGTGCGTATTCGTTCATCGGTGGCTATGACCCGAACGACAGACCGCACCACGCTGGCACGATCTGGAAGGTGTTCGGAACTCTCGAAGCTCCGATCTTGTGGGCGGTCGACGAGATTATTGTCGAGAACGCAGACGGAGAAGACCACTTCTTAGAGTGCGTCGCAGCGAAGTACGACAAGGAGTCCATCGTCTGGGTGATGGACAACTCTTGTTTCTTTCAGGACTCAAAACACCAGCGCAACGGAAAAAAC
>JAPXTA010000247.1:0-2492 GCA_033812735.1 Hyphomicrobiaceae bacterium | reverse complement strand
ATTTCAGGTCGTGGGGCTATCGGTGCGAACCGAACCAGCCAGCGGCCAAGAACAGCAAGACGGGCAAACCGCGCAACCCTCCGATCGAACTGCGCGTGTCTCTGGTCAACAAGCTTCTGTATCAGAGCGACGACCGTTTGAAGCTCGCTGCGATGTTCGTTTCTCCGAACTGCGTACAGCTCGCGGACAGCTTTAAGAACTGCAAAAGCAAGAAGGTCCGCTACGGATACGGTCCGGTCGGACGAGAGGCGCACGTCACGGACACCGTTGGCTATGTGGCATGGTGGGTGACTCCGACGCCTCGCAAGGTCGCAACCGATGACCTGCCAAATGGCGTGATGTTTCAGGCGGAAAGCAAAGGATTCCTTGGGTAAAAAAGCGGACAGACAAGCAGCGCGAATCGCGGCGGCACAGGCGCGACAGGTCGAGCTACTAGCAGCCGGTGCCAAAGATCCGTTGCTGTGCAGTGCGCTGCAGGATGGTCGCAAAGAGCATCCTGCGGCATGGAGCAAGGCGAGGCAGCGAGCCGAGCACGATGCCCAGCGGCCAAGCTCCGCGAACTACCAGCAGGCTCTTGTGGCGCTTGGCGCAATGCAGGCAGTAGAGGCGATGGGTTGAGTCTCGCAGATCGCATGTTTGCCCAGGCTCGTGAGCTTGCGGCAAGCGCAATGCGTCAGGGCCTAGAGCTTGTGCAGCCGCCGATCATTCCAGGGGTTGGCAAGCAGGGCCTCGCGGGCATGAAGCTGCCCGTTGACGAAAAAGCGACGCGCATCATTGAGAGCAACGCGGCGCTTTACGGGTTGGTGTCGCCTCGGATGGGAGTCATTCCCGAGTCGATTTCGACGCATCCGCTGCGAAACATCACCCCGCAAAAGATTTCGGCCATCCACGCCGAGGTGCTGACCTCTGGCTACATGGTCAATAAGGCATGTCTCGACGAGGATTTGATTCTTGCCGACAGCCACATTCGAGCGGTCGACAACTCGTTTCGTGTTTCGATCGTCGGAAGTCCGTTTACGGTTGAGCCGTGCGATGGGAGCGAGCTTGCGAGGGCGGTGGCCGACTATCAGATGTCTGTACTGTCAAGCGTCACAGGCTGGCAGCGCGCATGCAAGCGGCTCCTGTTCGGCAATCTCGCAGGCTATGCAATTGAAGAAGCTGTCTACGAAAACCGGGTGGTGAATTTCAAAAGCGGAGGCAGATCGTATACTGTCGATACGCTCACCCCGGTTAGATTTGCGTGGGTTCGCAATGCTGCTACGCGATTCAACCTCGGCGAGGGCGGGCGCCTGGAACTAGACACCGGTGGTCTGTATGTCAATCCGGCGGACACTCCGCATAAGTGGCTGATTTACGAGGCTGCGGACGATTTCCAACTACGGCGCAGAGGGTACGCCTACACGGCTATCTGGCTTGCGATGATCAAGCTCAACGCCTGGGCGCGATGGGGCGTGCTGCTGGATATTTGGGGCCTTCGCGCGCCATTTGGAAAAGCCGATCGGGCGCTGTTTCAGGACAAGACCCGCCTAGCGCAGATGATCGACATGATCCAGCGCTGGGGACGGGGCGAAGGCGCTGTCTTCAGTGATGATTTCGATGTCGAGGCCAGCGCCGGAATATCCGACGGAGATGCACGCGGCATGCACGCTGCGCTGATTGGTGTCATCAACGCGGAGCAAAGCAAGCTGATCCAGGGCGAGCAACTCACGACGGAAACGGGCGGCGCGGGCTCCTATGCGCTTTCTGAGACGCACGCGGACACCAAGGCGGAGCACGTCGAGGCCGGTGAGCAGAACCTTAGCGAAAGCATCCGGCCATGGTCGAAGGCTTGGCTTCGGCTGGCGTGTCAGGAATACGAAAACGGCGTGTGGGGCGAGCCGCGAGCGCGAGGACTCAGCGCGCAGCTTGGCGTGACTCCCGAGCAGGTCATTGAGAAATGCGGGCGGGCACAGTGGCGTGTCACTCGCGAGATGACCCCACAGACGCGAATGGCTCTGTATGTGTCGGGAGTCAGGGATCTTGGCCTGCGCATTGACGGAGATCAGCCGTATCGAGAATTTGGGTTTGCGAAAGCAAGCGACGGCGCGGAACGCCTAAAGGGTCCAGTTGTCAAGCTTGATGACGGTGATTTGGCAATGTCGACGACGGACGCACAAAACGGCGTCCTGAATCCTAAGGAAAACAACGATGCTTGAGTGGCAAGAAGAGATCTACGGCGCGGGTTACGGCATTCGCCGGACCCACTTTGAGTTGGTGCGAGTGAACGATGTCGCAACGTCGGCGGTGACGCTGAGTTTTAGCAGCGGCCAGTTCGTGCCGTACAACACCACGGGCGGCGCGTTTACCATCACCCTTCCTGCTTCGCCCACCGAGGGGATGCAGTTCAATTTCAGCGAAAACGCTGGGTCGGCTACTGCGCTCACGATCGACGGGAACGGCAAGAACATCGTAGGAGCTGGCACCATGTCGCGGTCGACTGCGTACCTTGCGAC
>JAPXTA010000246.1:0-3067 GCA_033812735.1 Hyphomicrobiaceae bacterium | reverse complement strand
TCTACTTCTCTCTGTTCTTCTATGTAGTGTCGCTGATCGGCGTCGGGATGCTGGTATCCACGTTGTCGCAAACCCAGCAACAAGCCTTTCTCGGCATGTTTCTGGTGACGGTGCCGCTAATCCTGCTATCCGGCTTCGCCACTCCAGTCGATAACATGCCCGGCTGGCTACAGGTGATCGCTTTCGCCAATCCCTGTCGGCATTTCCTCGTCGTCTCCGAAGGCGTCTTTCTGAAAGACATGCCGGCGGCGGTCATTCTCGCGAACACATGGCCGCTGGCGGCTATCGCGTCCGTCACGCTGACCGTTTCGGCAATTCTTTTCCGCGCTCGGATGGAGTAGCCCATGCGTCGTCCCCCGTTCCCCGCACTACTAGCCTCTCTTAGCGTTGCGGCCTGCACGGTCGGACCAAGCTATGTCGAATCCAGCCCGGCGGTGGCGCCCGGCTGGATTTCCGCCGCCAATCCACATCCGATTGATGAAGACTGGTGGCACTCGCTCAACGATCCCCAGCTCGTTGAACTTGTAGAATTGGCAGTAACTAACAACCATGACGTTCGGGAGGCGGAAGCGCGCCTACGCGAAGCGCGGGCGCTGCGCGACGCCACACGCGGTCGCGCCGGTCCAGATGTGGCACTGGCCGGCGCGGCCACGGCGAACCGCGTCAGCGAAAACGGTCAATTGCCGGTTGCCAATGTTCCGGGGTTCGATCCGCAATTCTCCCTTTTCGACTTCGGATTCGATGCGTCGTGGGAAATCGACCTATGGGGCCGAACACGACGTAGCATCGAAGCGGCGGACGCCCGTGCAGAGGCAATGCAGGAAGCCCGTCGCAATGTCGTCTTACAGGTGATCGCAGAGGTTGTCCGAAGCTACGTCGATCTACGCGGCTCCCAAACTAGGCTGTCGATTGCGCACGCAGACGCTAACGCGCAGCAGGCCATTGCCGCCTTGGTCGAAGAACGGTTTAGGTCCGGCGAGGCGTCGCGCTTCGACTTTGTTCGGGCCGACACACAGGCTAGGGCGGCCAGCGTGGGCCTTGATGGGATCGAGGCCGATGCACACGCGGCAGCCTACCGCTTATCCTTGCTAACGGGACAAGCGCCGGGAGCGACTGCACTTCGACTGTTAAGCCCTGGGTCGCTTCCGTTTGCTCCATCGCAGGTTACGGCTGGGCTTCCGTCCGAACTGCTTAGACGACGCCCGGATATACGCCAGGCAGAGCGCGAATTGGCAGCCTTCACCGCCGACATCGGCGTGGCCAAGGCAGACCTCTTTCCGCGACTATCGCTCATTGGGTCGATTGGTCAGCAAGCCCAAAGTGCGAGCGATCTAGCTTCGGGGGCAAGCACACGGTTTCAGGTTGGGCCGAGCTTCCATTGGCCCATATTCTCCATGGGGCGCATCCGAGCGCAGATTCGGGCGGCGGATGCCCGAGCCGATGCAGCGATGATCCGCTACGAGCGGAGCGTGACGGGCGCGCTTACTGACAGTGAGACAGCGCTTAACCGATATGCCGCCGCGCAGATCATGCGCCAGAAAGCAGAGGGGGCAACAACACAGGCCGCCGCTGCGGTCGATCTTGCGCGCCAGCGCTACCAGGCTGGCGAGGACGACCTAACGATACTGCTGGACGCGCAATCCGCATACAGCGCTGCGGAGCGCGCGAGCCTTGATGCTCGCGTCGGCGAGTTGATGGCCGTGATCGCTCTCTACAAGGCACTAGGCGGCGGATGGGAGGCCGCCGTCTCATGATCGGTCTGCCGCTGGCTTTCCGGTCAGACGATCACGATGTCCCCGCCGTCCGGCGCGAAGGTCGCCGTCGATTGACCGAGCGTAGGTGAAACTGTGCGGCGGCGGCGTTCAAAACCCATGATCGACCGCCGATGGGGAGTGCCGACCTCGCTGGGTTCGCGCATTCCCCTCGCATCCCTCATTCAGACACTCGCCGTCGCCGAATATCTGAACTTCCGGCACGCTGCGAACGCACTCGGCGTCAGCCTGTCGAGCGTCAGCGCTCGCGTAAAGACACTGGAGCAAGACCTTGGCGTTTTGCTGTTCGAGCGCCACGCCCGAGGCGTCCGGCTGACCGAGGCCGGTCGCCAGTTCGTCGAGCATGTCGCGGCCGGCGTCGATCACCTTGACCATGCCGTGAAGACCGCCGGCATGGCGGCGTCAGGAGAGTGCGGACGCCTGCGCATCGGTGTCCATGCCCTGATACCTCGCAGCTTTCTCGCAGGATTGATCGAACAATATCGCAAAGACTATCCCGGCATCGAAGTCGAGATCACGGAAGGCACGGCACGGGATGCGGTGATGCAATTGCGCGCCGACCGCCTGGACATAGTATTCATGGCTGGCAGCCCCGAACTGCCCGATTGCCATACGCGGCGGATTTGGACCGAACCGCTGGTCGCCGCGTTGCCGGATAGGCATCGGCTCGCCGAGCAAGCCGCCGTCACCTGGGCCGATCTAGCGGGCGAGACGTTCCTTGTCCGGCATGGCGGCACCGGCCCACAGGTGCATGACCATATCGTGCTGCGGCTTGCCGGACGCTGGCCGGCATCATCTATCCAACGCTTCGATGTCGAGCGCGGCACGCTGCTATCCATGGTCGGACAAGGCTTCGGCGTCACCATCGTAGGCGCGGCTACGTCGCTGCTGCAAACTTCCGACGTCGCTTTCCTTCCGGTCGTGGACGAACCGGAGCCCGTGCCTTTCTCGGCTGTCTGGTCGCCGTTCAACGGCAGCGCGGCGCTTCGCAATTTGCTCACCCTCGCAAAAGAAATGGGGCGGACGCTCCCGGCAGATTGAGTTCCCCGCACGATTCGTTTGATCTTCCCGCGACTGACATCCGCGCAGATGGATGAGTGAACGCAACCCGTCCTATTTGCCGCCGACAGTATCCGACAGCCCTCCCGCTCCCTCTTTCCTGTTGCCTGTCCCGAATTTGCCTACTCTCTGATCGGCTCCGTCTCTTTTTCCGACTGGAGCCCGTATGCGCGGAGGCCGAATCCTTTGGGGTCAGATCGCCGTCGTCTTCACCATCGTTCTGGTGATGACCTGGG
>JAPXTA010000245.1:0-3096 GCA_033812735.1 Hyphomicrobiaceae bacterium | reverse complement strand
CCGCCAGACCGCGGCATGGAGTTCGGTTTTCTTGACGGCGACTCCGATCGACCAACCCGCCGCCATGGCAATCGCATTGCCTTGGACTATGCCGTCGCCTTCCAGCGAAAGAAATTCGTGCACGCCTTCGTTGTGGCGCGTCCGGCGCCAACCTTCCGAAGCCAACTGTCCGACACGAGCGTCGTGATCGGGCACACGCGCAACGAAATGGCCTTTACGGTCGATCACACCGACGAGCCAATTGCGTGGTGCGTCCTGGGCGTTCAGAAGGTTCAGGATCGCCGTCGCCTTGATCGACATGACGAGCGATCGCACATCGACGCCGTTCTGCTTTATCGGGAAGTCGATGGAGAACGACGGGTCACGCGTCACCGGTTCGATGAGGATGTCGGAGATGTTGAGTTGGCCCGTGCGATAAGACTGCTGCTGGGCGGCAAGTCCGGCTGCAGAGCGCGGCTGCAGCGGTGTGCCGCTCGGCCGCGCAAGGTTGAGAAGTTGGCGGCCGTCCGGATCGGCAACAAATACCCAGCTGTCACTGTTGGCTTCGAAAGCGCGGCGCGCTTCGATTTCAAAGGTGCCTAGATCGCCTGAGATCAAGGCTGGCGAGCGCGACAACGTGCGGCCGAGAACGAGATGCTTGTTGATTTCCGCATCGACGGCGGCGGCGAGCGATCGTGCGGTGAAAAGAATGGCGCGGCGCTGAGCTTCGAGCGCCGCGTTCGCGAGACTCCAGATGGCCGCCCCCATGCCGATGCTCAGTGGGATGGCCACAATGAGGATGATGGCTGCCAGCTGTGCGCGCAGCGACCAGCCAGCGAGGCGTCTTGGTGCGAACTGCTGCTCACCCATGGGCGCAGAACATCCTCTTCCCTGGCTCGTCGCAAGAGTTTCGGTGACATCGTTGTGAGCAATACTCAATTTTGTGGACATGCGGCCGGCGCGGTCAAGCCCTACCGGCAGGGAAATCACTGTCGACACCGGCGGCTCGGGGCGTCACACTTCGGAAACGGTAAATCTCGGGAGGACCATTATGATCCACGTCGTCGCTCACATCACAACCAAACCGGGCATGCGGGCCGAAGTCCTCAAGCATTTCCGCGCCAACGTGCCGGCCGTTCATGCGGAGGACGGCTGCATCGAGTATCGGCCGGTCGTCGATGCCGATGGCTTCGGCAGCTTTCAGACAAAGATCGGCGACGACAGCTTCTTCGTGATCGAGAAGTGGCGCGATGCGGATGCGCTCAAGGCGCACGCTGCGGCGCCGCATATGGTCACCTATGGCATGAAAGTGAAGGAAATGATCGCAGGCCGCGTGATCCAGATCCTGCAAGACGCATGAGCGGCGAGCTGCACGCGGGCGGATGGCAACGTCTTGGTTCAACTCTTGCCATCGTCGGCACGTTTCTCGCCGTGGGGCCACTGATTGGCCTCGTCTCTTTCGCCGCTGCAATCGCCGGGTATGGGTTGGTCTCGTCCAATCCGGGCGACTATGCGGCGGCAGGGGCGGCGATGCTTGTCTATGGCCTTTTCTTTGCGCATTTCATGGGGGCCGTTCCCGCGCTCGTGACGGGTGGTGCGGTCGCCGCCGTCGCTGCGCTCAGGCGGGCGGCAGTGCCGTTCTGGTTCGGCGCGGCGGTTGGCGGCGCCGCCAGCGCCTTTGCACTCTCCCCGGATACGATCGGCCGGCCGTCGGCGGATGTCGCGAGCGCGGTCGTCTGGGTGATCGTCGTTGCAGGGATTCTAGCGGGCGCCGTCTGCACGAAACTGACGCGGCGCTGGCAGAGATAGCGCGCGGAGGCCGTCAGGTTATCAGCCGGCTCAGCGCGCGGGCAGTTTCCAGGTTAGGCCGACGCCGCCGGACCATTGGCTCGAAGTTTCGACCACCGGGCTATCGGCGGCATCGCCGAGCAGGTGGCTGTATTTGCCCGAGAGCCGCAGCGTCCAGCTATCGGAGAGCGGCATCGTCGCATTCAGGCCGACATAGACGTCCTTGATGCCGGCGCCGGCGTCGAACACGGAGAGACCGGCGACCGACGTCGCGGCTTGTGCCGGCGTGACGGAGAAATAGGCATCCATGTAGGCTTGCGTGGCGTAGGTCGCGCCGATGGTTCCGACCAATTCGATATTGCGCGATAGAGTGGTGCGCGCCTCGGTGCCGAAGCGCACGAGGCCGCCGGTGTCGTCGCCGGTCAGCTGATGGTGATAGGAGATGAAGGGGCGGATGACGCCCATGCGGTACGCGGCATAGCCACCACCAACCAGGCCACCGTCGATGTCACCGAGACCGCGCAGGAGATCGCCGTCGTCTTCCTCGCGGCCGAAGCGCCAGCCGAGCAGCGGGCCTGCTTCGAAGCCGTTGGCATCGACTAGGCGATAGCGGATGTCATCGATGCCTTTGAACTCGACGCGGCCGAAGGTGCTGCTGGAGCCGAACGAGGGGATGACGAGGGGAAAACCCATGACGCGATAGTCGCGGGAGCCCTCGTATCTCGGAGCTATGGCGGCAAAGCCGCCGATGGAAAGACTGAGGCTATCGGACGAACGGTCCTGTGCGGCTGCGGACGTGACGCCTAATGCCGTGGCGGCTGCCAACAGCGCTGCGAAGCTCGTGCCCTGTCGAAAACGTCTCATGGTCCCCGTCATGCGTCCACGTCATGCGCCTCGTGACGCGCGCCCTGTGCCTATAAATTAACCGATACTGCAAACGGGGCCGTGGACGAATTGGATTTCTCGTGATGACCGGGGGCTATCCCGGGTTTTCCAAGGGCTGTGACCTCAGGGCCACGGCGTCGGCCCTCCAAGCGCCCTGGAGAGGGCCGTGGGGGCCGTTTACCGTCCCGCGAGAGGTCAGGGTGCGGACAAGCGCCGGCGGCCGTCAGTGGCGAAATTCGACGCGCTTCTTGGTCGGCGCGTGCCGACACACACTTATTGAGCCGTGTAGCCGCCGTCGGCGACGTAGTACGAGCCGGTGGTAAACGAGGCGCGGTCGGAGAGCAGGAAGGCTGCGACCTCGGCGATGTTTTCGGCGGAGCCGAGTTTGTTCATCGGATGCTTGGCGCGATAGCCGGCGAGGACTTCGGGGCCGCGGCTCATAAT
>JAPXTA010000244.1:0-3096 GCA_033812735.1 Hyphomicrobiaceae bacterium | reverse complement strand
CACCCGTCACACATCGGGAAAAGGAATCCATCCCCCCTATCCCATGCGTCCCCGGCCGCAGCGATCGAAGATCGCAAGAGCCGGGGTCACGTCGTCAGCAGCTTTGCTTAGATACTGAAGCCATCACCTGCCAGAACTTCAGGATATAGATCTCGCCATGTTGGATTATTGGTCTCGACCAGCGCGATTTTCCATTAACGACGCCATCGCTCCATCGATCTTTCTCGCCGTGCCGCGGTGGTGGCGTCATCATGCTCCTCGAAATAGACGAGCCGATCTACACCGTACCTCTTGGTGAAACCATCGAGCAGCCGTCCGCGATGCTCGGTAATCCGTCCAGCAAGATCACTGGTCATGCCTATGTAAAGCACTCCTCGCGGCTCATTCGTCAGAATGTAGATCCAGAACGTTTTCGGTTCGAACATCACACCTTGACAGAAAGCACGTGATCCCGGCTCTCGCTGCGCTCTGCCGGGAAGGCATGGCTTTGATCATCCGTCACACATCGAGAAAAGGAATCCATCCCCCTATCCCATGCGTCCCCGGCCGCAGCGATCGCATGATCGCCAGAGCCGGGGTCACGTCGGCGCAGGTTAGATCAATCCCACTGCGGCGCTGAGGCCATTTTGACGACGCGGCCATCGGGGCGGGAGAGGCCGCTGAGTTGAGCCATCTCGCCGGCACTCAGCGAAAATCCATCGAGATCGATGTTCTCGCGGATACGCGCGGGCGTCGCCGACTTCGGCACTACGATCAACCCTTGCTGCAAGTGCCACTTGAGCACGACCTGCGCTGCCGTCTTGCCCTTGGCCGTCGCAATCGCTTGCACGATCGGCTCGCCAAGCACCCCGCCGACCATGCCGCGCCCGAGCGGGCAATACGACGTCACGCTTATGCCGAGCTCACGCGCGCAATCGAGAACGACGCGCTGATCGAGATGCGGGTGGTATTCGATCTGATTGGTGACGAGCGGCTCGGTCGTCAGCTTCGCGGCCTCGCGCAGCAACTTCGTCGGGAAGTTCGAGACGCCGATATTCTTGGCATAACCGCGCTTTTTGGCATCGCACAGCGCCGCGATGCTTTCGCTGAGCGGGATCGACGCATTCGGCCAATGGATCAACAGCAGATCGATCTGCGAGACGCCGAGTGCCTTGAGGCTCGCCTCGGCGGAGGCCTGCAGGCGGCCCGCACCGATGTTCTCCTGCCACACCTTTGTCGTGATCCAGACTGTGTCGCGCGGCTTGCCCGACGCCTTGATGCCGCGGCCGACCTCGGCCTCGTTACCGTACATGGCGGCGGTGTCGATGTGCCGGTAGCCCGCATCGAGTGCGGTCCGCACCGCCATCTCGCACTCCTCGCCTTTGAGCGGCCATGTGCCGAACCCGACAGCGGGAATGGCGGCACCGTTCGACATGACGTCGGGGATGGACATGCTGAAGCTCCGAGACAGGCTTTGTTGAATGGCCGGCATCGTCGCGGAATACGGCGCGCTGTCAACTCTCACGCCGTCAACGCAGAGCAGCGGCCTTCGTACGCTTCGGCGGCAGTTGCTTCTGCACGAGCGCCTTGGACTGCAAGGCAACCCACTTGCGGCAGCTGGCCAGCGCCTGGTTGCAGCGAATGTCGAGCTTCGGCGCTTGCGCCTTCTTCGCGGCCGCCGGCGAAGCGGGAGCGGCAGGAATGGTGGGAGTGGCGGGAGTGGCGGATGGCCCAACAGCCGACCCACTCGACAACGGCGGCAAGACCACGGCCGCAAGCTTCGGCTTTGGAACGCCGTTCGCGGTATCCGATGAAACAGCGGCCACATCGCCCGACGGCAGTCTGAGATCGCGCGCGGCACGCGCGATCAATCCGGAAACCGTGAGGCCGTGCAAAAACGGATTGGCTTTCAACACGCCGGGACCGACCAATTGGGCAACACGCGCGTCGCCCGGTGCCCGGAGAATGCGCAGCGCCCCACTCGGTCCGAGCAGAAAGGCGAGCCGCAGGTTGGGATAGGTCGCGGACACGTCGGCCGCTTCGAGCTGGCGCGCGTTCTCGGCCGTGTAGATCGCCGCGACCTGGCGCGAGAACGTCCGATCCGTCCTCAGGGCCAGGATCTGCGTTGGCGACAAGCCGGCGGTCTCATCGCTGAAATGACGGCGAACCACATCGAGGAATGTCGCATTGATGAACTGGAAAGGCCCGAGCGCCGTCGAAAGCGGATTCTTTGCTGTGTCGCGTCCACCGGACTCAGCCATCATGAGCCGATCGAGAAACGTCTCGACCGTCATCGACGTTCGCAACGGCTGGGCCCGGTCGTCAGGCTCCTTGGCAACGGCAGCAGGCGCGCACGGCAACGCCAGCGCAACGCAGCAAGCGACGGCGAAGCCTCTTGCCCCCCGCCCGATTTGATCCGTGATCTGCATGACCGGCACACTGCCGCCGAGGCAGCACAAGGTCAATGACGATCCGGACCTTCCCACGCGAGTTCCTTAATGAAGGCGCCTCATGGCGCGTTCGCGAGCCTCAACGCTGCCGACAACAGCACGTTCGCGCCGGCAATGCAGTCAGCGTCAGACGTGAACTCATTCGGATTGTGCGAAATACCCTTCACCGAAGGCACGAAAATCATCGCGGTCGGCACTTTCGTCGCCATCATCTGCGCGTCGTGGCCGGCACCCGAATGCATCCGCCGAACCTTGTGGCCGTGCGCCTTGGCGGCATCCTCGACCGCCTGGATCAACTCCGGATCGAACGGCTGCGCCGGGAACTTGGCGAGTTCGCGCTGCTCGATGCCGATCTGCCCCTCGCGGCGGATCCCGTCGAGGAACGCGCTGAACCGGCGCTCGACCTCGTCGAGCTTCTTGTCGTCAGGATTGCGCAGGTCGACCGTCATCGTCATACGAGCCGGAACGACGTTGACGTTGCCGGGTTCCGTCGTGATGCGCCCCGTATTCGCAACCGTGCCATCGATCTCGCGCGTGAGCTGATCGAGGAACGTGATGATGCGGGCCGCGGCGAGCGCCGGATTGCGGCGATACTTCATCGGCGTCGTTCCCGCGTGATTGGCCTCGCCCGTGAGTGTGAGCTCACTCCACCAGATCGCCTGCACGC
>JAPXTA010000243.1:0-3115 GCA_033812735.1 Hyphomicrobiaceae bacterium | reverse complement strand
TCGACCGCAAATGGGGAGTGCCGACCTCGTTGGGTTCACGCATTCCCCTCGCGTCCCTCATTCAAACGCTCGCCGTCGCCGAATATCTGAACTTCCGGCACGCTGCGAACGCACTCGGCGTCAGCCTGTCGAGCGTCAGTGCTCGCGTGAAGACGCTGGAGCAAGACCTTGGCGTTTTGCTGTTCGAGCGCCATGCGCGAGGCGTCCGGCTGACAGAGGCCGGTCGCCAGTTCGTCGAGCATGTTGCGGCCGGCGTCGATCAACTCGACCATGCCGTGAAGACCGCCGGCATGGCGGCGTCAGGAGAGTGCGGACGCCTGCGCATCGGCGTCCATGCCCTGATCCCTCGCAGCTTCCTCGCAGGACTGATCGGACAGTATCGCGAAGACTATCCCGGCATCGAAGTCGAGATCACGGAAGGCACAGCACGCGATGCGGTTATGCAATTGCGCGCCGACCGTCTGGACATCGTATTCATGGCAGGCACGCCCGAGCTACCCGACTGCCACACGCGGCGGATATGGACCGAACCGCTGGTCGCCGCGCTGCCGGATAGGCATCGGCTCGCCAAGCAAGCCGCCGTCACCTGGGCCGATCTAGCGGGCGAGACGTTCCTTGCCCGGCACGGCGGCACCGGCCCACAAGTCCATGACCATATCGTGCTGCGCCTTGCCGGACGCTGGCCGGCATCATCTATCCAACGCTTCGATGTCGAGCGCGGCACGCTGCTTTCCATGGTCGGACAGGGCTTCGGCGTCACCATCGTCGGCGCAGCTACGTCGCTGCTACGAACTTCCGACGTTACTTTCCTTCCGGTCGCGGACGAACCAGAGCCGGTTCCTTTCTCGGCCGTCTGGTCGCCATTCAACTGTAGCGCGGCGCTTCGCAATTTGCTCACCCTCGCAAGAGAAATGGGGCGAACTATCCCGGCGGATTGAGTCTCGTCCGCGATTCGTTACGGTCTTCCCGCGACAGACATCCGCGCAGATAAATGAGTGGACGCAACCCGTCCTATTTGCCGCCGATAGTATCCGACAGCCCTCCCGCTCCACCTTTACTGTTGCCTGTCCCATAATTGCCTACTCTCTGATCGGCTCCGTCTCTTTTTCCGACTGGAGCCCGTATGCGCGGAGGCCGAATCCTTTGGGGTCAGATCGCCGTCGTCTTCACCATCGTTCTGGTGATGACTTGGGCGGCGACGCAATGGACCGCATGGCGTCTCGGCTTTCAGGCGCAGCTCGGCAATCCATGGTTCGAGCTGGCTGGCTGGCCGATCTACTACCCACCCGCGCTGTTCTGGTGGTGGTATGCCTTCGACGCCTATGCGCCTTCGATCTTCGTCGAGGGTGGCGTCATCGCAGCGTCGGGCGGGCTTATGGCCATCGCCGCCGCAATCATGATGTCGATCATCCGGGCGCGGGAGGCGCGCAACGTCGCCACCTATGGATCGGCACGATGGGCCGAGGACAAGGAAATCCGCACGGCCGGATTGCTCGGCCCCGATGGCGTCGTGCTCGGCCGGCGCGAACGCGACTATCTGCGCCATGATGGGCCGGAGCATGTGCTTTGCTTCGCACCTACGCGGTCAGGCAAAGGCGTCGGCCTCGTGGTGCCGACGCTGCTAACCTGGCCGGGAAGCTGCATCGTCCACGATATAAAAGGGGAGAACTGGACGCTGACCGCCGGCTTCCGCGCGAAGCACGGCCGCGTTCTGCTGTTCGATCCCACGAACGCCAGATCGTCGGCCTACAACCCGCTACTGGAGGTGCGCCAGGGCGAATGGGAAGTCCGCGACGTGCAGAACATCGCGGATATTCTCGTCGATCCCGAAGGGAGCTTGGATCGAAGAAACCATTGGGAGAAGACGAGCCACAGCCTGCTTGTCGGCGCAATCCTGCACGTCCTCTATGCCGAACCCGACAAGACGCTGGCCGGCGTCGCCAGCTTCCTTTCCGATCCGAAGCGCCCCGTCGAGGCGACCTTGCGCGCGATGATGGACACGCCGCACCTGGGCGAAGCCGGCGTTCATCCCGTCATCGCGTCATCGGCCCGCGAGCTGTTGAACAAGAGCGAGAACGAGCGCAGCGGCGTGTTGTCCACCGCCATGTCGTTCCTGGGTTTGTATCGCGATCCCGTCGTGGCGCGCGTCACGGCGCGGTGCGACTGGCGCATTGCCGATCTTGTCGGCAGCAGGAAGCCGGTCAGCCTCTACCTTGTCGTGCCGCCGTCCGACATCAACCGCACCAAGCCGCTCATTCGCCTGATCCTCAATCAGATCGGCAGGCGGTTGACGGAGGAATTGCACACGTCCGGCAAGCGGCATCGACTGCTGTTGATGCTCGACGAGTTTCCTGCGCTCGGCCGGCTCGATTTCTTTGAATCCGCGCTCGCCTTCATGGCCGGATATGGCCTCAAATCCTTCCTGATCGCGCAGAGCCTCAATCAGATCGAAAAGGCTTACGGGGCGAACAACAGCGTATTGGATAATTGCCACGTCCGCGTCGCCTTCGCCACGAACGACGAGCGGACCGCGAAACGGATCAGCGATGCGCTTGGCACCGCGACCGAGTTGCGCGACTCTACCAACTACGCAGGACACAGATTAGCGCCATGGCTGGGGCATCTCATGGTGTCACGGCAGGAGACAGCGCGGCCGCTGCTCACGCCGGGCGAGGTGATGCAGCTCCCGCCATCCGATGAAATCGTGATGGTCGCCGGCACGCCGCCCATCCGCGCGACCAAGGCTCGCTATTTCGAGGATGCGCGGTTCATGGAACGCATCCTGACCCCGCCCGATCCGGCAGCCGATCCCGCCGCCGCGAACCCGTCATCCGACGATTGGTCGAGCCGCATCGTCGCGGCGACGAAAGCAGCGGCCCCGGCCACGGCCGGCGGGACCGAAGGCGATCCGGCCAATGCCGGTATCCGCCGCGAGCCGGAATTGCCGGAGCATGAGGAAATCATCTCGCCGCCACGTCCGCCCGAACAGGAGTTCGACATTCTGGACGATGAACCGGACGTTGACGCCGCCAAAGCCCGCGCGCTGCGCCAGCGTATGCGGATGGTCGCGCGGCAAGCGTCGCTCGACCCCGGCGACGGCATCGAGCTTTGAGGA
>JAPXTA010000242.1:0-3129 GCA_033812735.1 Hyphomicrobiaceae bacterium | reverse complement strand
CTGGCGCACATGATCGGTGGCTCGCGGCTGTGGTCCGTCGAGGCCGAACCGCAAACCCCGATCAATGAGGCCATTGCCGCGTGGCGGGAAACACTACCGTCGCGGCAAGCTTTCGACGTCAAACGTACCGAGGCATTGCATGCACTCGGGTTGGACGGTGAGACGCTTGTCACACACGACACGAGCGGCGCGCGTACCGCCACGGCGTTCGTACATTTGATGGAGATGTCCGACAAAGACGTGCTGCGGCTACTGGCCGTCGTCATGGCCGAGACGTTGACCATCGGAACTAACCTCGTCGATAGCCTAGGCACGCTGTTGAAAGTGGATATCACAGCATCATGGCAACCGGACGATCTGTTCTTCGACTTGGTGCGCGACCGCGACGTGGTGTCAGCCATGTTGACCGACGTGATCGGGGAGACCGCCGCGCGCAGCTACCTGACCGACACCGGCACTAAGAAAAAGGCACTGATCCGCAAAGCCTTGAACGGTGATGGCCGAACCAAAGTAGGACCATGGATTCCGCGTTACATGCACTTTCCGTTGGCACGCTACACCGACCGACCCCTCACGGCGCGAGGGACACACGTGGCATAGGCGCCGTGCGAGGAACAGGGCATCAGCATTTCCGGTGATGTCCTGTTCGTGCGCGCTCTGAACCGTGCCGTGCCACTTTCAGAGCTAAGACCGTTTCCAAACTCTAGATCAAACGCCGCTCAGATCTGAAAGCCGACAAGCGACCAAGAACGCGTTGGGCCAGAAGCAGACTCTGTCGAATGAGCTGCTGTTGCGCCGGACAAAGTGGCGGAATACCGCAAGTGAAACTCGGAACCACTTCGATCGGGGCACACCGAGACACTCTGAACATGCCTGGAATAGGACGATGGCGTCAGCGCTCAGATATCGATTCGCTCATTTGTGCGGTGACAGTGATTGCCCGTTGAATATTGGAATGAGCACAGAGATACTCTGTTTCAGTCAGACGCGACATCTTTTCGACGACCACACTCCAATCACGCTCAACCAATTTAATGTTGGGTTGCCGTCGATCGATTGCTATGTGTCTGACTAGCCCTGGCTCCCAAGCTGAAATCAGAAGCCTATCGATGATTGATCGCATTTCCACCTTGAAACTGTTCGTCGCAGCGGTCGAAGAAGGTTCTATTGCGGCTGCATGCCGGCGATTTAGAATCTCAACGACGAGCGGCTCGCGGCGGATTCAAGAGCTCGAAGCTCACCTCGGCATTCAACTTCTCGACAGAACGACGCGGTCGTTGGCGCCGACACAAGCCGGTCGGAAATTGTCGGCCGCTTTGGCACGCAATCTATCGACCATCGATGCCGCGCTGCGAGAGGCTGGTGAGGTCATTGATGAGCCGTCGGGATCGCTGCGCGTGCTCGCTCGACGTTCGTTCGGCATGATGCATGTCTCGCCATTGTTACCTCAATTTCTTGCCATGCACCCGAAGCTGACCATCGATCTGGAATTGACCGAGCAGGTCGAGATTGCTCCTGGCGACGGCGTCGATCTGGTCATACGGCTTGGTGCACCGGTCGAGAAGTCACTCGTTGCTTTCCCCCTGGCCTCAGGCACACGAATTCTTTGCGCCAGTCCAAAATATCTTCTCCAGCATGGAGCGCCGGAAACGATCGAAGCGCTCGACAGGCACGCATGTCTGACCTATCGCCGCGCGGAAGAGCGCAGTACGTGGGTGTTCGAGCGCATGGCGAATGCCTCGGCCGTACGCCAATCCATCGAAGTGACGGGCCCGCTTCGGGCGACGAATGGAGAGATCCTGCGCGAAGCGGCGACCGCCGGCCTCGGCCTTGTCTTACTGCCGGCATGGATGGTGGCTGAAGATCTGACGCGAGGTCGATTGGTGCGCTGTCTGTCCAACGTGCGAGCATGGCCCGCAGGCTTCGACACCGAGATCTTCGTGGTATACCGGCGGCTCAATCCTCTGCCGGCAAAGATCTCGGCCTTCGTGGCCGCGCTGCTGGCACTGGAACCAGAAGTAGCACTCGATCTCCCTGCGAACGAGTATCCCGGTTAGCGGGACAATCACTCCCGGATTTTCCGGCTAGTCTGCAGGATCGATGTCGCCGATCAATGGGCCACCCAGCACAATAGGGAGCATAGCGCCATGATCGAAGTCAAATCACTCCATCCGCTCTTCGCCGCCGAGGTCCGGGGCCTCGATCTTGGCCGGCCTCTCGATGCCGCCACACTGCGACTGATCAAGGATGCCTTCGCCCGCCACAGCGTGTTGGTGTTCCGCGATCAAGACGTCACCGACGAGCAGCAGATCGCCTTCAGCGAGAACTTCGGCTCGCTGGAACGTACCAAGGTCGGCACGCCGGGAGCCGGCAGTCCTCTCGTCATCCTCACCAATATCGGCGCCGATGGTTCTATTACGCCGCCTACCGACAAGCAGATCCTCAACAACAAGGCGAACCAGCATTGGCACGCTGACAGCTCGTTTAAGGCAGTGCCGGCCAAGGCCTCGATGTTGTCGGCGCGGATCATTCCGTCCAAGGGTGGCAATACAGAATACCTTTCCATGCGGGCAGCTTACGCAGCGCTGCCGCCGGCCAAGCGGGCCCAGATCGATGGCTTGGTTGCGATCCACGATTATGCATACGGCCGCAGCAAGATCGATCCGAACCTTGTCACCGACGAGGAACGCCGCGTCGTGCCACCTGTGCGCCAGGCGGTGGTTCTCGATCACGGTGCGTTCGGCAAATCGCTCTACCTCGGCGCCCATTGCGCTGCGATCGAAGGTTGGCCGGCGTCCGAGGGGCGCGCTTTGATCGACGAGTTGATGGCGCACGCGATGCAGGCGCGTTTTGTCTACAGTCATCCCTGGCAGCCGCACGACATGATCCTGTGGGATAATCGCGCCGTATTGCATCGTGCAACGCCGTTCGCGGCGACGGCCGAAAAGCGGTTGATGGTGCGAACCACGATTGCCGGCGACGGTTCGACGATTGCAATTCAAGCCGCTTGAAGGAAACAGATGCAGGGGACTCGCGTTTTCGATTTCGTCATCGTCGGTGCCGGCTCAGCCGGCTGCGTGCTCGCCAACCGGCTTTCAGTCGATCCACGTACCTCAGTGTGTTTGATCG
>JAPXTA010000241.1:0-3220 GCA_033812735.1 Hyphomicrobiaceae bacterium | reverse complement strand
GTCCAGCTCTGGCCGATCCTGCAAGACGTTCACCAGCTCCGCGCCACCTACGGCCAGCGCGCCGGCACATTCCTGTCGAACGCCGGCGTCCTACAGGTGTTCGGCGTCAACGATCACGACAGCGCCCGCCTCGTCTCCGATCTGCTCGGGCAAGAGACGGTCGTGTTCCAGACCATGAGCCGCGCCCTCGATGCCGAAAAGACCGGCATCACCTACGGCGAGCAACACACCGCCCGCCCGCTGCTGACCCCGGATGAGGTCCGCAACCTGCCGCAAAATCTCGAATTGCTGTTCCTCGCCGGGCAACGGCCCATCGTCGCCGGCAAGCTCGCCTATTACGCCGATTCCGAGTTCCGGGGGCTGTTCGACCAGGCATGAAAGATGAAACCATGACCGACACCGATGCGCCCGAATGGCCCGATCCCGCCGACAAGGCCTATGCCGTCGAGCAAGCCAAGCGGCTCCGCAACCAGGTCGCAGAGGGCGGATTGCGATTTGAAGCCTATTTGCCGCCGTCTCTGGCCCTGTGGCTGCTCGACCTGATCGAACAGGGCAAGTTCCGTCGAATTCATCGGCGAGATCAGCGATCACGAGAAGTCGGACTTCCTGAGCGGCGCGCTCGGCCTCCTGTTGCCGATCGACTGGCCGGAGCCGTTCGGTCTCGTCATGATCGAGGCCATGGCGTGCGGAACGCCGGTGGTCGCCTTCAACCGCGGCTCGGTGCCGGAGATTATCGACGAGGGCCTCACCGGCTTCATCGTCGAGGATGTCATCAGCGCCGCGGGGGTGGTGAATCGCCTTCCGCAACTCGACCGCACCGCGATCCGCAAGCAGTTCGAGACGCGCTTCACCGCACGGCGCATGGCGCTGGATTATCTTGCGGCCTATCGCAGCCTGACCGAGGCACAGGCGCCGCGGATCAAGCTGGTGAGCAGCGCGGAGTAGAGCTTCTACATCGCCGTCAGTCGAAGTGCCCTCTTTCCTTGTGGGAGAGGGCTTCGAGAGCGGAGCGGCGTACTCACTTGGGTGAGGGGTTGCTTCCGCATGGGAACTCTCCCAGCGGAGCGATACCCCTCATCCGGCGCTTCGCGCCACCTCTCCCACAAGGGGAGAAGGGAAAGAAAAAGCGTCCTATCTGACGACGGCCCGCTTGGGCTCGACGATCTCGAACATGCGCGGGAATTCGTCCATCAGGCCCATCAGCTCGGCTAGCCGCATCGGATTGCCCGATAGCTTGATCTTGCCGGCGGCGACCGCTTCCGGAAAGCTCGTCAGCTTCGCGATCAGCTCGTCGAGCGTTGCGCGCGCGAGCGTGAAGCTGGCGTCTGCATTGTCCGCCTGCACGCCCTCGGTGTAGGTGAGCGCGCAATTCTCCAGATTGAGCACGAAGGTCTCGCCGGTGTCGGAAAAGCTCCAGTTCAAGACGATGTGCTTGCCTTCCGCCCTGGGACCGTTGAGGCGGATGCCGAGCACGTCCCAGAGCTGGGAGGTGCGCAGCGCGGCCAGTGTTTCGCGCGGCATCGGCGGGCGTGCCGGCACCTTCGGCATGCCCTGGCGTAATTCCTGCGCACCGAACAGATAGGCGTTGCGCCAGGTCGCGCTCTCGGCGGCATAACCGAGCTGCTCCAGCGCATCGGCCAAAAGTGCGCGCGCCACCGCATTGTCCGGCTCGGCAAAGACGAGATGGCCGAGCACCTGCGCGACGAAGCGGAATTCGCCCCTGTCGAAATCCGCCGCCGCCCGCGCGAGGATGGCGTCAGCCCCGCCCATGTACTCGACATACTTCCTGCCCGACTCGACCGGCGGCAGCGGATCGAGATTGACCGGATTGGCATCGTACCAGCCGAGATATTTCTGGTAGATCGCCTTCACATTATGCCGGATGTGGCCGTAATAGCCGCGGCCGTGCCAGGCGCCTTCCAGGCTCTTCGGCAGCTGGATCGTTTCAGCGATTTCGGCTGCGGTCAGGCCGTGGTTCATCAGGCGGATGGTCTGGTCATGCGCGAACTTGTAGAGGTCGCGCTGCTGCCGGATCATCGTGCCGATGCGCTCGCGTCCCCACACCGGCCAGTGATGCTGGCCGCACATCGCCTCGGCCTTGCCGTCCCAGAGCTGCAAAGCCTCGCCCAGATATTTCGACCAGGCCAGCGCGTCACGCACGTCGGCACCGCGGAACGGCAGCAGATTGTGGAAATTGTGCGTGCAGTTCTCGGCGAGGTTCAACAGCTTGTAGCGCGGGACGAAGAAGTGCATCTCCGCCGGCGCTTCGCTGTTCGGCGCCATCTGGAATTCGAATGCGACGCCATCGATCACGCGCGTATCGCCGGTCGCCATGATCAGATCCGTGGGGCGCAGCAGCGCGACCGAACCTGCGGCCATCGACTTGCCGAGGCCGCAATCGACCTGCCCGCGCACGCCCTTGGCGAGAAGGGGGCCGAACTGGTACTGCGCCCGGCGCAGCATCGCAGGTCCTGCGATGATGTTCTCGGAGACCGCATGCTCCATGAACAGGTTCGGCGCGATGATCGGCACGCTGCCCGTGGCGAGCGCATCGTCCTCCAGCACGCCGCGCGCGCCACCCCAATGATCGGTGTGGGTATGGGTGAAGACGATCGCCGCGACCGGCCGCGTGCCGCGGTGCTTGAAGTAGAGATCGAGCGCGGCGCGGGCACCTTCGATCGAGGTCAGGGTGTCCACGACGATGACGCCGCTGTCGCCCTCGATCAGCGTCATGTTGGCGATGTCGAGCCCGCGCACCTGGTAGACGCCGGGCACGACCTCGAACAAGCCGTGCTGCATGTTGAGGCGCGACTGCCGCCACAGGCTCGGATTGACCGTGGGCGGCGCCTGTTCAGCGGCGAGAAAGCCGTAAGGCTCGAGGCTCCAGACCGTCCGCCCTTGCGGATTCGTGATCGTCGCGCTCTCGATGGTGCCGAGAAAGCCGCGCGCGGCGTCGTCGAAATCCCGTGTGTCGGAAAACGGCAGTGCGTTCAGCATCGCATCATGCTGCGCGATGACAGACGGCGACGCGTCCTTCGGCTCGCTGCTGGATTCCGTCATGTTGCTCCTCCCCGCCTGATGCACGGCATCTAACCCGACATTCCCCAAGTGGCCTGCCGCTTGACTTCAAGATCGCCTGATTTTGCTCGCTGGGCAAGCGTTTTTCGCCCCGAGCGGTGTCTGTCGTCGCGCAAACGGCCGAAGTCGGGTGGATCAAGCC
>JAPXTA010000240.1:0-3270 GCA_033812735.1 Hyphomicrobiaceae bacterium | reverse complement strand
TCAGCGCCACATGATGCCCGATCCTGTCCGTTTTCCCGTCATTATGCGATCTTGTCCGAATCGCCGTTACAGGTCCAGAGTTAACGGACATATTCCTGTTGGCCGCCAGAGGACCGTCTGACGGACACGCAAAGCGAAGGAGATGATGCTTGGCGAGACGGCGACTGGTGAGCCTGGAAATCTGGGCGAGGCATTATGGCGCGCCGCTCGATGAGCGCGAGATCGCGCGTCATTATACGCTGACCAGCGACGACCTGGAAATTGTCGGCCGCCGTCGCGGCGATGCCACCCGGCTCGGCTATGCGATGCTCATGCTATATATGAGATGGCCTGGCCGTGCGCTGGAAGCGGGCGAAGTCCCGCCCGCTCCTGTGCTCGCCTATGTGGCGCAGCAACTCGGCGTCGCGCCGGCAGCCTTCGCGGATTATGCCCATCGGGACCAGACCCGTCGCGAGCATCTCGTCGAAATCCGACGATCGCACGGGTTCAGGATTTTTGACCGCAACGCTTTCCGTGAAGTTGTCGCCTTCTCGGTCCCAATCGCGCAGACCATCATACACCCCGGCCAGATGGCAGACGTCATCGTCGATGAACTCCGGCGCCTGCAGATCCTCCTGCCTTCTCCGTCGATTCTCGAAGCGGTGCTGCGGCGGGCGCGCCAGCAAGCCGAACAGCTTACCTATGAAGTGCTCACGAATGGCCTGCTGCCTGACACCCTTCAGGGCCTGGACGATTTGCTGGCCCGACGACCGGGGCAGGTCGCGACATGGCTATCCTGGATGCGCAATGCGCCACAATCGCCGGCAGCGCGCAACATCCTGCGCCTGATCGAACGGCTCGCCTATATCCGCGCGCTGGGCCTCGATCGCGCCCGTGCCGACATGATCCCGGCTTTGACTTTTGACAGGCTGGCGGACGAAGGCAGCCGCATCACACCCCAGCACCTTGGCGAACTCAATGCCCTGCGCCGCCATGCGACGCTGGCGGCAACCGGCATCCGGCTTGAGGAAAGCCTGACCGACGCCACCCTGACGATGTTCGACAAGCTGTTGGGCAGCATGGCGCGCCGCGCCGAGAACCGGACCCGCGACAAAGCCCTCAAGACGGTGCGCGAGTTGCAAGGCCACCTCCGGACGCTCACGGGGTCTTGCCGCCTCCTCATCGACGCGCGCAGCAAGGGCGTGGATTCTCTGGCGCAGATCGAGGCGCTGGACTGGCAGCACTTCGCCGTGGCCGTCGAGCAGGCCGAAGTGCTCGGGCGACCGGAAACCGTCGATCGCACCGCCGAATTGATCGAGCGGCATCGGACGGTGAAGCTCTTTGTCGGCGCTTTTCTCAACGCCTTCGAGTTTCGCGGCGCCGGCGCGGTTCAGGGGCTCCTGTCAGCGCTGGCCATCATCGCGGAGCTATATCGGACCGGCAAACGGCGCTTGCCTGATCGCGTGCCGCTACGCTTTGTGCCGCCCGCATGGCGCCCGTTCGTCCTGCGGGATGGCATCGTTGATCGTGCCGCTTATGAACTATGCGCCTTGTCGCAACTACGCGAGCGGTTGCGAGCCGGGGATATATGGGTCGCGGGAAGCCGGCAGTTTCGCGATTTCGACAGCTATCTCATACCGCCGGCGACCTTTGCGGCGCTGCGCGAGAAGGGGCCGTTGCCGCTCGCCATCGAAACGGATTTCGAGCGCCATATCGAGGAACGGCGCACCAGGCTCGACACGGCGATCGAGCAGGTAACGGTCCTTGCACGGCAAGGGGAGCTGCCCCAGGTTAAGCTTGACGAAAACGGTCTCATCATCTCGCCGCTGAAGGCGGCAACACCGCCCGCCACCGAGATTGCCCGTCGCGCCGCCTATGATCGACTGCCGCGCGTGAAGATCACCGATCTTCTGCTGGAGGTCGATGCCTGGACCGGGTTCAGCGAATGCTTCATCCATCGTCGTTCGGGCCGGGAAGCCGACGATCGCAATGCGCTGCTCACGGTCATCCTCGCCGATGGCATCAATCTCGGCCTCACACGCATGGCGGAAACCTGCCGGGGCGCAAGTCTGCGTCAGCTCGCCCATCTTCACGACTGGCACATCAGCGAAGCCGCCTATGGCGAAGCGTTGGGAAGGCTGATCGACGCCCATCGCGCCATGCCGCTCGCCGCGCTGTGGGGAGACGGCACCACTTCGTCGAGCGACGGACAGCAATTTCATGCCGGGGGCCGTGGGGCCGCGATCGGCGACATCAACGCGCGCAGCGGCAACGAACCAGGCGTTGCCTTCTACACCCATGTCTCGGATCGATATGACCCCTTCGCAAGTCGGGTGATCGCGGCGACCGCTGGCGAAGCGCCCTATGTGCTGGATGGCTTGCTGTATCACCAGACCGGCCTGACGATCGAGGAGCACTACACCGATACGGGCGGGGCATCGGACCATGTGTTCGGCCTCATGCCCTTCTTCGGCTACCGCTTCGCGCCGCGCCTGCGCGACATCAAGGAGCGTCGTTTACACCTCCTTCCCGGCCAAGAATCCGGCCCCTTGCTTCCCGGCATGACGGCCGAACCGATCGCATTGGGTCATGTCGCGGCGCATTGGGACGAACTGCTGCGGTTCGCCACGTCGATCCGCACCGGCACCGTCACTGCTTCGGCAATGCTGCGCCGCTTGTCCGCCTATCCGCGACAGAACGGACTGGCCCTCGCACTACGCGAGCTGGGCCGCCTCGAACGCTCCATTTTCATGCTCGACTGGCTGCGCGACATCGACCTGCGCCGGCGCACCCAGGCGGGCCTCAACAAAGGCGAAGCCCGCAACGCGCTCGCCCGCGCGCTCTTCTTCAACCAGCTCGGCGAACTGCGCGATCGTCGGTTCGAGAACCAGACCTATCGCGCCTCCGGCCTCAACCTGCTCGTCGCCGCCATCATCTTGTGGAACACTCGCTATCTCGAAATGGCGCTGGCGGACATCGGCACAGCCGACGAAATCGCACGCCACATCGCGCCATTGGGCTGGGAGCATATCTCGCTGACCGGTGACTATAGCTGGAATGTTGAAGATCAACCCGATCCGGACGCCTTGCGACCGCTGCGCGCCGTCAACTCCCTACTTGCCGCGTGACGTTCGCTATCCGTTCGCCCTTTCCGTGCAGATACGTCACTTTCGTGTAGTCACCCCTATGAGCTTTGCGTCCTGACGCAACTGCGCGACCGCATCCGCTCCAAAGAAATCTGGGTGGTCGGGGCGGATCGCTATCGCAATCCCGATGACGATCTTCCCAAGG
>JAPXTA010000239.1:0-3323 GCA_033812735.1 Hyphomicrobiaceae bacterium | reverse complement strand
GCCTCGTGCTTCAGACTGTTGGGATAGCGCGGTGCACGATCGATGGTCCCGGGCCACAGGCGCTGCGGGGCGCTCCGGATCCAAATCCGGTGCAATCTGGGGCCCATCGGTTCGGCTCCGGCCTTGATTGAAGGTCGGACTAAAGCGGGTGCGATGGTCGGCAGCGCGGCAAGACTTCCCCCGGCGCGCGGCCGACCATCCCTCCGCTACTCTGAAGCCCCCGCCTTCGATGGCTGCCCACGCTGGATCTCCCGCCTATGCGCGTTGTCGCTTTGTCACTGACGCTCGCAACCGGCTTGCGCGCTGTTGCCGCAATTGGCGTTTTGACGGTCACGTTGGCCACACCCTCATGGGCGCAATCCTGCGCAGTCGCCTACCGTAAAGCCCTCGACGACGTCCGCGACAAGCGCAGCGAACCTATATCCGCCGTCATTCGGTTGGTCAGAAGCGCGGATAGCGACTTGACGGGAAGCTGGCTCTTCTCGGCGGCATTGTTCGACCCAAAGCGCAAGCCGCGCACCGAAAGTTACTGCGCTGAAACAGCGACGACCCGCAGCGGAAAGTCCCGCTGCGTCCGCTACGAAAAGCGCACTGTCACCCCCCCAGGCGAACCCGCCATCCAGTCCAGCCCCACGGCGGACGAGGCCAAAGATTTGAAGGCATTGGCCCAATTCGTCGATCTGAAAGGCGCGATCCCAGAACTCGGCGCCAATGGCCGGTTCGGCTTCCTGTTCCAGCGCGTTGCCCAAGATCTGCGCGCCTACCTCGGACAAGATCCACACCCCGGACTGTGTGCGGGCGGCAGCGATCTCACCGAATTTTATGACGCACAGATCGCCCCATTGAAGCGCCGCCAATCCGAGGCCGGCGACCTCGCCAAGCGCACCCGTGCTGCCGCCGAAGCACGCCTGATGGCAATGCACAAAGTCGAAACCACTGCCTACGAGAAAGCGGTCGCAAGTGCCAAGGCGGCAGCGGCCCAGTCCGTCTCGGCCACGCTCGCGGCTCCCGCAAACGCAGCCGCACCACCGCCGGCCGTTATCCTCCCTGAGCCCCCTCAACCGGCACCACCGAGCTACACCGCGAAGCCTTTGGTGGACCTTGTGGCGGCGGCCATCCGCCCGATGGCAACGCCCGAACAGCTGAAGGCCATTGCGGCCGAAACCTCTGCGGTCAAAGCCCTCGCACTTGCCCGGACCGCCTTTTTGACGCGCCAGGCAAATGGCGGACCGGCAGCCCCCGTTGATCCCGCCGTCCTCGAAGCATCAGGCCAAGCGCTGCGCATGGTCGAGGCAGCAAGCTACGCGGAGATCCAACGCACCAGATACCGTGACGTGGAGGCGAGCCTGTTTACCGCCATCGGCGACATCCGGCAGGCTCACAAAACCACATGCACCTGCGCCGACTGACCGCCTGACAGACTGATCGAGTTCTCGTGAAGTTCGCATCACCGGCGACTCAGTTCATACTCTGCTCGAGCGCGTCGCGCCCCGGCCCGGGGCCGCGTGCCACCGGAGCAGCACCATGTCGTTCCTCAAACGTATGGCGCATAAATCTGCAGCGCCCCCCGCAAAGCCCGTCAGCGCCGACCCACTGGCAGCCTCGCGGGAAAAGCCCGGCCGCACCCCACCCGAGCCGTTGTCGCTCATTCTTCCGGTCCTGGCGGCGCTAGGCTCCGTCGCCTCGATTGCCGCCATCGCCTGGGTCGCCCACGACCGCGCCCCCGATCGGCCGCGCGTCAAACGCCGCGTCGACGTCATCCTCAAAGATCTCGAAACGAGTTGCCTCGGGCTTGCCGAGATCCTGCGCCGCCTCAAGCGCCATGGCCGGCACTTCGGCCTCGACGGCCCAGCCGGCGGCGCACCGATGAAGCTCGGCCTGAACTCCGCCCGCGTCGATCCGGCAGCCGGTCAACTCTATCATCAGATGGTCAACGACGTGGCGACCCACCTGGTCCTAGCGACCGAAAACAGCTTCGATGCCATGAACGCGATCGAGGACGGCGAAATCGACGCCGATGACGCTCTGCTCGACGGTTTCGCCGAAGCACAAGAGAAGCTGAACGCCCTCCTTGCCCAGCGCGCCAGCGTCCGGGCCATGACCGATGGTTTGCTGGCCGTTGCCGAACAACTGGTCGGTCTCATACGCCAGTTGAAGGAGCGGCGGACCGCGGCCTGATCCAGCACTGGCCCAGTCTGCCCCCAGCCGCGTAGCCGATTGCGGCCTTCGTACAGTTGACACGTCTCGCACGTGCGAGCATGACAGGACCCTGTTTCTCGAGCAATGACCTGATCCTGCGAGGAAAGCGACCCGTCCATGGTCCAACTCACCCTGCCGCGCAACTCCCGTATCTCCAAGGGCAAGACCTGGAACCAACCCTCCGGCAAAGGCATCTGGAAAGAATTTCGGATTTATCGCTGGAATCAGGACGATAGCGCCAATCCGCGCGTCGACACCTATTGGGTCGAGTTGAAAAACGAGAAGAACCAGTCGACCTGCGGTCCGATGGTTCTGGACGCGCTGATCAAGATCAAGTCGGAGATCGACGCCACGCTGACGTTTCGCCGCTCGTGCCGCGAAGGCATCTGCGGCTCGTGCTCGATGAACATCGACGGCACGAATACGCTCGCTTGCCTGAAATCGATCGACGACGTGTCGGGCGCCGTGAAGGTCTATCCCTTGCCGCACATGCAGGTGATCAAGGACCTCGTACCGGACCTGACGAACTTTTACGCCCAGCACCGCTCGGTCGAGCCTTGGCTGCAGACGACGACCCCGACACCCCCGACCGAATGGAAGCAAGCTAAGCAGGATCGCGACAAGCTCGACGGTCTCTACGAGTGCGTCCTCTGCGCCTGCTGCTCGACCTCGTGCCCGAGCTACTGGTGGAACCAGGACCGCTACCTCGGCCCCGCCGCGCTGTTGCAAGCCTATCGTTGGGTCATCGACAGCCGCGACGAGGCGACCGGCGAACGCCTCGACAATCTGGAAGACCCCTTCCGCCTTTACCGCTGCCATACCATCGCCAACTGCGCCAAGGCCTGCCCGAAGGGTCTCAATCCCGCGAAGGCGATCGCCGAGCTGAAAAAGCTCATGGTCGAGCGCCGCGTCTGACCTAGTGGGCCATCCGCTTCGCTGACACGACGTGCCGTGGTTTTGTCTCTCCAAAGCGGGCTTGCGAGCCGCATTTGGTTCGTCGGTTAAACGACAGGCCTCAAACTCAATGGACGGCGTCATGGCGTACTACGATCAGCTCGAGACACGCGCCGCCGAAGCGCGCGAAACCTCGCTCATGTCGGCCCTCCCGGGGCTCATCGCGCGCG
>JAPXTA010000238.1:0-3386 GCA_033812735.1 Hyphomicrobiaceae bacterium | reverse complement strand
GCACCGCTCGGCGACGTCAACTACCTCCTGGTCGAAGACAGCCGCATTAAGACGGTCGTGATTGGCATCGGTGGTATGCTCGGAATGGGCGAGAAGAACGTCGCCGTGGCCTATGCCGACCTCAAACCCGCGCCCGCACCCTCGGGCGAAAAGCGCCGGTTCACCCTCGCGGCGACGTCTGACGATCTGGCGCGCGCTCCAGCCTTCCAGTGGCGGGAGAAGCCGCTGGCCGTTCGCGTCGAGGAGAGCGTCAAGTCGGCGGCGGAGAAGGTCAAGGAAACGGCCAAGGACCTCGGCGAGAAGGCATCCGAGGCCATGAAGGGCAGCGACACACCTGGTAGCGCCTCGAGCGGCACATCGACCGAGCCGAAGAAGCAGCCGTGATCACCGACCTGCTGCGCCGAACACTCGGAGGATCGCAGGGCGAGAGAAACATCCCCGCGACACCGGTTCAGGTGGCGTTCAGGGCGGCGGCAAGATAGAGAGGCGGAACTCCCCCACCGCCTCGAACCGCCGAGCCCCCGCATGTCCACTGGCCAGTTCCCCGCCCCCTTTCCGAAGGCCGGCACCCCCGCGGTCGACCGCTACCTCGATGAGGGCTACGACAGTGTCGTCGGCATGTCCTCCAAGTTCGCGGCCGCGATTTCGGCCGCACTCCTGAAACTGCAAAGCGAGATGGGCATCTCGGGTCCGATTGCCGAGATCGGCACCTTCGAGGGCCGCTTCTTCATCGCCCTCGCCCATGCGCTGCAACCGGGCGAGATCGCCTTGGGCATCGACCTCTTCGATTGGCCCAATCCGGAGGTACTAGATCGGTTCGAGGCCAACTGCCTGAAGCACGGCATCGACCCCGCGCGGAAGGTGACGTGGAAGACCGACAGCCGCACCATGAAGCCGGACGACATCGTCGCCAAGGTCGGCGGCAAGAAACTGCGCTTCTTCCACATCGACGGCGAGCATTCGCGCGATGCGCTGACACGCGACCTCGACCGCGCCGCCGCCGTGATGATGCCGGAAGGCTTGATCGTTCTCGACGACATGCTGCACCCCGGCTATCCGACGCTGATGGTCGCCGTGCATGAATGGCTGGGACGCAATCCCGATTGGGTCGTGCTCGCAGTGATCGACCGCGAAACCATCGTCGCGCAGACCAAGTTCGTGCTGTGCCGCAAGGATATGTTCAAGCGCTACGAAGAGCCGATGCTCGAACTCTTCAAGGACAACGTCTGGCCGCTCGGCGCCGATTTCGAACCGCACTGGTGCCTCGTCCTTTCGCTCGACACACGGCTTGCAGCGATTATTTGATCATCGGACTTTACTGCGGGACAGGTTTGTCGCGGCGGAACTGGTAGCCGGCGCAAAAGGCGTTATGAGTCTGGTCGACGGCACCCGGCGACAGGAACAGCGGCGATGACCGATACGATTGCCGCGCGCGAGGTTAAGGCGCGACCGCTCGTCGGCATCGCCTATACCATCACGGCGACGCTGATGTTCGCGGCGGCCGATACGCTGCTGAAGCATCTCGCCATGGGATTGCCGGTGCCGGTCGTCGGCACGATCCGCTTTCTGGTCAACATCGCGCTGCTCGTGATCCTGCTCGGGCCGAGCCATGGCGCGAGGCTCTGGCGCGTGAATCGGCCGGTGCTGGCGTTCGTGCGCGGCCTCTGCCTTGCGCTCGCATCGCTCAGCATGGGGCTCGCGCTGAGGACCATGCCGGTCGGCGAGGCGGTGGCCGTCGTCTATCTCTCGCCGTTCGCGGTCATGCTGCTGGCGATTCCGATCCTCGGCGAGAAAGTCAGCCGCGTGGGCTGGTTCGGCGCGGCGATCGGATTTCTCGGCGTGCTCTTGATCGTCCGCCCCGGCGGCGGTCTCGATAGCGTCGGCGTGATGTTCGCGCTCGGCTGCGCGGCGGCCTCGACGGCGTACCATCTGATGACGCGGAAACTCGCAACGTCGGAAAGCACGGTGGCGCTGCTGTTTCATACCGCGATCGCGGGAACGCTGGTGTTCGGCGTGGCGTCGCTCGGCTCACTCGATGGCTTGCGCATCAGCCTCGAGCAATTCGCCCTGATGGTCGTGCTCGGCGCGATGTACACCCTCGGCCATTTCGTGTTCACCGCCGCCTACCGCGAAGCGCCCGCGTCGATGCTGGCGCCGGTGAACTACGCCCACGTCGCCTGGGCCGGTGGCCTCGGCTGGCTCGTCTTCGGCCATCTCCCCGACCGCTGGAGCATCGCCGGCATGACGCTCGTCTGCATCTCCGGCGTCATCGTCTCGCTATGGGCGTATGGCGCGCGCAGCCGTTGAGAGCCGCGTTAACTCAGGCGGATTGAAAGGCTGGCGGGCACGCCATCTCCAGAATGGCGTCCATCAGTGCCGGCGTCATTACTGCCTCCGGAAGTGCATCGAGCCAAGACCGAGATCGCCTGCTCGTACGCCGAGACGGCCTGTGAAGAGTGGATTGCTAGTTGGAAACTGATCGAGCCATGGAAGGCGCTTGATGATACCGTTGGTCAAAGGTTCAGTCACAATCGCCAAAAGCACGCGTTTGAGATGGATTTTTGCCCCTACCATCGGCTCTAGAATGTCTGGTTCAATGCCCTGGGCAGACATCGGATTCCTGGAATCTGCGAATCGGATCAAAATCGGCCAGTCCCTCGGCGGGATCTCTGCAGTTCCGGACAGCCGCCAGATCGCATTGATGTCGGCCTGAGAAAGTCCGCTCGGTCCGCCCTGAATTTTGAAAGCACTCAAGAGCATTGACGCGGGGTGGCCGCCCACCCTTTCTCGTCCGCCGCCGAGCGGGAGATGGAATCCCATGACCGCGAATACAGTCCCGCGCCCCGGAAGATCGATGGCGATCGCCTCTCCCTTCCAAGTGAGTGACCCAGTCGAGAAAGAAATCCATTCGGCGCGCTTGCTGATCGACGCCTCCACGACGCCCGATCCAGTCACCGGCTTGCCATCGACAATGAACTCCAGCGTCACCTTCATCCGCTTCGTGACGAACGGCAGGTTCATATAGACGTAGCCGGCGCCCAGCAGGATCAGACCGGCACAGACTGCTTGGAGCCAACGGGGCATACGGAAGGAACAACCTCAAGAAGGCTAATGGGAGTTGGCAACCAGATCGTGTTCAACCTAAGGGCGCTGAAACGACAACGGCAAGAGGGACGACGTCGCAGCATCACCAGAGCATTAACTCTGGCGGTGACTTACGCTCGCATTTTTGCAACTTTTAGCTGCATGTTGCTCTCACCTCCAACCGGGCCGGGATGTCTACGTAGCGTCCAGACAGGGTTGGGGCGCTGCGGGCGCGGGCCGGAGATGGTCCCTTGAGCAATCGGGATGTCGGTCCCCGCCGGAGTATGTCGTTGGTGAGACGC
>JAPXTA010000237.1:0-3460 GCA_033812735.1 Hyphomicrobiaceae bacterium | reverse complement strand
AGACAGAGACTTTCCTCATAGGTTTTCGCGCGAACGACAGAGAGTACCGGTCCGAAAATCTCTTCCTTGTAGATCCGCATGTCCTTCGTGACGTTGTCGAACAGACAGCCGCCGACATAGAAGCCTTTCTCGTAGCCCTGCATCTTGAAGCCGCGGCCATCGACGACGAGATTGGCGCCCTCTTTCACGCCGATATCGACGTAGTCCTTGATGCGCTGAGCGGCTTGGGGTGTGACGACCGGACCGAAGTCGGCATCCGGCGAGGTTGATGGGCCGATCTTGAGGCTCTCGACGCGCGGGATTAGCTTCTTCATCAACGCATTCGCAGTCTGCTCGCCGACCGGCACTGCGACCGAGATCGCCATGCAGCGTTCACCTGCAGAGCCGTATCCCGCACCAATCAGCGCATCGACCGCCTGATCCATGTCTGCGTCGGGCATGATGATCATATGGTTTTTGGCGCCGCCGAAGCACTGGACGCGTTTGCCGGCGGCGCAGCCGCGCGAGTAAACGTACTCGGCGATGGCGGTCGATCCAACGAAACCGACTGCTTGGATGTCGCGATCATCGAGGATTGCGTCGACGGCTTCCTTGTCGCCATTGACGACATTGAAGATGCCGTCAGGAAGGCCTGCTTCTTTCCAGAGGTCGGCGAGCATCATCGGTACGCCCGGGTCGCGCTCGCTTGGTTTGAGTATGAACGCGTTACCGCAAGCGATGGCGGGGGCAGCCTTCCAAAGCGGGATCATCGCCGGAAAGTTGAACGGGGTGATGCCGGCGACGACGCCGAGCGCCTGACGCATCGAGTAGATGTCAATGCCGGGGCCTGCACCTTCGGTGTACTCGCCCTTCATGAGCTGCGGCGCGCCGATCGCGAACTCGACGACTTCGAGGCCGCGCTGGATGTCGCCCTTTGCATCGGGGATCGTCTTGCCATGCTCGCGAGCGAGGCAGTCGGCGAGTTTGTCGTTGTCGCGGGCGGCGAGCTCGAGAAACTTCATCAGTACGCGGGCGCGGCGCTGCGGGTTCGTTGCGGCCCAGGCTGGTTGGGCTGCCTTGGCGTTTTCGACAGCCGCGCGGACCTCTGCCTTCGTCGCCAGCGCCACTTTGGCCCGGATCGACCCGTCCATGGGTTGGTAAACGTCAGCAAACTTGCCGGATTTACCGGGGACACGCTTGCCGCCGATGTAATGGCCGTACTCGATCATAGTCGCTCTCCGCGCGTTTCTTGCTGAGTTGGCGGAGGTAAAGCACAGAAATCCGAGGCCGGGAAGCGCGCCATTTGACGGGGCGTGGCGGCAGCGAGCGCGGGCTTATGGCCGCGTCAGCTGCGCCCTTTTTCGAAGGAGCGGATGTTGGTTCCGAGGTCTAGCCATGGTTGCTTGGATTGCGTCCAGGCCTGGACGCCGGGGCTGAGCCAGGAACGGTCATCGAGCGTGCCTGCCTTCAGGATCAGCATGCCCGGAAATGCTTCTGCTTCGCTAGCCAGTGAAGAGCCGCATTTCTTGCAGAATTTGCGAATGACTCTGCGGCCGCTCTCGGCGGTGTCGGGATAGGAGCTGATCTCGCCAGTCATATTCACGGTGTCAGACTTGACGAACACATTGACCGAGAATGCCGAGCCCGAGGACTTCTGGCAGTGTGTGCAATGGCAGATGCCAACGCCGGTTGCTTCTCCACCGTCATAACGAACCTCGCCACAGAGGCATCCGCCCTGAACCTTCGGCATCGATATCTCCCTTTGTTCCGCTTCACGACTTTCCAAGGAGGCGAAGGGCATCTGCTGCCAACGACCGGGTCAGTTCGGCGGCAGGGCGCTCCCTGCAGAGTGTGACTGCTTGGCCGGACCAGAGTGAGGTGTAATCACCGCTGCCAGCGGCTTCTGATTTGGCGCGCAGAGGAGCCATGGCGTTGCTTGCCAGCGGAAACTCCGGAGCTGCACGGTTGAGACTGCCAACATCTGCGATCACCTTGTTGATGATCCCGCGCGCGGGACGGCCGGTGAAGATGTTGGTCAGGACGGTTTGGTCTTCGGTTGCAGTTTTCAATGCTTGGCGATGGACTGGGGATGTTTTTGCCTCCGGGCAGAAGAGGTAGGCGGTTCCAACTTGTACTGCTGAGGCGCCTAGGATCATTGCGGCTGCTACGCCGCGACCATCGGCTATTCCACCGGCGGCGATGACGGGAACGCTTACAGCGTCGGCTATCTGGGGCAGGAGCGCCATTGAGCCGGGTTGCTGGGCGGCCCCGGCAATCACATCTTCGGCGAGAAAAATACCACGGTGCCCCCCTGCTTCGGCGCCCTGCGCAATGATGGCGTCACAGCCATTGGCTTCAAGCCACCGCGCTTCTCGCACCGTTGTCGCCGACGAGATAACTTTGGCGCCCCAGCTTTTCACGCGCTGGACGAGGCGTGCCTCAGGCAAACCGAAATGAAAGCTTACAACAGCTGGACAGAAGGGCTCCAGAACGTCGCAATATTCGTCGTTGAAGGGCGCGCGCCCGGCACCAGGATAGACGCCGTCGGGGTCCAGACCGAGGCTGACGTAGTGCGGCGCGAGGCGCTTTCGCCACGATGCTTCGCGGGCGGGATCGGGCGTTGGGGGTGCGTGGCAGAAGAAATTGACGTTGATGGGCCGGGACGTCTGCTGACGTATCAAATCCAGCTGTGCTTTCATCTGCTCGGGCGAGATGGTCGCGCACGGAATCGAGCCCAATCCGCCAGCCTCTGATACCGCGATAGCCAGGACCGCGTCATTGCTTCCCGCCATCGGGGCCTGGATGATGGGGTGCTCGATATTGAACAGATCTAGCAGTCGTCGGTCGGACCACATGGCGACTTTCCGAGTGAGCGGCGCATTGCGCGCAAAGCCAAGAGCCGCGCAGGTTGCCCCGCGCGGCTCGAAATGTCACGTACCTGACGTCGTGTGTCGACGGAACCGGAGGGCTTACTGCTCTTCCTCGCCCTCAGGGCCACCGACGATGCCAGTGACGTCGGTGCCGGCGTCTTCCTCTTCCTCCAGGAAGGTTTCGTCGTCCGCCACCGCGACGGGTTCGTCTCCGACCTCGATGTCGGCGAGTGCCTCTTCGGCTTCCGCCTCTGGAACATCGTCTGGCTTGATGCCGTCAACGGCCTCGAACTCGGGAACCTTGGTTGCTTTGCGTGCGACGGCCGCGGCAGCACCGGGAGGCGCCGACACCTGAATAACGTAGTCCTCGCCGCAAATTGGGCAGACGATGGGAGACCGGCCGAGGTCGTAAAAGCGCGACCCACAATCCGAGTTTTGACAGGTGCGCTTCGTGCCGCGCGCGGCTTTGGTTGCGGATGCCATTCGTCTTCCTCGAAGCCAGGGCGTCGCCGGACAAAATCGTCCGGTTCATAAAACCACGCCATTACAGATGCTTAGTCACGACCGCACGGGCCGCGAATGGACGCAGCCGGGGGCGATTTGGGCGGTAC
>JAPXTA010000236.1:0-3597 GCA_033812735.1 Hyphomicrobiaceae bacterium | reverse complement strand
CCGATACCGGCAAACCGGCAAGTCCGGGCGGGAAAATGAACGTGATCTTGTTGACCAACACATCGGGCTTTTCGGCGATGAACGTGTGAACCTCGTTCGGGTAGATGACCAGCAGGGAGCCCGGTTGCAGCAGGTGCTTCTGGTCATGCACCGTGTAGAGAACCGACCCGCTCCGGATCAGATGGATCTCGATCTCGGGATGATACGTGATCGGCAGGATCTGTCTGACCTGGGATCGGTACCACAATAGCCGGATCGGCGCCTCTTTACGCTTGTAAAAAATCGGCTCACGATTGGCGGATTTCCGTTTCATGCGTCATAGTATACGCGACGAGGACGACGGGAAGCGCTTCTACCGTTTACCCCATGCGGCTTGCTGGAGGAGAAGAGCGTCGCGGGCGCTCGCGAGTACGCAGTCGGTGTCAAGCTCGGTTGGAATGCCGCGCAGGTCGTCGAGGAATGCATCAAGATAGGACTTGGGGTTTTCGGAATCGACCGAAATCCGAAGAGGCTCTTTTTCCCCGTCGAAATATGCAGCGACAGTTTGGGAGCCGACATTGCATTCCAGCATGCCGAGGGTGCCCCAGAATGTGAATCGCCAGTAGGAGGGATGGGTGTAGCCAAAGGTGGAGGGAGCGGAGTATGAGACGTCGCCCATGACGCCGGCTCCGTTGTCGAGCTCGAACATCACCTGGGCGGCATCGCAAAAGGAATCGCTCCGAACATCAAACGCCTGCCATTCCCTTGCCGCGGTGATCTTGGCGATGCTGGATCCCGCTATCCAAGGGATGATGTCGACAGCGTGCGATCCAATGTCGTTGACCGTGCCCCCGTGTTTGCCAGGTTCAAAGTACCATGAAGGCCGCGTGTCGCGGTTGAGAGGGTGCTGCGCGGTGAACAGGATTTGCGTGATTTTGCCGAGACGCCCTTCAGCGACGAGGCGGCGCACGGCGGCAAGCGCGCGGCTGGACCGCAAATCCAGCATGCAGCCCACGCACAGGCCTCGAGCCTTCGCAAGGCTGCGGATTTCGTCAAGCTCCCCGAGGTCGGTGCAGAGCGGTTTGTCGGCAATGACGTGGCGCCCGGCTTTAAGCGCCTGCATGGCTATCGATCCGCGTTTGGCGTAATAGTCGCCGATTGCGATCACATCGCACGGCACGTTCTCGAGGACATCAGCGAAACGTTCGTGCGTGATAGCCACAGTTCCCTTGTCGGCGAGCGAACGCCGGGTTGCTTCGTCTTCCTCGCAGCAGGCGACGACATCGAAGTCGTCTGAAGCGTTCATTGTTTCGAGCAACGAGTCAATGTGCCCGTGCCGAAAACCTGCAAATGCCACTTTAAATTTTTGGCTCATGTCGTTCCCGTTTTTTTGGTAGTGTATTATACAAGTTTCACGCTTGATTTGGAAGTCCTGATCACCAAGTTCGAAATAAGCATCATAGCCGAATTCCATAGGTGAAGAGCAGGATGTCATGATCGTTCACGGTGGTTTGGGGCTGAGCGTCACGCTATAATGGAGGGCAAAACTGATCCCCGTTGGGAATCTGAGATTTGAACGAACACCGATGGGTGGACAAGCAAGGAGCGAATACGCACATGAAACCGAAAGCTGAATCACTGGCCATCAACGGCGGGCCCAAGGCAGTCACCCGCGACCCCGGCGATCTTTTCACATGGCCCATCATCACCGCCGAAGACGAGGCGGCCGTGCTGGAGGTGCTGCGCAGCGGCGACATGAGCGGCAACACGGTCTCGAAGCAGTTCGAACGGAAGTTCGCCGACTGGATCGGCGCGGAGTACGCCCTCTCCTTCCCCAATGGCACGGACTCGATCCGCTCTGCGATGTGGGCCTGCGGACTGGCGGCTGGCGACGAGATCATCTGCCCCAGCATGACCTATTGGGCCAGCGCGGCGCAGGCGCTGACGCTGGGCGTCGCCGTCCACTTTGCCGATTGCGACCCCAACACGCTCTGCATCGACCCCGCGGACATCGAACACCGCATCGGGCCGCGCACCAAGGCGATCGTGGTGGTTCACTACATGGGCCATCCGTGCGACATGGATTCGATCTTGGCGATCGCGCGGCGCCACGGGCTCAAGGTGATCGAGGACAATTCCCATGCGCACGGCTCGCTGTACAAGGGGCGCAAGTGCGGCACCCTTGGCGATGTCGGCGCGATGAGCCTGATGTCGGGCAAGAGCCTTCCGGTTGGCGAGGGCGGCATGCTCGTCACCAATGACCGGACCATCTACGAGCGGTGCATCGCCTACGGTTTCTACGAGCGGACCGGCGTCCCCTCGAACTTCAACGCACCCGACGCCCAGATCACCCTCGCGGAGCTCAAGCCCTACATCGGCGCGCCCCTCGGCGGCTACAAGCACCGCCTCAACCAGCTCGCCGCGGCGTTGGGACTGGGGCAATTGGAGCACTACGACGCGCGGATGCGAGAGATCGACGCCGCCATGAACCGCTTCTGGGATCTTCTGGAGGGGGTGCCGGGAATCCGCGCCATCCGTCCCCCGCGCGGCTCGGGGTCGACGATGGGCGGCTGGTATGCGGCGCGCGGCCTCTATCGCAGCGAGGAGCTGGGTGGCCTCTCGTGCCAGCGCTTTTGCGAAGCGGTGCGTGCCGAGGGGTTTTCGATCTGCCGCCAAGGCGCCAATCCGCCGCTCCATGTCCACCCCCTGTTCCACACGGCCGATGTCTTCCGCCAGGGGCAGCCGACGATGCTCGCCTTCGGGCAGCGCGACGTGCGCCAAGGCCCAGGCTCCCTGCCTGTCACGGAGAACGTCATCAACACCGCCTTCAGCCTGCCCTGGTTCAAGAAGGACCGGCCCGACGACATCGCCGAATACGCGGCGGCCTTCCGCAAGGTGGCCGAGCACGCCGCTGAGCTACTGGGGTAAACCATGATTATCGACTGTCACGCGCACGCCATGCTGCGGCCGCTGCTGCGGCGCCTCGATGGCAACACGCACTTGTCAGACGCCGAAGTCGTGGCGCTGATGGACAAGCGCGGCATCGCCAAGTCGGTCATCCTCCCCACGGGCGACCAGAGTATCGGCGAGGTGCTGGAAATGTGCGAACGGTTTCCGGGGCGGTTCATTCCATTCTGCAATTTCGACCCGCGCCAGAACCGCCGTCCGGGTTATCTGACCACCGCATACTTCGACTTCCAGTTGGAGCAATACAAGGCGCTTGGCTGCCGGGGCTTCGGTGAATGGACGACGCGCATTCCCTGGGAGGATCCGGCCGCCCTGGCCTTGCTCGAAGCCTGCGAAAAAATCGGATTCCCCGTGACGTTCCACACCACTTCGCCCGCCGGCGACGGTTACGGCGTGATCGACGAGATCGGTCTGCCTGGGCTCGAACGGATGCTGAGACGTTTTCCGGATCTGAATTTTTTCGGACACAGCACCGCCTTCTGGAGCGAGATCGCCCCTGACGTGACGCAGGCGCAGAAAGACGACTACCCCACCGGCGCAGTACGTCACGGCGGGCGCGTCCCCGAACTGCGCGGCCGCGAGACCGTGGTCATGCTGGGCGAGCTTGCTGCACGCAACTGGATCACGCCGGAAGCCAGCGATGTGCTGGCG
>JAPXTA010000235.1:0-3633 GCA_033812735.1 Hyphomicrobiaceae bacterium | reverse complement strand
TGACAAGCCTGTTCGCATCGGCGTCAACTGGGGGTCGCTCGACCAGGAGCTGCTGACCCACTTGATGGACGCGAACGCCAAAAGCACGGCGCCTCTCACTGCTCGCGAAGTGATGCACGAGGCCATCGTCCAGTCGGCACTCGGATCGGCAAAGCGTGCTGAAGAGATCGGCTTGCCGGCGTCGAAGATCGTCATTTCCGCCAAGGTGTCGGCAGTCCAGGATCTGATCGCTGTCTATTCGCTGTTGGCGGCCCGCAGCCCCTACGCCCTCCACCTCGGTCTGACCGAAGCCGGTATGGGCTCGAAAGGCATCGTCGCTTCCACCGCTGGCATGGCGATCCTGCTCCAGCAGGGCATCGGCGACACCATCCGTGTGTCGCTCACGCCAGAGCCCGGCGGCGACCGCACGCTCGAGGTCAAGGTGGCTCAAGAAATGCTTCAGACCATGGGGCTGCGCGCCTTCATGCCGATCGTCGCTGCGTGCCCCGGCTGTGGCCGCACGACGTCGACCGTCTTCCAGGAACTGGCCAAGGACGTGCAGGACATGATCCGCGACCGGATGCCCGAGTGGAAAAAGCACTACCCCGGTGTCGAAGCGCTGAACTTTGCCGTCATGGGCTGCATCGTCAATGGTCCAGGTGAATCCAAGCAAGCCGATATCGGCATCTCTCTACCCGGCACCGGCGAGCAGCCGGCAGCCCCCGTCTTCATCGACGGCAAGAAAGCCATGACGCTCCGTGGTCCCAAAATTGCCGACGAGTTCAAAGCCATCGTAGAAAACTATATCGAAAAGCGGTTCGGCAGCAGTAACTGACGCGCGGTCTGGCCGGCTCCCCGCAGGGGAGGCGGAACACGCTAACAAGGGCCTTTCCCATGCCAATGGACGTCCTGGAAATCGAAACCCTGATCAAGGCCAAGTTTCCCGATGCCAAGATCGAAATTCGCGATCTCGCGGGCGATGGCGACCACTACGCCGCCCACATCGAAAGCGCGGCCTTCAAGGGGATCAACCGCGTAAAGCAGCATCAGATGGTGTACGAGGCGCTCGGCGGCCGCATGGGCGGCGTTTTGCACGCCCTGGCACTGACGACCGTCGCCCCGAAAGATTGACTTTGTGCCGCCACTGACCACATTTGCGAATGAAAGGCGTGCAGGCTCGAGCCGGCGCCCTAACCGGATTTGAGCTCTAATCCGCCCGCGGGGCGCCAAGGAGACCCATCATGACCGACCAAGCCGTCAACGACTGGATCCAGAAGACCATCGCCGCCAACGACGTTGTCCTTTTCATGAAGGGCACGAAGAACTTCCCGCAGTGTGGCTTCTCGAGCCAGGTCGCTCAAATTCTCGGCCACATGGGCGTCGAGTACAAGGATGTGAACGTCCTGGAGGACATGAGCATCCGTGAGGGCATCAAGTCCTTCACCAATTGGCCGACGATCCCCCAGCTCTACGTCAAGGGCGAGTTCCTCGGCGGCTGCGATATCGTCCGTGAGATGTTCCAGTCCGGCGAACTCATGGCAGAGTTCGACAACAAGGGTGTCTCCTACGACAAGGCGAAGATGTCAGCCTGAACTCTTTCGTCTCCCCGTCCTTAAGGGGGGAAACTGCCTCGAAGGGGCGGATGAGCGGCCGTCGCTTGCTTGGATTGAGCTCAAGGCCGCTTGACCGGCGCCCTCGTATGCTGAATTGATCCGCCCCGCGGTGCTCGTCGCCGTGGGGCTTTTCCTTGCCCGAAAGGTGCCAGATGCGGACGTGGTGGAACCGGTAGACACAAGGGACTTAAAATCCCTCGATGGCAACGTCGTGCGGGTTCGATTCCCGCCGTCCGCACCAATCAGGCTTTCCGTCTCCGGAACCAACGGAGTGCTACGATCGCCCCTATGATGGCGCCGATCGGTCCGGTCACGAACGCCGCCGTCATCACCATCTCAAGGCTCTTGTCGTGCGTATTGGTGGAGAGCAGCGTGATGAGCCCAGCACCGATGCCGACGCCGGCGAGATAGCCGCCGACCAATCCGAGAATAGCGACCAGAAACCGCATCGGCGTCTCCCAACGACGCCTTGAGTATCACGCAGCACGGGTGCCCTCCGCAACCGCGTCTTGACGCGCGGCCTCCATGATCGGATCGTCGCGGCCGATTGCCGACTGCTATTGGGGGGCCGCCATGACTGCAACTTCCGCCGAGACCGCACTGCCTCTGGCGGGCATCCGTGTCCTCGATGTCTCGACCTTTATCGCAGCCCCCGTCGCAGCAACCGTCATGGCCGACTACGGGGCGAACGTCATCAAGGTCGAAGCGCCCAATGGCGGCGATCCCAACCGCACGATTCAAAGTCTCGCCAGCTATCCCAAAAGCCCCGTCAACTACCCATGGGAGATGGATAGTCGCGGCAAACGCTCGATCGTTCTCGACCTCCGCCAGGAGGACGGCCAGCAAACCCTCTACCGGCTGATCGAACAGGCCGACGTCTTCATCACCAACTTCCCCCTCGAAGTCCGCGGCCGCCTGAAGATCGGCTACGAGAACGTCAAGCACCTCAACCCGCGCCTCGTCTATGCGTCGTTCACCGGCTACGGCGAAAGCGGACCCGACGCCCATCAGCTCGGCTTCGACTCGACCGCATACTTCGCGCGCTCCGGCCTGCTCGACTGCAACCGCTACGAGGGCGCCCCACCAGGCGTTGCCATGCCCGGACAAGGCGACCGCGCCAGCGGCATGGCACTGTTCGGTGCGATCATGCTCGCCCTGTTCCAACGCCAGTCGACCGGCAAAGGCACCCATGTTGCAAGTAATCTTCTCGCCAACGGCCTCTGGTCGAATGGGGTCGGCGCTCAAGCGGCGCTGCTCGGCGCATACCTCCCGCCACGCCCGCCGCGCGACCGCCCGAGAAGCGCTCTGACGAATCCCTACCGCACGAAAGACGATCGCTGGATCCAGCTGACGATCGTGCAGGAAGAAAAATCCTGGACACCGTTCTGCACAGCGATCGGTCATCCCGAATTGCAGGAAGACCCATTCTTCGCCGACACGGCGTCTCGTCGCGCGAACTCGGCCGATCTCGTCGCGATCCTCGATCCGATCTTCGCCGCCCACGACTTCGCTCATTGGCGCAAGCAGTTCCAGGACAACGGCCTGCCGTTCGGCTTGATCTTCACGTTGAAGGACCTGCCGGAGGACGAGCAGGCCCGCGCCTGCGGTGCCGTGGTCGAAACCGCGATCCCCACGATGCCCTACACCATCGGTGCGCCATTCTCACTCGGCTCGGTCACGCCCCGCAAAGCCACACCCGCCCCCGCTCTCGGCGAGCATACCGACGAAATCCTCCGCGAAGCAGGACACGACGCGACCAAGATCGCAGCGCTGCGCGCCAAAGGCGCGGTTGGCTAGGCTTCCTATCGCTTCTGGGCAGCAATATTCTGCTTGTCGCGTTCTTCTCTTTGGCGCTTGCCAACCAAAACTTCGGCAGCGATCAGGTTCTCAATGGACCAAATAGATCTGGCCAACCTTACTGCTGTCCACAGCACGGAAAAAATCAGCGCGACAGCTGCCCATATTGGCAGTCGATCAGCGTACAGTAAGAATAAGCAGGTAATCGAAATTAGCGTGGACGCTCCGGTCGACCGGAGCGTTG
>JAPXTA010000234.1:0-3646 GCA_033812735.1 Hyphomicrobiaceae bacterium | reverse complement strand
AGGGCTAAATGAATGATTTGCGCAACGAACTTCGACAGTTTCTCTTACATGTTTTAAGTCTAGCTTAGGGGTACCTTCGGAAATACATGCCATTGCTTCGCTGCCTGCTCGCGCGACGAGGGCAATTGCAATTGTTGCAAACAGAATTAGACTCCGCTTCATGCGAACTCGTGCTTGCCGTGCGTTCGATGCACAGACCAATGATGACATAGGTATCGTTCCATTAGCGACCGTTTTGCGCGTCTCGTGCCACAGCTTTTAGCCATACCTTCGACCGCGCAATTTCAGGTTATAGGTATTGAAGGCAATCCTTACTGCCAGCATCGCGCGGCTTTTTGGCTCTGCATGTTGATGCCCTCTGACGAGTCTGCCTCAACCTCTGGATGAGGCTAAACGTGCAGCCAACTGACAGTCAAGCGGTAAGTTGACACGCAGCCGTCCATTCGTGACCGGTTAGCCAACCAGCATGCACCGTAGTGTCCACGTTCGAAGCCACTCTTGGCCGGCACGGCGGAATACATCGCGAATGATCACACAGGATCGGGACTGGCATCGTGCAACGCAAGTGTGCGAGTAAGCCGCGCTCAGTCTTGAGGTCGTGCGCATCTGCTTGCGATTTCGGTCTCTTGCTCCAACAGTTTGTGTAAGCGTGGCTTGAATGCACTGGATTAACCGTTGACGGCAACTGGTTTCCAGTTCCACGGCAGCAGCTCGTCGAGCTTGCTTGCTGGATGCCCGTCGACCATCCGGGTGATTACATCGCGGAGATAGGTGTAGGGCTCGACGCCGTTCAGCTTGCAAGTTTCGATGAGCGTCGAGACGGTTGCCCATCGCGCACCGCCGCCGTCGCTACCGGCGAACAGATGGTTCTTGCGGCCGAGTGCAACAGGTCTGATCGCGCGCTCGACGGGATTGGTATCGAGCTCGATGCGGCCATCATCGATGAAGCGCGTGAGTGCGTCCCATCGGTTTAGCGCATAGCGGATTGCCTCGGCCAACTTGCTCCGACCGGGAACGCGTCCATGCTCTTGTTCGATCCACCGCTTCATCGCCTCGACGAGCGTGCGCGATTGCGCCTGACGAACCAACTTGCGCAGGTCGGCGGGTTCGGCGCGGATCGCGGCTTCGATCTCGTAGAGCTTGCTGATGCGCTCCAGCGCCTGAGCTGCAATCGGTGACCGCGTCGCCTCGAACACGTCGTAGAACTTCCGCCGCGTGTGTGCCCAGCAGGCTGCAAGCACGATCGAACCGTCGGCGGTCAACCGCTCGAAGCCCTGATAGCCGTCGACCTGGAGCACGCCAGCAAAGCCACCCAGATGCGCGGCCGGGCGCTCACCCTTGCGATCAGGGCTGAAGCGGTACAGCGCCGCTGGTGGATCTGGCCCTAGCCACGGTCGGTCATCACGCACATAGACCCACAAACGGCCGGTTTTGGTACGCCCTCGACCGGGATCGAGCACTGGGACCGGCGTATCGTCTGCGAACAGCTTCGATGACGACAGAATGTGCGCGGCGATCCGCTCTTGCAGTGCTTCGAGCCACCAGCAGGCGCCGCCGACCCAGCCGGCCAGTGTCGAGCGATCGAGCGACACGCCCATGCGCGCGAAGATCTGCGACTGCCGGTAGAGCGGGGTATGATCGCAGTACTTGGCGATCAGAACGTGCGCGTGCAGCGCTGGCGTCGCTAGCCCTTTGGCGATCGTACGCTCCGGGGCAGGCGCCTGATGGATGGTTCCACATCCCCGGCATCCATACTTCGGCCGGCGAATGCGCACCACACGCAGCGACGCCGGAACCCAATCGAGCATTTCGCTGGTCGTCTCACCGACCGCGTGAAGCGCACCGCCGCACGACGGACATGCGCACGCGCTCACATCGATCATGACGTCGTGGCGCGGCAGATGCTCCGGCAGCGCGCCGCGAGATGACGCGTCTTTCCGGTCCGGCTTGGCACGCGCCGGCCTCGCCGTCGCGTGTTTCTCCTCGCTTCGGCCGATGTCCCCTTCGACATCTTCAAGGCCGAGCGCCAATTGATCGGGATCGAGCTTCTCGGACCTGCGGCCGAACTGCTGGCGCTGCAGCTGCTTGACGATCAGGCGCAGCTTCTCGATCTCGCCGTCACGGCTCTCCTTGTCCGCGACGAGATCACGGACAAGCCGCTGCAGCAGCTCCGGATCGGTTGGCAGGTCATCGAGATTGATGCGCATGCCGACACACTACGCGGCGGCACCGATTCGTTGAATCCGTCCAGGGTCAATTCCGTGTGGGTTTTATTGGGCTGTGGCCGAGTGGACTCTCATCCCGCGCGTTGCGGTCTCCAGCGCCGCTCTGGCATCCGCCAGTTCACGCCTTCGAGCAGCATGCCGAGTTGGGTACGGTTAAGTTGGACAACCTGGCCGGGCGCTTGCATCGACGGCCACGAGAACTGCCCTTGCTCGAGTCGCTTTGAGAACAAGCAGAGCCCACTGCCGTCCCAGTAAAGGATCTTGATCAGATCGGCACGCCGTCCGCGGAACACGAACAATTGGCCCGAGAACGGGTCCTGCTTCAGATGCTCTTGGACGAGCATGGCGAGACCGTCGAAGCCGCGCCGCATATCCGTGTAGCCAAGTGCAAGGTGGATCTTCACGCCGGAGGGCACGAGCATCATGACGCGGTCTCCTCGAGTATCAGCACGAGCCGCCGCACCGTCTCCGGGTCGGCACCCGGTTCGACACGGACACGCTTGCCATCCGTCAACGCGATCTCCATGCCGCCCCTCTGCGTCTCGGGCGGCGGCGATGTGATCTCGCCAGATCCCGGCAGAGAAGATGGTGGCATATCGCCCACGACTGACACCTCCGCAAATCCGATGAACGGCCGGTCGGCACCGCTTCCCAGTTCCTTGCGCCAACGAAAGAGTACGCTCGGCGCCAAATCGTACGTCTGCGCCACCGCATAAAGGGAGGCACCAGGCCCGACCGCTCCAAGGATGTGGCGCTTCTCGTCGTCGGTGAACCGGCGCCGCCGCCGCACGAGTCGCGCGTCGAAGTCTTGCTCCAGCCGCTCTGCCACAACACTAGCACTAGGACTTATGGCCTTAGTCCTAGTGCTTATCCGCCTGCGCCGCCGTTTGCGCATCAGCGCGATCCGCTCCTCACGCTCGCGGTCTTCGCGCAGTCGTTGGCGCCAGCGGCTGAACTGGCCTCGCGACAACCCATGGCGTTCGCAGTACTCAAGGATGGTGAACGGCCCACGCATCCACGCCGCCACATGGCGTGTCCAGAATGCAATGCGGTCCGGGTTATCACGTATCTTGGCCGGCATGGCGGAATCCCTCGCGAGTGATCACGCCACAAGATCAGGACCGCTGTTGCGCCGCGCAAGTGTGCGAGCAGGCCACGCTTACGCCGATAGCGCGTTGCCCATTCACGTTTTTACGTCCCTCGATCGAAATATGTGAGCTTGATGTCGTGTACGCTGGTGCAAATGCGTGTAGTCCTGTTTCCCGATGAGTTACATCAAGATAAAGAGCAGTCGACACATCGAGCGCAATGCATTGATTTCAAATGCATTTCTTGCAGCGCTTTCGTTGACGCCTGCGTACCGGGACATTCAAGCGTTTGATTGTGCAAGCGCTTTACTGACTCACCTCGATTTTCTCGGC
>JAPXTA010000233.1:0-3757 GCA_033812735.1 Hyphomicrobiaceae bacterium | reverse complement strand
GGCTACAGTCTCGGCGCCGGGGACTTCGATACATTCGCGCCCTATCGGGGCGGCTACAAATTCGAGGTTGGATCAGCCTATTCGGTGCAGGCGTTCGGCACGCTCCTTAAGGCCGACGGCGAACCGATCTCGCTGCTAACTGGCATCGCGTATCCGGCTGATAACCCGCAGAAGCAGGTCGCCGTGTTTACGAACAGCTCAGGCAAGTTTGGTGCCGACGGTCTCGCGCCAGGAAAATGGATTATCGACATGGCGACCGAAGGCGCGCCGACGCGCTACATAATCGATATTCCCAAAGGCGCAGACGGGCTGTTCCAAGCCGGTACTCTCAAGCCAAATGGGAGAGGGTGATGGCAGTCCGAATGTGCTATCGCGCGATGGCGGGGCTTGCAGCGCTCAACTTTCTATCGCTCCTGTCGTATCCTGCGTTTGCGCAGGGGACGACCAATTGCGGCGCGACCGTCCTCAATCCTAACAACCATACGATCACGGTCACGCCGGCCGCGCCGGCCATCTCCAGTTACAACCCCTATAACGGGATAAGCTCGACACAGACGTTCACTGTGACGTTCACGCGGGACAATCAAGGCGTGAACAATCCGTGCCGAGTCGGGGTGTACGTGCTCGCAGGAAACACCTCGAAAGTACTCACCAACGGCGCCAACACCCTGAACTACGACATGAAGGTGTCGGCAACGAGTGTGCTCGCGCCACTGGGATCGCCACCTTCCGTCGCGCCCATCATCTTGACCGCTGCCCGCAATGGATCGGACCAAGTGACGATAACGTTGGAGGTGGCAGCCAATCAGATCAAACCAGCGCTTGGAAGCCCGTATGCCGACAACGCCACGGTGGTCATCACAAGCATCGGCAATCTAAATCAACCTACAGGAACGCAGAGAACGCAGCCGATCACGCCACAGGCGAACGTCGGCAAAACCTGCGTATTCGGTACGCCAAGCGCAACGACACTGGCTTTCGCGGCAGGCGACATACCAAACGGCCTCCCGAATGAGGGTGTTGCAAAAACCACTTCGATGTCTGGTTCATGCACAGCGCCCTCGTTTCTCAGGCTTTCAGGGCAAGCTCTGCAGCCGACATCGGCAACTCCGCCACGTGCTGGCTTCGACAACTTCATCAACTACACTGCGACCAGCACGTTCAGCAGCGGAAGCGTCACTCTGAATACATCGATGACACCGCAGACGGTTTCTACGCCCTCTATAGGCGCTGCAAATTCGGTTGTTAGTGGTTCCGTTGCGGTCAACGTGAATTTGAGAAAGGCCAATCCGGTCATCGCCGGAAGCTATAGCGGTACGCTCACCATCTCGCTTGAGCCTGCACCGTAATTCAGGTGGGAGAAGCGCGGACTGGTGGAAGAGGGCATAGCGAAAGTCTGAAACGGTGCTGAGAGCAAGTCGACTTTCAATGCGGCATGCTGCTTCTCCCTGATTCGAAGACAAGTCAGAAAGCCATCGTGCTCAACGCAGCTGCCTAAGCTGTGCTCGCTGGCTTGCCGAGGCTCGGCAGTTACGTGATTGCTGGCGACGATCCAGAGAAGCCGCGATTGGACCTGCTTAGACCATAGCGCGCAATCCGGTTGCGTGCCGGGCTGCATGGAGTGCTGATCCACGACCTCCGAAACACCCATGCGAGCTTTGGGGCAGCGAGCGGCTTAGGTCTACCAATCATTGGCAAGTTGCTCGGTCACCGCGAAGACGCGACGACACAACGGTACGCTCATCTTGATGATGATTTACTCCGCAGAGCCAGCGGTGCTATCGGCGCGACCATTGCAGCGGCCATGAGAGAGGGCGAGGTTGATCCTGCGACGGTTATGAAATTGTCTCGCAATGCATGAAATCTATGACGTAGTGTGATTGTGCGTTAACAGGTTTTCCGGGTTCTGCAGCCTTGTCGATGCGCTCGACCCAATCAATGTCGACTCGATACCGATCGTACAACTCCAGAAACTTTCGCGATGCACTGCGCACCGGCCCATCTATCCATTTCCATACATGGAACGCTTTGCGATCGATCGCGCGCAACGCGCTACCGACCATGTCTTGAATCGGAGTAGCCGCGTCGAACCGTCGATGTTGCCGTCTGCGCACGCGTCGCGGTCGCAGGCCTGCAATCGGCATGGGTGCGCCGATCGGCCTTCTCTCGCGGTCAAACCAGTACTGGTCTCCGAATCTTGTGTCCGGCAGCTTAACCGTTAGTCGCGTCTTCCGCGCTCGGCTGACAAACTCCGGAGGAGGTTCGGACGCATCAACTGGCGCTTGCTGAAACGAAGAGTTCGGGCCAAGACGTCACCCCAGCACTTATGTGCTGACTGGAGAGACGTCCGGGCTAAGATCACCTAGAACAGCACGAAGTTGTAGGTATTGAGCTGGCCGACGGTGAGGTTCTGTAGCACAATTTGATCGGCGCCGTTTTGGAGCACGACGTCGGCGCCGACCTGCTGGCAGGCCGCAAGTGCGGCCGCCGTATTGGCGAAGCCCCAGCCGACGAGCCAGACTTGGTCGAAGTCGGCAATGCCGAAATCGCTGACGCGCTGCGTGCCGCCTTCGCCGAGGGTGCTCTGCACGATGTCGAGACCGGCACCGAGCGAGATCGTGTTCACGCCGCCGCCGCCGACAATGTAGTCGAAGCCACCGTCACCGAAGATCGTGTCGTTGCCGGCTTCGCCGAAGATCGCGTCCGCGCCGCCGTCGCCGTGCAGCTCGTCAAGCCCATCTGAGCCGCCGATGACGTCGTCACCGAGACCGCCGTAGAGCGTGTCGTTGCCGGCGAAGCCATAGACCCAGTCGCGGTCGGCTTCGCCGTAGCCGATGTCGTTACCGGCATCACCGAACAGTACGTCGAGGCCGGTGCCGCCGACGAGCAGATCATTGTCGTCGCCGCCCGAGATGAAGTCGTCGGCTGCGTCACCGTAGAGCGAATCGTTGCCGGCCTGCCCATAGAGCAGGTCGCGTGCGTCGCCGCCTGTGACGCTGTCGTCACCTTCTTCGGCGAGCACGAAATCGATATCCGCTCCTGCGTTGACCGTGTCGTTGCCGATGCCCGCCGCAACGATGTCCTCGCCGGCGCCGCCATTGATGCTGTCGTTGTCGCCTTGACCGTAGAGCTTGTCGTTGCCGTCTCCGCCATCGATGGTGTCGTTACCCGCACCGGCGACAATGGTGTCATGGCCACCCAAGCCACTCACGTTATTGGCGCCTACGCTGCCTCGGATCAAATTGCCGAGCCCATTGCCAGTACCGTTGAGCGTTCCTGGACCAGTTAGGGTCAGATTTTCGATGTTCACGCCAAGTGAGTATCCGCTCACGGTCGAAACCACCGTGTCTGTTCCGCCTGTAGCTGACGACGAATTGGTTTCCAAAGCGATATCTGCGAGGCTGTCTACATTGTAGGTGTCGCTGCCATCGCCACCCTCCATGATGTCATCGCCCGCCCCACCATCGAGGGTGTCGTTGCCGTTACCATCCGCAGCAGTGACAAGTGTGCCGCTATCGATCCCGGCTTGATAGCCAAAGCGGTCGCCGTACAAAATGTCGCTGCCGATCCCGCCTGATATACTGTCGGCGCCAACCCCACCGAAAAGGGTATCGTTGTCGCCGCCGCCATTGAGCGTATCGGAACCTCCCCTGCCGATGAGAATATCGTTGCCGTTATTGCCATTGAGCAGATCGGCATCGGCCGTCGCCGAGCCGCCAGCGGGCGATCCGAAGTTGTTGCCATGAATGAGGTCGTC
>JAPXTA010000232.1:0-3822 GCA_033812735.1 Hyphomicrobiaceae bacterium | reverse complement strand
ACGGTAGATTGAGTCGTTCCCGGAAGAAGATGAACCGCCCCCATCATCGTGCCGATCAAACGTTCGATATGGCCGCCGAAATGCGGGCTCCCCGGAGGACGAAACGTAAGATCGATCCCCCATTCAGCGCAGGACGCTTGAAAAGCGCGGGATCGAAAGTCGCTGCCATTGTCTACATGTATTTTGTGAGGTTTTCCTTGTGCAGGCCAAGGGGCCTTAGTCCCGATTTCTGCCAATAGATCGGCCTTTGGCGCCACTGCCCGTGTTAGGCACAGCGCAATTGACAGGCGCGACGGCGCGTCGAGACCGACATAATATCCTGTGATCATCCGCGTCGCTATGTCGATCGCCAGCGTTACCCAAGGCCGACCAATTGTTTTGCGCTCGAAACTATCCACGAGGATGACATCGGCAGGTGTGTGGTCGATCTGCACGACCTCAAGCGGGAGTTCCGCATTATTGGCTCCTGTTACAGCCGCGAATTTTTGTCTCGCTGCTTTGGCACCGGATCGCGCCTTCAGGACTTCGCAAGCATCTATCGCATCAAGCCGACGCTGGATGGTCCGACGGGCGGGTGACGGCAGCCCTTCGATCCTACAAGCTACTCGAATTTCCGCGACAACGCGTGCCAAGCTTGCCCGTTCGTGCTTCAAGTAATAGAGACGGAGATGTTCTTCTATAAGTGCCTCGACAGGTGCCAATACCTGCGACAGCCCTTTCGGCCGCCCGCGCTGTCCGGGTGCAAGTGAACTCGCGCGACCTTCGCCATCGAGAAACTTGCGCAGCAACCTCCAAACAGTGGTCGTACTAACACCCAACTCCCACGCAGCATCTTTGACAGCAGCCGACTTCGAGCATTTGCCTTGCGTGACCGAGGCCTGCAGACTCTGCAGTACAGCTGCGCGGCGGGAGCGTTCCGCGCTTTCGATTTGACCGAGTTCCAGCTCTGGGTCTGCGGGGGCCTTCACCAAGAATGCACGCGTCCACCTTATTCCAGAATTAGCGTCAAAACTCCCATGTTAAGAGTCAAAGTGGCACGAGACCGTTCAATTCCCTGGGGTGCATTGTTTGCCGAAGCGGGCTCTACTCTTTGCCAGTCTTGGCAAAGGAGAGGCAGGATGCGCTGGAAAATCAGTATTGAGGGTTCAGACGAAATCACGCGAGGCCAACGTTTCGAATTTGAGATCGAGAAGAGCCTCGATGATCTGGCCACTGGTAGCCTCGGCCTGTCGATCGAAGAAGGCAAAGCAATAATGGCCTCGCTTCAGCGGCACATCGTCGAGCAGCAATGCGCCCTTTATGTTCTGTTCCGACGTCACTGCCAGGGATGTGGCGGAACGCGACCGATCAAGGACTATTCGACCAGAACGATCCAGACGGTTTACGGCGCTGTCACCGTGGAGAGCCCGCGGCTGTACCCCTGCCGCCGCTGCATGCCCGGTGTTGATTTCACAATCGCTCCGGTTTCAGAGCTCTGCCCTAACCGAGCAACGGCTGAGCTGATGACGCTTACTGCTAAGCTCGGCGCACTTATGCCCTACCGGGCAGCGGCGGAAGTTATGGCCGATTTTCTACCTGGGCAGACGCCAACTCGGCACACGACTCTGCGACATCGCACATTGTCAATTGGTAAGCGACTGGAAGAAAAGGAAGAACAGCGCATGTTCTTTGAACAAGTTGACACGCAGGAACGTCGTCAACGCGAGTTGCCGCTGGCTGGAGACCTTGAACGGGAGTTTGTCCTCAGCATCGATACTGCTCACATCCCGCAAGTCCGCGGCCATGAAACGCGAAGTTTCGAAGCAGTCATTTGTCATGCAAGTCGTGGCGGGGTCGGATCCGACCGAGGAATCTTGTTCGCGTTTTCCGGCACCTCGCGAAAGAGAATGCGCGCGGAAGGGCTGCTCGCCCTCAAACGACTTGGATACGAAGGCAAAGGCGAAATCACTGTGATTTCCGATGCTGAAGACTGTCTGAAACGCCTGAAGTCAGCGCTACCACAGCCAGCCACGCACATCCTCGACTGGTTTCACATTGCCATGAAGCTGCGACCAATCGAGCAGACTGCCAGGTGGTTGGCGCGGAGGCTGCCGCCGAACGAGCGGGAGGAGCTTTTGGAAGACATAGCAGCGGTGAGGTGGCGTCTTTGGATTGGTCAAACAGACAGGGCAATTGACCTGATCGGTCGCCTGTTTCACGAACTGAAGGCAGATGAACAGGGCAGCTCCGCGATCGTCCCGCTACGAGGCGGTCTGTTGAACTTGCGCATCTACATTGAGCAAAACCGCGGTTCGATCACCAACTATGGCGCGAGATATCGCGAAGGGAGGCGGATCGCCTCCACGCCCGCTGAAGCGAACGTCAACAATCTTGTCGCAAGGCGGATGGTCAAGAAGCAGCAAATGCGCTGGTCAGTACGCGGGGCAAACCTGCTCCTTCAAGTTCGCGTTGCCCTTGCCAATGGCGATCTTGCGGAACGACTCGCCTACAGGCCGCCAGTACGACCAAGGCAGACCATCATTTCGCCATTCGTGCCTGTACCGCTCTTTCAGCGTGCCGCATGACCCCAGGTAGTTGAACGGTCCCATCTCCTGTTCCGGCAAGGCGTCCTGGTCTTTAGGATCGACCGGTCTGCCGTCGACACGAACTTCGTAGTGAAGGTTGGGGCCGCTCACGAGACCTGTCGCGCCGACCGCGCCAATCTCGTCTCCAGCCTTGACACGCGTCCCCTCGCGAACGCCTTCGGCAATTTCGGAAAGATGTGCATAGCGCGTGACGACCCCGCCGCCGTGATCGATGTCGATCGTGGTGCCATAGCCACGGATCGTGCCCGCAAAGATCACCCGCCCGGCGCCTGTCGCCGAGACTTCGGTCCCCACGGGTGCCGCGTAATCGATGCCGGTATGCATGCGAACCCCACCCAACACGGGATGGTTCCGGCGCCCAAAGACGGACGACAGTCGTGCACCAAGGATGGGTGCCGCTGAACGCTGCACGGCTTCGCCATCTTCAAAGACGATGACCGGGCCGGCGGCTTCGGTCGCAACGAGTTCGAGGACGCGATCACTAAGCTCCAGCCGTGCGTAACTTAGGCGCGGCTCTCCCGCGATGCTGCCATCGGGAAGCTGATCTTCCTGCCAGACCAGCGCGAAGTTCTCTCCGCCTTTGAGGTCGCGCCTGAAATCGACCTGGCCCGCAAGAAGTGCAGTAAGGTCAACTGCAAAGCGTTCCGGTGCATTTCGCGCCATCAAGGCGTCGTAAAGGGTTCCGTCGAGGGTCAAGGTCTCCCGCCGGTCCGTCTCACGAACCGGTCGGTCAAGCCGTCGTGCCGCGATCGGCCCGTCGAAGGTGAGAGCGATCTCCACACCATCTTCCACGAAGAGCGACAGGCGTGTCAGCGATGCTGGATCCCCAGACGCCGCAGTCCATTCGATCCGGTGACCAGGTCGCAGGTCGGTCAGGTCATAGACTCCCGAAAGTGCCAGTGCAGCTTCAGCCCGGATCGTCGCGGGGATCCCTGCGTGACCAAGGACGCTGTCCAAAGTGTCACCGGGGGCTATTGTGGCTTCGAATGCCGCTGGCAAATGCGCCGTCGGAGGATCGGCCACTGCCTGGAGCGGGGCGAATGACGCGAGAGCAAGGATCAGAAATGCGGAGCGGATCATCTGGCAGAATGACCTTTCAACTGAGGGTTCGGCGGATTTTTGGAACGGCGAAGCGCCGGTCTTCATGAAAGTCGATGATGCTGGCGAAGCGCCCATCGGGGTGGAAAAGAAATACACCGGCGGTGTGGTCCATCGTGTAGTCGCCGCCCTCCTTATC
>JAPXTA010000231.1:0-3915 GCA_033812735.1 Hyphomicrobiaceae bacterium | reverse complement strand
GGATGAAGATGCGTCCTTTTGTGCCCGCGGACGTGAAAGCGCTTACCGGCTGGCTGACGCCTGCCGCGCAAACGCTGCGCCAGGCCGATGCTCTAGCGGATATGGGGCTCCGTGGGAATCTCTGCAATATTACCCGCTAAGAGATTTTTGGCGTGACGGAAAACGGATGATTTCCGCGTAGCGGTTCGGCGGGTCGAAATCGACGGGGTGACTGGGCAATTATTTGCGCGACAAACCCTGTCGGAATGTGAGACTGTGCGGCAACACGGAATTTGAGGTTTGTCGTGCATGTTGATCGGTTACATGCGGGTATCGAGCGGTGATGAGCGGCAGTCGGTTGCCTTGCAGCGCGACGCCCTGCTCGCGGCCGGGGTCGATCAGCGTCACCTGCATCAGGATCGCGCTTCGGGCGCGCGCGACGATCGGCCGGGGCTGAAGGCTTGCCTTGCGGAATTGTGCGAGGGTGACGTGCTGGTCGTTTGGAAGCTCGACCGTCTGGGCCGATCACTCTCCCACCTGATCAGAATCGTTGAGGATCTGAAGATGCGCGGGGTCGCCTTCCGCTCTTTGACGGAAGCTATCGACACGACGAATTCGCACGGTGCGTTCCTGTTCAACCTGTTTGGCACGCTCGCCGAATACGAGAGAGTGCTGATCACGGAGCGGGTCAACGCTGGACTGGCGGCGGCACGCCGGCGCGGTCGCAAGGGCGGTAGGCCACCGACGATCGACACCGAAAAGGTTGAGCAGATTCTGGCGGCGCTGGAAGCCGGCGCCAGCAAGGCGTCGGTGTGTCGGACATTCAAGGTGCCGCGCTCGACTCTCATCGATACATTGCGGCGAACCGGATGGACCGGACCGGGCAAAGAAGATGAGCCTGCTCCCCCAGTTTGAGAGCGGGTGTGACCGATGGCCTTCCTCGACGCGCAGTCGCGCACCGTTCTGTTCGACCCACCCGATGTTTATGAAGAGGCCCTCGCGCGCTATGCGCTGTCCGCTGAGGACATCGCTTTCGCCAGGGCGCATCGCCGATCGCATAATCGTCTGGGTTTTGCCATCCAACTCGCCCTGGTGCGTGATCTCGGTCGTCCGCTCCGCGCTGGGGAAGTTCCGCCTCAGGCAGTCGTCTCCGTTGTCGCCGACCAGTTGGGCATCGACGCTGCGGTGTTCGCACTCTATGCCCAGCGGGAGGAAACCCGTCGAGAACATACGCGGGAGATTGTCGTCGCACTGGATCTCCGGCCCGTCCGGGCGAGCGATTATCGATCCCTGATCACCGCGGCGGCACGCGAGGCAGCCGCTACCGAACAAGGCGAGCCGATCACCAAGGCCGTGATCGAAGCCCTGAAGGAGAGGAAGCTGCTCGTTCCTGTGCCGGAACTGCTGATACGTCTGGCGATGGCGGGCCGGGCGGCAGCGCGACGACAGGCTTATCGCGGCTTGATCCGGGGCATGGAGCAACCGTCCATCGAGGCGCTTGATCAGCTTCTCATCGATCGGTCCGGCGATCGGAGCCATCTCGGCTGGATTGCGGAAGCGCCGGAGGGGACGAAACTGAAAAACCTCAAGGGCCTGATTGCCCGGCTTGAGGTTCTGCGTTCGGCGGCGATTTCCGATGAGCGACGTAAAACGATCCATGCCAACCGCTATGGCATCATCGCCCGGGACGCCCGCATTCTGCATGCCCGTGAGATACGACGCCTTACATCCGAGCGCCGCTACGCCACGCTGACGGCGTTCGTCATCGAGAGGCAGGCGGCAATCACCGACCTTGCGATCGACATGTTCTGCAAACTGATCGGCAGCACCCGGCGCAAGGCTGAACTGAGCCGCACAGAACGCCGGCTGAAAGAAGCCGAGATTCTTGATGGGGTGGCGCTCGATCATCTCAAGCTTGGCGAGGCGCTTCTGGCCGCCCGTGAGAACAACACCGATCTCGCATCCGCAATTGCAGTCTCACTCGGCTGGGACGGATTGACCGCCAGCGTGGCCGCAGCCAGGTCCGTCGTGCGCCCCGATCGCAGCGACGAATTCGATGAGCTCATAGAGCGGCACAAATCGCTGCGAAAGCTGGGCAGGCTCATGTTCGGCGCGTTCTCTTTCCGGTCGTTTCGTCCCGATGATCCGGTTTTGAAGGCAGTGGATCATCTGCGTGCGCTCTACAGTGGCAGGAAACTACCCGCGCAGGTGCCGTTCGCGTTCATGACGCGCAAGTGGCGGCGACGTGTGCGCTCGGACGGTGTCACCATCGACCTTCGGGCTTGGGAAGTGGCGGTACTCGTTCACCTTCGGGAGCGCCTGCGGGCCGGTGACATATGGGTTGATGGCAGCCGAGCATGGCGCAGTTTCGAGGATTATCTTCTGCCTCGACCGATCTTTGCCCTGATGCGCGCCGAAGGCCGGCTCGGGCTTGCCATCCCTGACAGCTTTGCCGAATGGCGAGCCGAACGCACCGCCACGCTCGACGCGAAACTCAAAGAGCTGGCAAGGGCGGCGGCCGCCAACGCCATTCCGGATGCGGCTATTTCCGACAAGGGTTTGTCGGTCTCCCCGATCCGCGAGGAGGAGCGTGACGGGATCGTCGCGCTCAGCCGGCGTCTTTACATCCTCGTTCCCCGGATCAGGATCACCAGCCTGCTTGCCGAGGTCCACAGCTGGACCAGGTTCCTTGACAGCTTCACACACTATCGCACCGGCGAGACGGCGAACGACGAGCCGGCGCTGATGGCCGCTATCCTTGCCGACGCCACCAACGCCGGTGCTGAACGCATGGCGGAAAGCTCACGCGGCGTCACGATCCACCAGATGATGCTGATGGTAGATAGGCATCTGCGCTCGGAAACCTATGCTACGGCGACCGCCGTGCTGGTCGATGCGCAGCAGGCTCATCCCTTCGCCGCGGTCTGGGGCGACGGTCATATCTCCTCCTCGGACGGGCAGTTCTTTCCGGCAGGCGGGCGCGGTGAAGCCAGCCTCGAATACAATGCAAAATACGGCAAAAGACCAGGTGCTTCGGTCTATGGCTTCCTGTCCAATCGTTTCGCCTCCTTCTTCTCCCGGATGATCCAGGCGTCCGAGAGCGAAGCGCCCTACGTGCTCGACGGCCTCCTTCACAACGAAAGCTCCGTCGAAATCCATGAGCATGCAACCGATACCGCCGGCGCGACCGAAACGACATTCGCTATGTTCCATGGCTTCGGCTATAGGCTCATTCCTCGTATCCGCAATCTCGGCAATCGCAGGCTCTTCGTCATCGATCCCGACGCGGCGTACGACCCGCTCGGGGCGCTGATCTCGGGAGCCGTCAACATGGATGTCATAGAGCAGCACTGGGATGAGGTCTTGCGGCTGAAGTCATCGATTGGCGCGGGCCTCGTGCCGCCGTCCGTCATCCTCAAGAAGCTTGCCGCATCGCCTCGGCAAAATCGGCTCAATCAGGCGCTACGCGAAATGGGCCGGATTGAACGCTCGATCTTCATCTGCGACTGGTTGCTCGACACCAAGCTCCGGCGCAGATCGCATGCCATCCTCAACAAGGGTGAAAGCCGTCACGCCCTTGCCCGGGCGGTCTTCCTCCACCAGCTTGGCGAGCTGCGCAACCGCGTGGCGGAAACCATGGCCTATCGGGCGTCAGGTCTCAACCTCGTCGTCAACGCCATTATCCTGTGGAACACCGTCTATCTCAGCCGCGCTGTCGATTATGTCCGCACCCAGGGCATCGATATTCCCGCCGAGCTGCTCTCCCAAGTCGCACCACTTCCCTGGGCTCATATCGCACTCACCGGCGACTATCTCTGGAACGAAATTGACCGACCCCTCGAACGCTTCAGGCCGATCCGCGCTAACCGTTTCAATCCAAACAACTTCGCTTTCCCTTAGCGGGTATTATTGCAGAAATGCCCACGGAGCCCCGAC
>JAPXTA010000230.1:0-3976 GCA_033812735.1 Hyphomicrobiaceae bacterium | reverse complement strand
TCCGGCCAAGCGTACATGTAGTCAGAATTCGACGGCCATAGAGAGCGCTGTTCCTGTTAGTACCAGTCATGAGCGGGATGGGGCTCTGTGGTCATTTCTACATTAATACACGCTAAGGGCATTTTGCAGGTGACGGGAAACACATGATTTCCGCTCACCGTGATCGCGGGGCAAACTGGCCACGCAATAGGGCCATTTTTTGCGCGACAAACCCTGTCGGAATGTTAGGCTGTGCGGCAACACCTGATTTGAGGTTTGTCGCACATGTTGATCGGTTACATGCGGGTATCGAGTAGTGACGAGCGCCAGTCGGTTGCCTTGCAGCGCGATGCCCTGCTCGCGGCCGGGGTCGATGAGCGCCATCTCCATCAGGATCGCGCTTCCGGAGCGCGTGATGACCGGCCGGGTCTGAAGGCATGCCTCGGCGAATTGCGCGAAGGCGATGTCCTGGTCATCTGGAAGATAGATCGGTTAGGCCGGTCACTCTCCCACTTGATCCGCATCGTCGAGGATTTGAAGGAACGTGGTGTCGCCTTCCGATCTCTCACGGAGGCGATCGACACCACGAATTCGCACGGCGCGTTTCTGTTCAACCTGTTCGGCTCGCTTGCAGAATACGAGAGAGTGCTGATCACCGAGCGGGTCAATGCCGGCCTGGCGGCGGCTCGCCGACGTGGCCGTAAGGGCGGGAGACCTCCAACGATCGATGCGGAAAAGGTCGAGCAGGTTCTAGCTGCTTTGGAAGCTGGCGCCAGCAAGGCGTCCGTGTGCCGGACGTTCAAGGTGGCGCGCTCGACCTTGATCGACACGTTGAAGCGGACTGGATGGACAGGCCCCGGCAAGACCGGCACGCCCGAAACCGTAGTTTGACGAGTGACCGTGGCTGATGGCGTTTCTCGATGAGCAATCGCGTGCCGTTTTATTCGAACCACCCGAAGCTTATGAAGATGCGCAAGCGCGCTATGCACTGACTTCCGAGGATATTGTCTTCGTCAAGGAGCATCGCCGGTCGCATAATCGGCTTGGCTTTGCGATCCAACTCGCACTGGTGCGTGATCTGGGCCGTCTGCTGCGAATAGGCGAAGTTCCACCTCAGGCGGTTGTCTCTGTTGTCGCCGACCAGCTGGGCATCGACCCTGCAGTGTTCGAGTTCTACGCCCAGCGCGACGAAACGCGCCGGGAACACGCGCGCGAGATCGTCTCTGCACTGGAGCTTCAGCCTGTCCGGACGAGTGACTATCGCGAGTTGATAACGGCGGCGGCACGCGAGGCGGCGGCCACTGAACAAGGTGCGCCGATCGCCAAGGCCGTGATCGAAGCCTTGAAGGAACGAAAGTTGCTCGTTCCTATGCCGGAGCTGCTGATCCGTCTGGCACTGGCCGGCCGGGCGGCGGCGCGTCGACAAGCCTATCGCGAATTGATCCGGGATCTGGAGCAGCCTTCGATCGAGGCGCTTGATCAGCTCCTCGCTGAGCGGGCCGGCGATCGGAGCCACCTTGGCTGGATTGCGGAAGCACCTGAAGGGGCGAAGCTGAAGAACCTCAAAGGCTTGATCGCCCGCCTCGAGGTATTGCGCTCAGCCGCCATTCCCGACGACCGTCGCAAGACGATCCATGCCAATCGCTACGGCATCATCGCCAGGGATGCACGCATTCTGCATGCCCGGGAGATACGACGCCTGACATCCGAACGTCGCTACGCCACGCTGGCCGCCTTCGTCATCGAGAGACAGGCGTCGATCACCGACCTGACGATCGACATGTTCTGCAAAATGATTGGGAGCAACCGCCGCAAGGCCGAGATCAGCCGCACGGAACGCCGGCTAAAAGAGGCCGAGGTTCTTGATGGGGTGGCGCTTGAGCATCTCAAGCTCGGCGAGGCGCTTCTGGCCGCTCGTGCGAGCAAAACCGATCTTGCATCGGCGATCGCAGCCTCCCTCGGCTGGGACGGATTGGTCGCCAGCATGGCGGCAGCCAGATCTGTCGTCCACCCTGATCGCAGTAACGAATTCGACGAGCTCATCAAGCGGCACAAATCGTTGCGCAAGCTGGGCAGACTGATGTTCCGCACGTTCTCGTTCCGGTCGTTTCGTGCTGATGATCCGATCCTTGTAGCAGTGGACCATCTGCGCGCGCTCTATGGCGGCCGGAAATTGCCGGCGCAGGTGCCGCTCGCCTTTCTGACCCGCAAATGGCGACGCTGCGTGCGCCCGAACAGTGCCGATATCGACCTGCGCGCCTGGGAAGTGGCGGTCCTCGTTCACCTGCGAGAGCGTCTGAGGGCCGGTGACATCTGGGTCGAAGGCAGCCGGGCATGGCGCAGTTTCGAGGATTATCTTCTGCCTCGGCCGATCTTCGAGCTGATGCGCGCCGAGGGGCGGCTCGGGCTCGCACTCCCCGACAGCTTTGCCGAATGGCGAGCAGAACGGACCGCCACGCTCGATGCGAAGCTGAAAGAGCTGGCAAAGGCGGCGGCTGCCAATGCTATTCCGGATGCAGCGATTTCCGACAAGGGCCTGTCGATCTCGCCGATCCGCGAGGAGGAGCGCGACAGCATCGTCGCGCTCAGCCGCCGACTATATGTTCTGGTGCCACGGATCAGGATCACCAGCCTGCTTGCCGAGGTGCAAAGCTGGACCAAATTCCTCGACAGCTTCACGCATTATCGTACCGGTGAGACGGCAAACGACGAGGCAGCGCTGATGGCAGCGATCCTTGCCGACGCCACCAATGCCGGAGCCGAACGTATGGCGGAAAGCTCACGCGGCGTCACGATCCACCAGATGATGCTGATGGTGGACAGGCATATGCGATCGGAAACCTACGCCACGGCGACCGCCGTGCTGGTCGATGCGCAGCAGGCCCATCCCTTTGCCGCGATCTGGGGTGACGGCCATATCTCCTCCTCGGACGGACAGTTCTTTCCGGCTGGCGGGCGTGGCGAAGCCAGCCTCGACTACAATGCAAAATACGGCAAGCGACCGGGGGCGTCGATCTATGGCTTCCTGTCCAACCGTTTTGCTTCCTTCTTCTCCCGCATGATCCAGGCATCCGAGGGCGAAGCCCCCTACGTTCTCGACGGCCTCCTTCACAACGAAAGCTCCGTCGAAATCTATGAGCACGCAACCGATACCGCTGGCGCCACCGAAACGACGTTCTCCATGTTCCACGCCTTTGGCTACAGGCTCATTCCCCGTATCCGCAATCTCGGCAATCGCAGGCTCTTTGTCATTGATCGCGATCCGGCTTACGAACCGCTCGACGCGCTGATCGCTGGAACCGTCAACATGGATGTCGTCGAGCACCACTGGGATGAGGTCTTGCGGCTGAAGGCTTCGATCGCTGCAGGTTTGGTGCCGCCTTCCGTCATCCTCAAGAAGCTGGCAGCGTCGCCGCGACAAAACCGGCTGAACCAGGCCCTGCGCGAAATGGGCCGGATAGAACGCTCGATCTTCATCTGCGACTGGCTGCTCGATACGAAACTGCGCCGCAGATCGCATGCGATCCTCAACAAGGGTGAAAGCCGTCATGCTCTCGCACGCGCCATCTTCCTCCACCAGCTCGGCGAATTGCGCAACCGCGTCGCCGAAACCATGGCTTACCGCGCGTCCGGTCTTAACCTCGTCGTCAACGCCATCATCCTGTGGAACACTGTCTATCTCAGCCGTGCTGTCGATTATATCAGCAGTCAGGGTATTATCATTCCGGACGAGCTGCTCTCCCAGGTCGCACCACTACCATGGGCGCATATCGCGCTCACCGGCGACTACCTCTGGAACGAAATTGACCGACCCCTCGAACGCTTCAGGCCAATCCGGGCTAACCGCTTCAATCCAAACAACTTCAAATTCCCTTAGCGTGTATTAATGTAGAAATGCCCACGGAGCCCCTTTCCGGCCACGCACCGAGAAAGCCAACACCCAACAACGCGAGAAGAACAAATAGCGCCGTACGTAAGCTGGCTACCTGCCACGCCA
>JAPXTA010000229.1:3262-4029 GCA_033812735.1 Hyphomicrobiaceae bacterium | reverse complement strand
GCGCGGCGATGGCGAGCTTCCATCTTGCGGTGAAGGCGATAGGCCGTTCCGCCGGTCGCAGCGCGACGGCGGCGGCGGCCTATCGTGCGGGCGTCGAAATCACGGACGAGCGAACCGGCCTCGTCCACGATTACACCCGCAAGCAGGGCGTCGAGCATAGCGCGCTGGTGGTGCCCGCCGATGCCCCGGCGTGGGCCAGCGATCGGGCGGCGCTCTGGAACGCCGCCGAGCTGGCCGAGACGCGCAAGAACTCGACCGTCGCCCGCGAATATGAAATCGCGCTGCCCGTCGAGCTGTCGGCCGACGAGCGCCGGGAGCTGGCCTTGGGCCTCGCGCGGGAAATCAGCGAGCGGCATGGGGTGGCGGTGGACGTGTCGATCCATGCACCTGGTCGCGAGGGCGACCAGCGCAATCACCATGCCCACCTGTTGACGACGACACGCCGCCTTGGCCCGGAGGGGCTGGGGGAAAAGACGCGCGAGCTGGACCAGAAGCAGAGCGGCGAGGTCGAGCGGTGGCGGGAGCGTTGGGCCGAAATGCAGAATGTCGCGCTCGAGCGCGCCGGGATCGACGCGCAGGTCGATCACCGCAGCCACCAGCGGCGCGGGATCGAGCAGGAGCCGACCGCGCACATGGGGCCGAGCGCGATGGCGATAGAGCGGCGGGCCGAGCAGGTGGCCGCGCGGGAAGGGCGGGCCTATGAGCCGGTGACAGCGGTAGGTCAGCACAACGCCGGCGTCGTCGAGCGGGCCGGCCTGCGCCAGTAG
>JAPXTA010000229.1:0-3252 GCA_033812735.1 Hyphomicrobiaceae bacterium | reverse complement strand
TCGACAAGCGGGGCGACACGATCGATTTCTACCTGTCGCCGACCCGCAGCGCCAAGGCAGCGAAGCGGTTCCTGGGCAAGGCCCTGCGGGGGTGACTACACGAAAGTGACGCATCCGCACGCTAAGCGCGAACGTATGGTGAACGTTACGCGGCGAGCAACGAACTGATGGCGCGCAGTGGCCGCAGGACATCCGGATCGGGCCGATCTTCAACATTCCAGCTATAGTCGCCGGTGAGCGAGATATGTTCCCAGCCCAATGGCGCGACGTGACGTGCGATTTCGTCGGGCGTGCCGATATCAGCCAGCGCCACTTCGAGATAGCGGGTGTTCCACAGGATGATGGCGGCGACGAGCAGGTTGAGGCCGGAGGCGCGATAGGTCTGGTTCTCGAACCGCCGATCACGCAATTCGCCGAGCTGGTTGAAGAAGAGCGCGCGTGCGAGCGCGTTGCGGGCCTCGCCCTTGTTGAGGCCCGCCTGGGTACGCCGGCGCAGATCAATGTCGCGCAGCCAGTCGAGCATGAAGATCGAGCGTTCGAGGCGGCCCAGCTCGCGCATCGCGAGGGCCAGTCCGTTCTGTCGCGGATAGGCGGACAGGCGGCGAAGCATCGCCGAAGCGGTGGCGGTGCCGGTGCGTATCGATGTGGCGAACCGCAGCAGTTCATCCCAATGCGCCGCGACATGACCCAATGCGATCGGTTCGGCTGTCATGACGGCAAGCAAGGGGCCGGCTTCCTGGCCGGGAAGGAGGTGCAAACGACGCTGCTTGATGTCGCGCAGGCGCGGCGCGAAGCGGTAGCCGAAGAAGGGCATAAGGCCGAACACATGGTCCGATGCACCGCCTGTATCGGTGTAGTGCTCCTCGATTGTCAGGCCGGTCTGCTGATACAGCAAGCCATCCAGCACATAGGGAGCTTCGCCGGCGGTCGCCGCGATTACCCGGGTCGCGAAGGGGTCATATCGATCCGAGACATGGGTGTAGAAGGCAACGCCCGGTTCGTTGCCGCTGCGCGCGTTGATGTCGCCGATTGCGGCGCCACGGCCCCCGGCATGGAATTGCTGTCCGTCGCTCGACGAGGTGGTGCCGTCTCCCCACAGCGCGGCGAGCGGCATGGCGCGATGGGCGTCGATCAGCCTTCCCAGCGCTTCACCATAGGCGGCCTCGCTGATGTGCCAGTCGTGGAGATGGGCGAGCTGGCGCAGGCTTGCGCCTCGGCAGGTTTCCGCCATGCGTGTGAGGCCGAGATTGATGCCATCGGCAAGGATGACGGTGAGCAGCGCATTGCGGTCGTCGGCCTCCCGGCCCGAACGCCGATGGATGAAGCATTCGCTGAACCCGGTCCAGGCATCGACCTCAAGCAGGAGATCGGTGATCTTCACGCGCGGCAGTCGGTCATAGGCAGCGCGACGGGCAATCTCGGTGGCGGGTGGCGTTGCCGCTTTCAGCGGCGAGATGATAAGGCCGCTTTCGTCAAGCCTGACCTGGGGCAGCTCGCCCTGTCGGGCGAGGACCGTCACCTGTTCGATCGCCGTGTCGAGCCTGGCGCGCCTTTCCTCGATATGACGATCGAAGTCCGTTTCGATGGCGAGCGGCAACGGCCCCTTCTCGCGAAGCGCGTCGAAGGTGGCCGGCGGGATGAGGTAGCTATCGAAATCGCGGAACTGGCGGCTTCCCGAGACCCATATGTCTCCCGCTCGCAACCGCTCCCGTAGCTGGGACAAGGCGCATAGTTCATAGGCGGCGCGATCGACGATGCCGTCCCGCAGGACGAACGGCCGCCATGCGGAGGGCACAAAGCGCAGCGGCACGCGATCAGGCAAGCGCCGTTTGCCGGTCCGGTATAGCTCCGCGATGATGGTAAGCGCCGACAGGAGTCCCTGCACCGCACCGGCGCCGCGAAATTCGAAGGTGTTGAGAAAGGCACCGGCAAAGAGCTTCACCGTGCGATGCCGCTCGATCAATTCAGCGGTGCGATCGACGGTTTCCGGTCGCCCGAGTACTTCGGCCCGCGCGACCGCCACGGCGAAGCGCTGCCAATCCAGCGCCTCGATCTGCGCCAGAGAGTCCACACCGTTGGTGCGCGCTTCGATGAGAATGCGGCAAGACCCTGTGAGCGTCCGGAGATGGCCTTGCAACTCGCGCACCGTCTTGAGGGCTTTGTCACGGGTCCGGTTCTCGGCGCGACGCGACATGCTGCCCAACAGCTTGTCGAACATCGTCAGGGTGGCATCGGTCAGGCTTTCCTCAAGACGGATGCCCTGCGCCGCCAGCGTCGCATGGCGGCGCAGGGCATTGAGTTCGCCAAGGTGCTGGGGTGTGATCCGGCTGCCTTCGTCCGCCAGCCTGTCAAAAGTCAAAGCCGGGATCATGTCGGCACGGGCGCGATCGAGATCCAGCGCGCGGATATGAGTGAGCCGTTCGATCAGGCGTAGGATGTTGCGCGCTGCCGGCGACTGTGGTGCATTGCGCAGCCAGGATAGCCATGTCGCGGCTTGCCCTGTTCGTCGGGCCAGCAGATCGTCCAGCCCCTGCAGCGTATCGGGCCGCAGGCCGTTCGTGAGCACTTCATAGGTAAGCTGTTCGGCCTGCTGGCGAGCACGCCGGAGTACCGCTTCGAGAACCGATGAAGAAGGCAGGAGGATCTGCCGGCGCCGAAGTTCGTCAACGATGACCCCCGCCATCTGGCCGGGGTGGACGATGGTCTGTGCGATCGGGATCGAGAATGCGACAACTTCGTGGAAAGCCTTGCGGTCGAAAATCCTGAACCCGTGCGATCGTCGGATTTCAACGAGATGTTCGCGACGGGTCTGGTCCCGATGGGCATAGTCCGCGAAGGCTTCGGGCGCGACGCCGAGTTGCTGCGCCACATAGGCGAGCACAGGAGCGGGCGGGACTTCACCCGCTTCCAGCGCACGGCCAGGCCATCTCATATAGAGTAGGAGCATCGCGTAGCCGAGCCGGGTGGCATCGCCGCGACGGCGGCCGACAATTTCCAGGTCGTCACCGGTCAGCGTATAGTGCCGCGCAATCTCGCGCTCATCGAGCGGCGCGCCATAATGCCCTGCCCAGATTTCCGCGCTCACCAGTCGCCGTCTCGCCAAGCACTATCTCCTTCCGCGTCCTTGTCCGTCAGACGGTCCTCTGGCGGCCAACAGGAATATGTCCGTTAACTCTGGACCTGTAACGGCGATTCGGACAAGATCGCATAATGACGGGAAAACGGACAGGATCGGGCATCATGTGGCGCTGA
>JAPXTA010000228.1:3625-4148 GCA_033812735.1 Hyphomicrobiaceae bacterium | reverse complement strand
GTTGCGGCATGTAGCCTAGCGCCGACCTGTCGGCCGCGATGGCGGGCTCGCCAAGAAGGGTAACTTCCCCTTCATCCGGGTCGAGCAATCCGGCGAGCAAACGGATCAGGGTTGTCTTGCCCGCGCCATCGGGGCCGACCAAGCCCGTCATCACGCCGCCCATCACCTCCATGCTCACGGCATCAAGTGCCGGGGCTGCATTGGGCGCGAAGCGTTTGGTGACATCTACAGCGTGGGCGACTGCCTCTGTCATTTCACTGGCCCGCCCCTGGGTCCGGGCTCTGCTGGAGCCTCACGGTCACGGGCTGACCTTGACGGAGACGGTCATCGGGATCGGTGACGTTGATCCTCAAACGATAAACGAGGTCGGCGCGCAGTTGTTCGGTCTGAACCGTCCTCGGCGTAAATTCGGCGGTTGGTGAAATGAAGCCGATGACACCACGATAGACTTTGGGGTTGCCGTCAGTGGTTACGAACACGGTCATGCCGGGCGCAATCCGCCCAAGGTCGGGTTCGGCAACAT
>JAPXTA010000228.1:0-3615 GCA_033812735.1 Hyphomicrobiaceae bacterium | reverse complement strand
GATTGATGGTGAGCGTGAAGATAGTTGCGCCGGATTGGACGATGGCACCGGGCTCGGCCGCTCGCGTGAGGATCGTGCCAGCGTCCGGTGCTTTAAGCGTCGTGTCGGCCAGATTGGTTTTCACCCTATCGCGTTCTGCTATCGCCGCCGCGAGTTGCGCCTCCGCTGCCGCGATGTCTTCGACGCGAGAGCCGGCGCGAAGCAACGCCAATGCTTCCTCTGCCGCCCGAAGCTGCGCCTCGGCGGCGAGGTATTCAGCCTCGGCGGCCTCGAAAACCGATTGGGATACAGCGCCGGTCGCAACCAGCGCTCGGCGACGCTGGAAGGCTTCTCGTGTTCGCACCATGTCCGCCCTTCGGACGGCGACCGCAGCCTCCGCCTGGGCAATTTCCTGGGGTCGATTCCCGTTGCGCCGTTTTTCGAGTTCGGCGCGAGCGGTCGCAACCTGCGCTTCCGCACCCGCCAGCGCGTCAATGAATGGCTGTTGGTCAAGCTGGGCCAGAGTTGCCCCAGCCTCGACCGAAGCACCTTCATCAATCGGCATTTCGGCGATACGACCCGCAACGCGAAACCCGAGATTCACCTGACGAATATCGACATTCCCATAGAGGATCAGCCCCTCGTTGGGCTTGTCCAAGAAGCCGAAGCCGCGAGTGTAGTATCCCGCCGCTGCGACGCCCGCGATGATGACTGCCAGGATGATGATGCGGCGGGGCACTATGCGCCCCCCACATTCGAGGAGGCAGGCGCAATGGACGCGACAAGTTCGACCACCAAAGCCTCAACAGCCGCGAGGCCCTTGTCGTCTATCGTCTCCCAATTGAGCGCGGCGAGGACCGAAGCGCGCCCCATCCTGAACATGAGGACGCTTCCAACCAATGCGAGGGTTCTGAGGCGCACATGCTCGGAAGCAGAGTCTTCGTCGAGCAAGGTTCCAATTAGATGGTCACATATATTGAGCAGCGGTCCCATCAAGTCGTCGTAGAGGCAACGAAAGGCCGTAGTCGGCTGCATCTGCTCGCGGATAATGAAGCGCGCCCAAGGCTCGGAACGGCTGCTCACGAATAGCGCCGCCATCCGCTGAATGATCTCGGTCAGCAGGCGGCGTGCCTCATCCGTTCCAAGTGGCGTTCCCGAGCGCGCTTCTTCGACACGGGCAAAGACGAGGCTTCGCAGCGGGGCGATATGATCCTTGATGCCATCCCCGATGGAGGTGGCCGCAGCGAGGTAAAGGCCGTCCTTGTTTCCGAAGTAGTAGGCAATTGCCTGCTGGTTTGCCCCGGCCTTCTCGCAAAGCATCCGGGTCGTCGCGCCGTCGAAGCCGACACGCCCGAAAACATCCACGGCTGCGATAAGCAGCTTCTCGCGAGTTTGATCGCCGCGCTCGATCTTTCGTCCCGACATGACGCCCGTGCTCCATCCTTCATCTTGGGAACCGAAAGCCGTCCGCTCGCTTGCGGTGCGTGCCGGCCCCTGTCCCATGGTCAGCTTTAACGTGGATCAGCGACTAAATCAATCACATGATTTAGTTACTATTTGGTGTCCGGCACCAGCATTGCCAGCGCCTCGGTTGGACAGCGCTACAGCCCCAAACCCTTCTGCCGGCCCAATTGCCACGACACCGAACCGCCCTGCACGACGCCCGCGACTTCACGGCCGAGCTGGCGGTCGATGACAGGTCGCCATGGGACAAGGGTGAACTCGTGCGCTTTCTCGACGATGGCGAACTTGCCGCTGGTTAGCTGCACGGTGCCAGTGAACTTGCCGCTGACGGTTTCGCCATCGGCGACGGCGCGGAACGGCAGCGACTTGTTCGCCGCCATCGCCGTGCCGAAGCTGGCAACCTCGCGCTCGCGCAGCGTCGCGAGAAGATTGCGCCGATAGAAGATTCGGCCGTCCCGGCTGCGCGTGGCGTCACCATGCTCGACGTGATGCTCGCGGCGCTGGTCCATCGCCTCGCGCACCTGCTGGCCGAAGCCGGCCGATGCAAGGTCGGTTGCGTCGGGCGTAACCAAGCGCCGGTCGAGCCAGGTCGCGCCGTCCGCGCCGATCTGCTTTTCAAGGTCGAGCACCGAAAGGACGCGAACGCTGGCCTGCCGGTTGCGGCCGGCGTCGTAGGCGGCGGCGCGGCTCTCGAAATCTTCGGGGATGCGCCATTGGTCGGCGTCGATCCGCTCGACGATGCCGGCGCGGCGCAATGCCTCCAGCCGGCGCACATGAGCATCAACATAACCTTCATAATCGCCGCCCGGAACGCGGCCCTCGAACTTCGCCTGTTCCAGATGGCGGCTCGGCCGATAGACGCCATCCTCGGCGATGGCGGCAATGGTCCGGTCGGACGGACGGCTTGCCGTCTCGGCCGGGCCGATCTCGACGACGCTGCCTATCCGCGCGTCCTCGACGCGGGCCGGGTCGATGCCGGCGACATGGTGGGTCCGGCCGTCGATCCCGTCCACCACGACGGTCAGGTTCTCGCCCAGCTCGTCGGACAGATACTTATCGACGACGCGGCCGACGATGGGCTTTTCGGGCGGCCCGTCATGGATTTGGAAGGTCAGCGGGTCGCGCTCCAGGCCATCGGCCTTCAACGCCTTGTGCATGTTGCGGATGATGTCGCCGCGCTCGCCCATCTCGCGCAAGGTCGGCTCCATGCGCTCGCTCAATTCCCAAACGCCCGGCGCGTGCTCGGTCGCCAACCCCATCTTGTCCAGCTTGGCGAGACGGCGCAGGCGAAGCGCCCGGTTGAACTGGCGGCGCGGCTCGGCCGGCTCTTGGCGAAGGTCGAGGAACCTATCGTCGGCTTCCTCGACCATCGCCCGGTCGATGCGTGTGAAACGGTCCTGGTCGATCTCGGCCGACAGCTTGCGGGTCTGCTCGATCTCGGTGACGGGGCCAAGCTCCAGCGTGGTCAATTCGCTCGCCCGCTCGCGGATGCCGTTGGCGAGATAGTCGCCGTTGATGACAAGGTTCTCGCCCAGGTCATCCTTGCCGCGCACGATGACATGCACATGGGGATGGCCGGTGTTGTGGTGATTGACCGCAACCCAATCGAGTTTCGTGCCAAGGTCGGCTTCCATCTGGCGCATGAGGTCGCGGGTATAGGCTGTCAGGTCCGACAGGTCCGCGCCGTCCTCCGGCGAGACGATGAATCTGAATTGGTGGCGATCCTCCTGGCCGCGCTCAAGGAAGGCAGCGCCATCGGCGCGGTCCTCGGTCGCCGAATAGAGCTGCCCGCGCTCGCCGTCGCGCGATGTGCCGTCGCGCTGGATGTAGCGCAGATGGGCGGCCGCCCTTCCGTTCCTGCCCGCCTCCTTGACGTAGCGGGTCTTGACGACGACGCGGCGCATTCCGGGCGCGCTGTGACGCCAGCCGCCCGACAGGGTGCGAGCGCGCACGAAGGCCGCGCCGCGTCCACGCCGGACGCCCGGTCCTCCAGTCGAGCGCGCTCCCTTGCCGCCCTTGGCGGTCGGGGTCTTGCCTGGGCGCGGCGACGATCTGGATGACGTGGTGCTGTGCTGTCGAGCGATCTTCTTCGCCTGGGTTAGAAAGCTCTTGGTCTTGCCGCCCTTCGGCGCGTCGGATCGGATGCGGCCGGGCTTCGGGCGGAAGCGGTTT
>JAPXTA010000227.1:0-4301 GCA_033812735.1 Hyphomicrobiaceae bacterium | reverse complement strand
ACCCCAATCCATTCCCGAATTTCTACAACATGCTCACACGCAAGACGTGGAAGGGAACGGTCATGGATGAGCGCGAATGCATCGGCATCGACGACGCGCTGCGGGCCTATACGGAGTACGGCGCGTTCTCTCAGAAGCAGGAGGATCGCAAAGGCAAGCTGGTTCCAGGTCAGCTCGCAGACATCGCGGTGTTCTCGCGTAATTTGCTGACGGCAACGCCCGAGGAGATTCTATCCGACACGCGCTGCGACATGACGATCCTGGATGGGAAGGTCGTCTTCGAGCGCTGAAAGCAAAAGCGGCCCGTCACCGGCGGGCCGCATCTCCGTTCTGAAATCGGCCTCTCAGTTGAGAGACGTTTTCCCGCCGTTCGCTGCCGGATTGGCAGCCGAAATCCGTTGTCTCAGCGACCTGGCCAATTCCAGGTTTTTGGCAATTTCCGGGGTCGAAGCGCCGTTTGCGGTTGCCTTGAGAAGCATGGCTTCGGCCTCGCCGGGCTTCTTGTCGAGCAAATACGACATCGCAAGATTGTTCATGATGGCCGGATTGTTGGGCGACGCTTCGAGTGCCCTTTTGAGATGCTTCTGCGCTTCGCCTTGCTGGCCCTGGCTCGCATAGGCCACGCCCAGGCCAGAAAGAACTCGCCAGTCCGGCGACGGCTTCGTCGCTGCGGCGGCAAGCACTTTCTGCGCCTTGCTCGCCTGTCCAAGCTCTAGCTGTGTCAGCCCCAGTGCTGCTTGCACGTCGTGATCACCGGCATTGGCGGTGTGCGTCTTCTCCAACACCGCCAAGGCCTCCTTTGTCTTACCAGACGCACGCAGTGCCTTCGCATATGAAAGCGCGGCAGACGCATCGCCCGGCGCTGCCGCATGCTTTTGTTCCAGCGCCGCGAAATCGGGTTTGTCAGGCTTGGCCGGCGAAGCCGGAAGGGCCCGCTTGCCGCTCTCTGGCAGGGCCCCCGTCGTAATGCTGTTCCCTGCGTCGAGCGTCAGGGGTGTGGCCCCGGAGCAGCCGGCCAGACCTCCCGAAAGCATCAGCAGAATCAATCCGGCGCGTGCGCGAGACGTCGCGACATTGAAAGGAGCGGCCATGAGTGGTCTCCGGCAAAAACGAAGCAACGGACGTGAAGGGCACGAACGCAACAACGAGTGCCAGGCGATCCAACGTGAACGCGAACTTTAACGCTTGTTAACTGTTGCGACCCTAGCCTTGTCGCTAGTTCGATTCGACTGTGAACCGTGCCGGGCAGGGGATCTTTTCCTCGCTATCCACACAGCCGACCGTGCACGCAATCCAGCAAACGCGTTGCTACCCCTGGAGTGAGACGTGGCCCTGCTGTCGCAAGACGCGCCCGACCTGATGAAGTCGCGACTGGAGCAGGGCGTGTGGCTCGACCAGATCGAGCGCTCGTACAATGCATGGTTCGCCGCACCCAACCACAAGAAGCCAGAACTTCTCTTGACCGGCCCGACCCTGACCTGGGCGGAAAGCTGGATGCTGTCCCAGCCCAAAGAACTGTCGGCGTCGCTGAAGCAATACATCATCCGCAGTCTCACCGCGCAGTCGCGCAAGTCCGCCGGTCAGCGCGAGGTCGTCGAAGCCGAGCAGCGGCGGAAAGACGGCGTCTACCGTTACTTGCTGATAACAATGGCCCTTTTCGCACTCATGGTCCTGGCACCGGGGGCGATACGGGACTTTCTCGGATTTCAATTCGAGCATTCGCTGCCGGTAGACCCAGATGCAGCCGGTCAGACGGCGTCAGACGAGACGATGCGTCCTGATGGCCCTCGCGAACCTCAAATTGCCGATCCGTCCGAGCCATCCGAAGTGGTGCCCGTCGTCGCCGAAACCCCGAAGCTCGAAAGCAGCTTTGCGAAGCTCGCGAACGCGGTGCAAATTCAGAGCGATAAGGGGGATCAGCGCCTTGCCGCCTTGCTGGCAGCCGAGTTCTTCAAAAGCCTCGAGATGACGCCGCTCGCAAAAGGTGACGAGCAGCTGCGCGACGTTTCGCGGTCATTGGTTGCCGACGCCTTCGTTACGCGAATTGAACCGCTCGACGCGGGAATCAGGCTGAGCGATCAGTCTCCCGCAATCAGTTGTCCGGCTTCGTCACGCTTCCTCGGAGTATCGGAAACGCGTCAGCTGCACGTTTGGGACAACGCGCTCCGCGGCTCACCCGCGACGGCTGCTGCAAGACCCCGCATCGTCAAATCGGACAATGTCGATCGCGACTGCGCGCGCCTCATAACCGTTTCGCCCGACTATGAACTGATCGTGTCGCCGTTGGTGTCGGCCGGCCCGGCCATCAAACTGGGCGCGCACGACGCTGACGTCATCGGCATCGGCTTCAGCGGCGACGGCAGCAAGATTGTCTCGGTCTCGCGCGATTCCGTCGGTCGAATCTGGGATGCCCGTGCGGGTCGTCGCCTCGCCGATCTGCGGGTCGATGAAACGACGCTGACAGGTGCAGCGTTGAGCAGGGACGGGACCCGGGCACTGACGTGGTCGGAAGAGCAGGTGTCCCATGTCTGGGATGCCGCGTCCGGCCGGCTTTTGGGGTCCCTCAAGGGACACCAAGGCGCCATCGTTCGGGGCGAGTTCTCTGCCGATGGCGGCCGGATCCTCACCGTCTCGATCGACGGCACGGCGATCCTGTTTGACGCCCGGACCCTCGTGCCCCTCCAACTGATCAAAGCCGATGGAGGCAGCATACTCGATGCCCGCATGAGTCCTGATGGCCGATACGTCGCGGCGATCAGTGAAGGTGCTGCAGTAGTGATCTTCGACGCCGAGCGAGAAGGCGCCGTTGCCGAGTTGTCGAATGGCCACGGCAAGATCCGCGCCTTCACCTTCAGCCAGGACAGCAAGTTGGTCGCAACCGTTGATTGGTCGGGTTCGATAACGATATGGCGACCCGAGGATGGTCATCGCATGGCCACTCTCAATCGGCGCGGCGATCAGATCGCCTCCGTCATGTTCAGCACTGACGGCAAGAGCCTCACCGCGCTGTCCAGATTGGGATCGATCTCGACGTGGACCCTGACGTTCGACGAGTCGGACATTCACGCACGCATCAAGTCGGCTGGGTACACATGCCTGACAGACGACGAACGCCGTCATTTCGGCATCCCCTCTGCCACCCAGGAGTGGTGTCTAACTCCACCTCAGGCGCCAGCAGCAGTCATCACTGAACCCGTGAAGACGGACGAGCCGACAGTCGAGTAGTACCTGGAAGCTGGTAGCGTCCCGCCCCAAGGACAGCATCAAGCCGGCCCCTGGCCAGAAGTTGTCTACAAGTTGGCGACCCTCCGAAATTGGGCTCGCGGGTAGACGCCTAATCGATTGAATAATCGAAAGATATCTCGCATCCAGAAGTGCCACCGTGAACGGCGTCTTCGGTGCATAACTTCTGCATAAGATGCGAATTGCATCACAGCGGCGATCACCCGCCTTGGCCTCCCGTACCCACCCGAACGATATTGCGACCGCGATGAATAGTCTGCGTTGCCTGACGGCGCGCAGGAAACACCGTGCAGTTCGAGGTGCCTTTGGCGGCATTTCGAGGGGGATGTTCGGTAAGTGGGGCACCTGGCAATGATTGCCGCAAGTAGAAGTAGGAACTCGTTGTGTCAGATGTGGATGGCCTTTGGCCTCGTCTGCGCGGCACTGTCGATGTCCAGCACGGAAACGAGAGCCCAGGCGGATACGCTGGAAGGCCGCAGTTCGATTATTCGCGTTCCCGCGAACGCCGATCTGCCGATGACGCGCCAGCTGACCTTGGGTCTCGGCAAGGCCGTTATCTTTGAGCTTCCTGTCGATGCGCAGGACGCAATCATTTCCGAGCCAAAGACCATCGAAGCAGCGGTGCTTACCGCGCGTCGTGTCTTGCTGTTTGCTAAAGCGCCCGGCGTATCGAACGTGTTCGTCATGGGCCGCGATGGCCGTCGCTTGCTGATCGTCGATATCAGCGTCAAGAAGGACGTCACAGACCTGTCGAAGACGCTGGAGCAGTTGCTTCCCGGCTCACGAATCAAGGTCGTATCCTCAGGCGAAGGCATCGTCTTGAGCGGTACGGTGTCAAACCCGGCAGACGCGGCCCGTGCGGGCGAAATCGCTGCCCAATACATCGGATCGCAGAAAGTCGTGAACATGATCACGACAGGCGCGAAGGAGCAGGTGCTCCTCAAGGTAACAGTCGCGGAATTGCAGCGTGATGCGCTCCGCCGTCTCGGGGTCAATCTCCCGGAAGCCATTCTCAACGCTGGCTCGTTCACCTTCACCAAGGTCTGTCTCTTATACAC
>JAPXTA010000226.1:0-4349 GCA_033812735.1 Hyphomicrobiaceae bacterium | reverse complement strand
TCGCGGCGGCCTACGTATCGTTCCGCGCTGTGACGGGCGGGCTGAAAGACATCATCACCCTTGGCGCGGAGCTGGAGCACCTCAAGGCCCGCACGGGCGAGTCTGCGTCGCGGATGCTCGTCTTCCGGCAGGCGCTGGCCGACATCGGAGTGGACGCGAAGAAAGGCGAGCAGGCGCTCGATGCGCTGACGCAGAAAGTCCGCAACGCCATCGGCAAGACGAGCAATCAGGCGAACCTCCTTTCGCAGCTCGGCCTCGACCCCGAAAAGCTGAACGCGATGGGCAAGCTCGACCGCTTCGAGGCCGTGGCCGAGGCCCTCCGCAACACGAGCGACGAGAGCCTCCGCACGCAGGCTGCGATGGAGCTGCTCGACGGTTCGGCGGGCGAACTCTTTGCCCTCATCGACAACCCCGCCGCGCTTGCCGACGCCGCGATTTTCATCGGTCACATGGGCGAAGTTATGGACCGCAACAGCGCCGCATTCGAGCGCGCCGGGACGCTCCTTGACCGGCTGAAGAACAAGGGCCGCCAGCTCTTTGCGGGTATCGGCGACATCCTGATCGACGACCTCTTGGGGCCGCTCGAAGAGGCAAACGCCTTCGATTTCACCTCCCTCGGCCAGCACATCGGCGCGTTCGTGCAGGTGGGCCTCAACGCGTTCAAGGACGGCCACTTCGCGGAGTTTATCGGCCTTGTCATCGAGGCGGGCTTCGAGCAGGGCATCGCGGCGGCGAAGAAGCTTTGGGACGCGGCGTTCGGCAGCGGTTCGGGCGGCTTCTGGACGAGCATTTTGAACGGCGTCATGACCTTCAGCGTGAAGGTCGTGGGCGGGCTGATCGACGCCTTCGAGACGCCGATTGCCTATCTCTCGGCGGGCTTCCGCTGGGTGGCGTCGCTCCTGCGCTACGGTCTCGAAAGCGCGGCGACGGCGGTCAGCGCGGCCTTCGGGACGGTCATCAACTTCATCGCGTCGGGCTTCGAGCGCGTGCTGAACTACGTGATTGGCCGCGTGAACGCGATCACCGCCGCGCTGCCCTTCACGGACGGCACGCAGATCGGCGCGGTCGAGCTCGGACGCGTCGAATGGGGGCAGGGCGAGGTCGAAGGCCCGGCGGCGTACGGCGATTTGCTGGACGAGCAGAAGGAGGGCCTCAACGCGATCGGCGATGGCGTGAAGGGTTTCCTCAATCGCAACCTCAACGAGTCGCGCAAAATCCTAGGTCTTGAGACCGACGAGATGGGGAGCCAGCTCACCGCGACCGAGCGCCTCAACGCGCTCATCGAGGAACAGATTGCCCTGCGCGAACAGGTCGGCGAGGGCGAGTCGGAACCGAAGCGGCGTGAGGGCGCGAGCACCGATCCCGTCTACCCGTCGCAGAAGACCTTCGTGCAGACGAGCGACGAACGCTTCGGCCAGTTTCAGCGCGGTATCGGCGACTTTGGCGTGGGTGAAATCGACGCGGCGCGTGCGGCGCTTCAGGACCTCGTCGTCGAGATGGGCACGGTTGCGCAGCAGGTTTACGGCATCATCGGCAGCGTCGCGGGGAGCTTTCGCACGTCTCTCGGCGAGAGCATTTCGGGCCTCATCAACCGCACGATGGACTGGTCCGACGCGTTGCGGAACATCGGCTCCTGCGTCGTGCAGTCGATCATCCAGAGCTTCGCCGACATGGCCGCCGCTTGGATCACGAAGCAGCTCGTCATGTTCGCGCTCGGCCAGAAACTGAAGGCGGCGGACAGCGCGACGACCGCCGCAAAGGGCGAAACAGACGCGGCTGCGATGGCGCCAGCGGCTGCGATGGCGTCAATATCATCCTTTGGTGCGGCAGCACTTGTCGGCATCGCGGCCCTCGTGGCCGGAATGGCCATCGCTGGCGCATTCGCAGACGGCTCCGACGGAAGGCTGACCGGGCCCGGCACAAGCCGCAGCGACTCCATGCTTGCTGCGGTCTCGCCCGGCGAAGCGATCCTCAATGATCGAGCATCCGCGTGGCTTGGAGACTCAAAGATTCGCGAGCTGAATCAGACGGGCAAAATGACTGGAGGCAGGACATCGCCGACCGTAGTGACCGGAGCCGCCCCGCAGGTCAACATCGCGATGCTCGACGGCAAGCGCCAGGTGCAGGGATTCCTAGAATCCACACGCGGGAAGCGATATCTCTATAACATGGCAACGCGCCAGATGCGCACGGCATAGCAATGCTCACAATCGCAAACCACGTTGTAATACTAGGTGTGCCTGACTACGGCACCGCGCCGGAGTACGGCTACATCTACGGGACCGACGTAACCAGCGGCGAGCTAGGCACTGGCTACGGCGAGACGCGCAACATTCGCCGGGCTGGGAAACGGAGAAAGCAAGCATGGACTATCAAGACATCCACAGGCTATGAGACATTTGCAATTGAAGAATCAATCCGCTCTGCGCTGGAAAGCAAGAAAGCGGCAGTCCCGTGGCTCCCGCACATCCGGCAAGTGCGCTCTGTCATCGGCAATGTTCTTGAACTTGACTCAATTCCGTTTGGAATGGAAAGCGGCACGCGACTCTGGTATGTGGATTTGGACACGCGCAAGGGTGGGTATCTGATTGCGAACGGCTGGGAAGGCCCCCCTGAAATCACATCTCACCCCGCAGGAATTACGCTTTTTGCTGGCGAAACTCTGACGCTCTCCGTGACGGCGGAGGAAAGCATCGTCGAATCCACGACGCGCTTCATTCGCGTGACCGATGCCACAGGTGTTACCGCTCGGTGCATCATCGCACCGCTCATGTTCGGCTTGCTGACCTCGGCAAGCGCGGGCCTTCGCACGGTTGCGGGCAACACATATGAGCTTGAGTTCCGCGAATCAGCAAGCGGGGGGGCGGCCCCCGCGATAGTCAGCGGGCTGACCTTCAGCGGATGGAATGCGGACTCTCCCCGTCTGTTCGCATTCGTCACAGGCCGCGAACCCATGACCTACGCATGGACGCGGGACGATGAAGCCGTGCCGAGCGGAACAAGTGATTTGATCATGACGCCCGGCGACGTGAACGGCACTTACAAGCTCGTCGCATCAAACGACTTCGGAAGTGCCGAATCGGATGAATACACATTTGCCGGGTATCCCCCCGTGATTACCACGCAGCCGGTCAACCGCTACATTGCGCCCGGCGCGGGCACGACCCTGACTTGCGTTGCATCGACCGACGAGGAGCGCGACGGTCCCGTGAGCTATGCGTGCTTCACGGCGGAGGGGGTGCAGGTGGGGGCAAGCGGGACATTCACGCTTACCAGCTTGCCGGAGGACTATGATGTCCAGTATTACTTTGTCGCATCGAATAGCATCGGATCAACAACCAGCAACACCGTGACGGTCGCGACGGGCTACCCCCCGACGATCACGACGCAGCCCGTGGGGGCGACCCTATGGGGCGGAGAAACGTTGACACTCACGGTCGCAGCAACAGATTAGGAAGCTAAAATGGCACTAAGTTACCAATGGTACAGGAACGGATCGCCGATTTTGGGGGCGACCTCAGCGACGTACACGAAGACGGCTGCGACGGGCGACACAGGGACGTATTATTGCAAGGTGTCGAATGCGTTCGGAACGACGGACAGCAACTCAGCTACGGTGGTGGTGCGAGACGTAGAACCCGCGTATTGGTGGGTAAACAGCACAACCGGAATTACGGAAACCGACGGAAAAGTGTCCGAGTGGCTGTCGAAGTATGGTGACGGCAAAGGATTTGAGCAAAGCAATGCTGACTACCGCCCCGCGCTGTATCCGGCTGGCGCGATAAACGGAATCACGCCCGTCAGGTTTACGCTGGACTCGCTGGGACGGAAGCCGGCAATGTCCGATCTAAGCTCAAGCGCGTGTTCCGTCTCCGCGCTGTTCACCCTGAACGCGTACGGTGGGACGCATGAAAACGTCATGAGGGTAGGCAACATCGGCTTTGCCTTACGATACATTGAGACGAATGAATTGCGTTTGCTAGTGACGCAGTTTTCGTCAGACACTGGATACGTCGTATCTGAAGGACAGACGTGCGTGATAACTGTTACCCTGTCAGGCTCTGGAGGGACGCCAAAGGTTTACGTCAATAAGCAACTCGTATATACAGGGACATGGCACGCTGGCTCATCGTTCCAAAGCACACTTGGTTCAGGCGAGAATCAAATTTATCCAGCCCACGATATTTCGATGTTCGAGGCCGCCGCGTGGGACAAAGAACTGACGCAGGAGCAAATAAATACCCTCGTTGACTACATGAACCACAAATACGGTCTTTCGTTATCATAATGGCTGACTACCTCGACAGACCGATTTGCCCGTGGCTGATCAACTACGCTGAAAGCTGGTC
>JAPXTA010000225.1:0-4390 GCA_033812735.1 Hyphomicrobiaceae bacterium | reverse complement strand
AGTGGGCCAGCGCCTTGGCCTGACCGATCAGCGAGAGATCCTCCGGCGACATAACGCCTTGCATCGCGAGGGTGCGAAGATCGACGATCGGGCGCAGCAATTCCATCACGCCCGGCGCGTGCGTCGTCCGGTGCTCGGTCACGGAGATCGCGAAATGGCCGGCCTGCGTGCCGCGATCGACACCGAGGAACAACGGATGATCGAGCGGGAGTTGCGTGAACTCGATCTCGGATCGGGTGAGCCAGCGGATTGACGCCTCGGTCCGCTCCTTGTTGCCGACGATGACCGGTTTTGAATCGGCCAGCACCAGGAACCGGGCATCAGCACGATTGAGCAAACCGGTGACATAAGCCTCGTCCGCGCGCCTTGGCCCTTGGCGGTCCAAAGCCGTTGTCGTACCGAGTGTCGGGGTCATGAGCGTCTCCGGTGTGCTTTGGTTATCGTCCCATTTTGAACCGAACCGTCCCCGACGCCAAGCCGTCGCCGAAGAGTGCATCGATTTCGTGCACAAGGCGGTGCCATCTGCCTATGATTGAGACGGCTAATTTCGGAACCTGCGACTATTAAGAACGACCGGCAGCGGTCGTTGACGGACGGACGCGCTTCGGCGACTTAAATCCGGGGCGTGGGAATAGATATGCGGAAGATGTGATGATCTCGACGGTCGGCAGTTTTGCCACGCCGCTTACGACCCGTGACCTGCCGCGAGCCGACGACCTCTTGGCACAGGTGGAGCGGCGTTCGGTGCTCGCGTGGGGAGAGCACTGCACCGAGTGTCTCTGGCCCTCGTGCTACGCTGACTGTTCGCTTTATACGCCGCGCGAGGATCTACTCTGCCGCCGGTTCACCAACGGCATCGAATGGCCTGAGGCCAGCACGCGCGCGACACGAAGCATGCGGCTTCAATTCCGGCGTCTCGGAAAGCTAGAGGCCGCCGGCACCGTGCGGCTTGGGACGTGGCGGGCCGCGGTCGCGAAACAGCGCCGCAACCGCCTCGCGGAGCAAGCCGTCGCGCATTTGCCGCTCAACCTTCGCCACAGGTCACGCCAGACTTTCGAGGCAATCGATTCGCGATTGAGCGGCGCCCCAGAAGCGGTCGTCCAGAGCGACGTTTTCCTGATGATCGTGACAAACGCCGCCGCGACACCGCTTCGCTGTACCCTGACCGTGAAGCCCCGCCGCGGCACACACACCAAGCTCTTTCATACCGGACTTATCTTGCCTCCCGGCGAAAGCCGGCACGCCATCTCGGCCGGCGAGATCATGCGCTTCGTCGATCTGGCCGACGAGGTTCTCGTCCAGTTCGAGCCCGATGCGGAAGGGACGGCCGCACCGCTCGATTTCGCTTTCATGGATTTTGCTCGGCTTGCGGCGGGGACCTTGAAAGCCGAGCCGGCGCCTGTCGCCTCCCCGATCGCGTCACTCGCTGCCGCAGCTGCCGCAACAGCGGGCGCTGCAAAGGCCAAATGCGTCGTCTGGGACTTAGACAATACCGCATGGCGCGGCACGCTCATCGAGGATGGCCTTGAAGCGCTGAAGCTCGATCCTCTCGCCGTCGCTGCGATCGTGGAACTCGACCGTCGCGGCATTTTGCAGTCCGTTGCCAGCAAGAACAACCGCGACGAGGCGGTCGCCGCGCTCGCCCATTTTGGGCTATCCGACTACTTTTTGTTTCCGCAGATCAGTTGGGACCCCAAGAGTGTGGCGCTGGCAGACATCGCCAAATCACTGAATATCGGTATCGATACGTTCGTTTTCGTCGATGATCAGCCGTTCGAGCGCGCCGAAGTGCAGGCCGCGCTACCGGCCGTCACGGTACTCGACGCTGCCGATATTCCCGACTTGACGGCCATGGGTTGCTTCGACGTGCCGGTTACGGACGAGAGCCGCCGGCGGCGGCGGATGTACCAGGAAGAGCAGCAGCGCGTGGTCGCGCATGCGGGCCATGCCACGGAAGATTTCTACGACTTCTTGCGCGATTGCATGATCACCCTGAACGTCCGCCGACTGGATCGGTCATCGTTCGTCCGGGTACAGGAGCTTGCCCAGCGCACCAACCAGCTCAACTATTCGGGCCGTCGCCTCTCTGATAGCGAACTCAACGACCTTGTAGATAGCGATGGTCCGCTGGTCGGACTCGTTCTCAGCGCATCGGACCGGTTCGGCGACTACGGCATCATCGGGTTTGCCGTCGTCGATCAGACGAGCTGGACGGTGCGGGACTTCTTCATGAGCTGCCGCGTTCAGCGCAAAACTGTCGAGCATGCGTTTTTCGCGCTGCTGCAGAAGCGCGCCGCGGCGGCAGGCGCCGATACGGTGCATGTCACCTATCAGCCGACGAAGCGCAACATGCCGGCGCGTCAAGCGCTTCAGGAAATGAACCTTGCCACGGCCCCCGTGCTGACCGAGGCTGAGGGACTTTCGGACTATCTCATATCCGTTGCCGTGCGGATCCCGCATGCCGACATCGTCTCGGTGGTCGCGCTATGGTGACGTCGATCGCTGCCCGTGCCGTCGATCGGCTGCGCGCCAAATCGTTGGCTGACTGGAAGGCGACGCTCGACCGGCGCGCCGCGATTGCGATGCGAACGCGGACGCTCAAGATGCGTAATCGGCGGCCAGTGGCGTCGATCACCTTCGACGACTGCCCGCAATCGGCTGCGGTCACCGGCGCGCGCATTTTAGAGGAGCGAGGAGTTCACGGAACCTTCTACATCTGCGGCGGGCTGTCTGGGCTTACATGGGAGAACGGGACGCAGTTTTCGCGCTCGGACCTCGTGCGGCTCGCTGAGCGTGGTCACGAAATCGGCTGTCACACCCACGGCCATCGACGCTCGACCGATATGACCCGGCGCGAGATCGTGCACGAGATCGCGGCGAACCAGGCATTCGTCAACGAGGTGCTCGGCGATTATGTCCTCACGACCTTCGCCTATCCCTATGGGGCGATCGGTGTCTCCGCCAAACGTGCGTTCCAGAGCCGGTTTGCGGCGTGCAGGGGGATCGAGCGCGGCGTCGATGCAGGCTCCGTCGACCTCGCTCTCGTGAAGTCGAACCTCATTCCGCACGACACCGATACGGCAGACTGGTTGCAGCCGCTCATCGTCGAAACAGTGGCCAAGAACGGCTGGCTGACGTTGTTCACCCATGACGTGACGCCGCAACCCACCCCATTCGGTTGCCGTCCATCCGCACTTGCCGCCGCTGTGGACGCCCTCCAGGCCGCTGGTATCGAGATCTTGCCGGTGAAGAACGCTTTGGGGCGCATCGCTTTCGACGGCACGTGATGCCGCGACACGTGAAAGTTGTTCAGTCCGTGCCAATGAACGCGGTTGTCTTACCTTCGGCGACCCACTAGATAGGGCGCGGGAGGTTGGTGCGGACGGGTCCCTCGCCAACCGGGTCAGGTCCGGAAGGAAGCAGCCCCAACGAGATCAGAACCGGGTCGTTGCCAGCCTCTCAATTTCTGCTCACGGACGCTGATCGGGCTGCTGTCGCGGCCCGGCGTCCTCCGCGAGGGCGGCAAATGCGCCGACGGCCCTTGGCCGTTGCCGCGCTACGCGCGGATTTCTGGACCATGCCGCCTGCGGCCCTGCGGGCCGAACGAACCGGGCGGCGAAATCTATGGCCAAAAAGCCCAAGGACGAGACACCCGAACCGCAGTCCGGCGACGCCGTAGCGGCGAAGCCCTATGTTGTGCTTGCCCGCAAGTACCGCCCGCGCACCTTCGACGACATGATCGGCCAGGAAGCGCTGGTCACGACGCTGCGCAATGCCTTCAAGGCGGGGCGGATCGCGCAAGCTTACATGCTGACCGGCGTGCGCGGCATCGGCAAGACCACCACAGCCCGCATTCTAGCCCGCGCGCTCAACTATGAGACCGACGAGGTCCATGCGCCGACGGTCGATATGCCGGTGCTCGGCCGCCATTGCGCCGAGATCATGGAGAGCCGTCATCCCGACATCATCGAGATGGACGCCGCCTCCAATACCGGTGTCGACGACGTGCGCGAGATCATCGAGAACGCGCGCTACAAGCCGATCGCGGCGCGTTACAAGGTCTTCATCATCGACGAAGTCCACATGCTCTCGAAGAACGCGTTCAACGCGTTGCTGAAGACGCTCGAAGAGCCGCCGGAGCATGTGAAGTTCATCTTCGCAACGACCGAGATCCGCAAAGTACCGGTGACGGTGCTGTCGCGCTGCCAGCGCTTCGATCTGCGCCGCATCGACGCCGCCGTGCTCATGAAACTGTTCCAGCGCATCCTGGACGCGGAAGAAGCGGCCGCGGACGAGGATGCGCTGCGTCTGATCGCACGGGCGGCGGAAGGCAGCGCGCGCGACGGACTTTCCATTCTCGATCAAGCGATCGCGATGGGCTCGGGTACCG
>JAPXTA010000224.1:0-4403 GCA_033812735.1 Hyphomicrobiaceae bacterium | reverse complement strand
CCCTGACCCTCCCCCACAGGGGGGGAGGGGAACCTATCCCGCAACGGATGCGCGCAGACGATCGAGGCGAGGTCGTCGGCTGAAACGGCGGCACGTTTCTCGTAGGCTTCGACCTTGCCTGCTTTCATCACGTCGGCGGCGAGCTTGTCGGCGAGAATGTATTTCTCACCGACCTTCGCCCAATTGTTCTCCGGTGCTTTGGTGATCTCGTAGAGGCCGTATTCGATCTTGTTGTTGAAGGAGATCGCGCGGTTGCCCGGGATCGTCCACGGTGTGGTCGTCCAGATCACCACAAACGATCCCACTAGTTCGTCATGCCGGCGCAGGCCGGCACCCACGACAGGCACCTGCTTGGGATTGGCTTGCCGTGGGTCCCGGCCTTCGCCGGGATGACCGGCTGAGACCACCGGAAACTTCACCCAGACCATGTCACTCTGATAGTCGTGGTACTCGACTTCGGCTTCGGCGAGGGCGGTCTTTTCGACGACCGACCACATCACCGGCTTCGAGCCGCGATAGAGTTGGCCGGTCATGGCGAACTTGTGCAATTCCGCGGCGATTTGTGCCTCGGCCGGATACGTCATCGTCGCGTACGGGTTTTTCCAGTCACCGACGACGCCGAGCCGCTGGAACTCCTCGCCCTGGATGCCCATCCACTTCTCGGCGAAGGCGCGACATTCCTTACGGAACTCGACGACCGGCACCGCGTCCTTGTTCTTGCCTTTGGCGCGGTAGTCTTCCTCGATCTTCCATTCGATCGGCAGGCCGTGGCAGTCCCAGCCCGGCACGTAGTTGCTGTCATAGCCGAGCTGCTGCTGGCTGCGCGTGACGAGGTCTTTGAGGATCTTGTTCAGCGCATGCCCGATGTGGATGTTGCCGTTGGCGTAGGGCGGGCCGTCGTGCAGGACGAACTTGTCGCGCCCCTTCGAGGCCTTGCGCAGCTGGCCGTAGAGGTCGGTCTTTTTCCAGCGTTCGAGGATCTTCAGCTCCATCTGGGGCAAGCCGGCACGCATCGGGAAATCGGTCTGCGGCAGGAAAAGGGTCTTGCCCCAGTCACGGGATTCCTTGTTTGCGCCTTCCGACTCGCGTTCCGCGAGCCGGCCGGAAGGCGCGTTTGCGGCGTCTTGCTGGCCGCCAGCCGCGTTGGAGGGCGAGCCGCTGTCTTTATTGGTCATGTCAGGTCCATCAGGGAAATGTCGGCGGAAGGCGTAATCTGCACGCGCAATGGTTGCAACCCCGGCGCCTCAGGCGGCGGGGCTTATAATTCGGGCAATGCGTGCGCGTAAGGTGACCGACATGGCTGGCGAACCTAAATGAAAACGCATGGCGGATCAACGTTCGAGCGGGTCCGTCTTGCGTCGGATGGCGGGAAGCGCGAACGTGTCGGCCAAGGGATCGACTTGCTTCAGGGAGGACAACGATGACCCGCCTTTCACGCCGCCATGTTCTTGCGGGTTCAGCTGCCGCGGTTGCCAGCATGAACCTCGCCGACGTCACCTTCGCACAGGGGGCGCGCAAGATCCTGATCATCGCGTCGGGGCAGGACATCCAGAACTTCGACCCACACGTCGCGACCGGTTATTCGCCCGCATGGATGATGCGCAACGTCTATGACAGCCTCGTGCGCGTCGCCGAGAACCCGCCGAAGCCGGTGCCGGGTCTCGCCGAGTCGTGGACCGTCTCGCCCGACGGCATGGAGTACACGTTCAAGCTCAATCCGAAGGCCAAGTTCTGGGACGGTTCGCCGGTCGATGCCAACGCGGTGAAGTATTCATTCGACCGCATCCAGCGCCTCAAGAAGGGCAATGGCTGGATGGTCAATTCGGTGCTCGGGCCGGACAGCGTTTCGGTGGTCGATGCCGGTACCATCAAGATCAAGCTCGCCAAGCCGTTCGTCGCGTTCCTGCACGTGCTGCCGTGGCAGTGGATCGTCAATCCGAAAGAGGCCGAAGCGAACAAGGGCGCGGACGACGGTCAGACGTGGTTGCGCACCAATGTGGCGGGCTCCGGCGCGTTCAAGTTGAAGCGGGCCGAGACTGGCAATCTGTATGAGTTGGAGCGGGTGGCCGCACCGTGGCAGTCGGGTGGCGGCAATCTCACGGGTGCGATCTGGCAGATCGTGCGCGAGACGGTGAAGCAGCGGAACATGGTGCAGGCGGGGCAAGCGCATATCGGCGCGGATCTGACCAGCGAAGACATGGACGCGCTCAAGGGCAAGCCGGGTGTCAATTTGATCATCGAGCCGGAGTTCCGCACGTTCTCGATCAAGATGAATACCGAACATGGCCCGATGTCGGATATCAATCTGCGCAAGGCCGTTTCCTACGCCTTCAACTATGACGCCATGCTGGAAAGTGCCGGCTATGCGCAGTTGATGGTGGGGCCGCTGCCGCACGGCATCTTCGCGCATGATCCGAACTTGGTCGTGCCGCGGATGGACCTCGCGAAGGCGAAAGAGTTCCTAGCGAAGACGAAGAACCCGAACGGCGGGTTCAAGCTCGAAATGGTGCACGTGACGGGGCTCGAGCAACAGCGGCGCTGGGCGCTCGTCATGCTCGACAGCTTGAAGAAGCTGAACATCGACTTGGAGATCAAGCCGATGGTGTGGCCCGACATGGTGGCGCGGACGAAGTCGCCGCAGACGGCGCCGGATCTGATGCCGGTGTATCAGACGGCCAACTACGGCGACACCGACAACATCGCGTTTGCGGCGTATCACTCCGCCAACAACGGTAACTGGCAGAACATGGTCTACAAGAGCGCGAAGGTGGACGATTTGATCACTAAGGCGCGCGCCGAGACCGATCAGGCAAAGCGTGCGGCGCTCTACAAGGAGTTCCAGCAGACGGTCATCGACGATGCGCCGGATATCTTCGGCTTGCTCGAGAAGCGCAAGCTTGCCGTTCGCGCCGAGGTCGAAGGGCTCAAGTTTGTGCCAGTTGCCTCGAACGCGCCGGAGCTGTGGCCGATCAGCTTGAAGTAATGGACGTCGGTCGGAACGTCTCGCTTAGCTGCGCGATCTTGTCATGGCGGGACTTGTTCCCGCCATCCATCGTGCCGCACGAGCTACTCTCAGACCTATGCTTTCCCGGCCGAGCGTAGCGAGAGCCGGGATCACGTCAGTGCGGTTGGGTCAGCGCGCTGCCAAGTCCATTGCCGACGCGACCCCGGCTCGCGGCTCATCGCTGCGCATGAGCCTTGGCCGGGGACGCATGGGGGTGATGGATGTGCGTAGGCACAGCACGGACCGACCGATCATTTGTCATGGCGGGCCGTGTGCTCGTCCTCCATCGCGTCCAGTTCACCGCCCCCAATCTCATGCTTTCCCGGCCGAGCGTAGCGAGAGCCGGGATCACGTCGGTGGCGTTAGGTGAGAGAGCTGCCAAGTCCATCGCCGACGCGACCCCGGCTCGCGGCTCATTGCTGCGCATGAGCCTTGGCCGGGGACGCATGGGGGTGATGGATGGGCGTGGGCACAGCACGGTTAACGCGGCGCGGCATAGCAAATTGAACGCGAGGGCCGTCGGCGAGCAGAGCGCGCTGGCGCCGTTGCCGGTGTCCGGGATTTCACCGGCTCAAGTTGTCCGGGGGTTGCACCCGTTCGGCCTCGTCACCGCTTGCAGGTGCTTCAGCTTGGTCAGGCATCGGGTCGATCCTGCCTTCGTCGCGCGGTTTCCATCGCGCTCCGCTCGCCGGCGTGTCTCCTTTTACTTGCGACCTGCTGCGCGACTTCGCGGCGGATCGCAGGTCGGGGGGATGCCGCCTACGTTGTTGGCGATGCTACCGGTCTAGCTCCGGCATGGTGCGCCAATGCGACAGATATTTGCGTGTGTCACGGCGTTAATTCAATCTATGATTGTTTGTTTCGTTAATACCGAAGTTCGCAACTGTGACGGGGAAGGGGCGCGCGCTTCGGCCGCCGTCCGCTTTCAGCGTGTGACGCCGAGGGCTGAGAGTGGCTTGTAGAAGCCCGGCGTGAGGCCGGCTTCAGAGCGGGCGGCATCGTTGAACGGCGGTTTCACGGGGCCGCGGAAGTTTTTGCGGACGAGTTCGTGGAACGTCTGTTCGAGCGGCAGGCGCTCGCGCTCGCAGAGGAAGCGGAACCACTTCATGCCGAAGGCAACGTGGCGTTTCTCGTCGCGATAAATGATGGCGATGATATCGGCGGAGGCGTCGTCGCCCGTCTCGCGCAGTTTCTCGATCATGTTCGGAGTCACGTCGAGGCCGCGGGCTTCGAGCACGAGCGGCACAATGGCGACGCGGGCCATGAGGTCGCCAGCCGTTGCCTGGGCTGCTTGCCAGAGGCCGTCATGCGCCGGGAGGTCGCCGTAGGCGGCGCCGAGTTCGACCAAGCGGCGGGCGAGCAAATCGAAGTGTTTGGCTTCCTCGAGGCCGACTTGCAC
>JAPXTA010000223.1:0-4492 GCA_033812735.1 Hyphomicrobiaceae bacterium | reverse complement strand
GGGCCGGGCAGCGCGACGCCGCTCGTCTCGATGATCATCGCATCGGGTCGTGTCTCCCGCGCCGCCATGTCGATCAGCGCATCGACGAGTTCGCTGCCATAGCTGCAGCAGACGCAGCCGCCCGCGATGCCCATGACGTTGCCATCCTGGCTTTCGATCAGGTCTTGATCGATCGGCAGCGCGCCGAAGTCGTTGACCATCACGGCGAGCTTGAGCCCGCCCGCGTGCCGCAGCAGATGATTGACCAGCGTCGTCTTGCCGGCACCTAGATAGCCTCCGATGACCGTCACCGGAATGGGCGGCGCGGAATTGGATAGCGATGACGGTGCGGCAGTGTTCTGGCTCATCGTTTGCTATCGCTTCGCCAATAACATCTGCGTCCCCGGCCGAAGCGATCGAAGATCGCAAGAGCCGGGGTCTTTCTCAGTCGCAGACAGGTAGACGTCCCGGCTCTCGCTTCGCTCGGCCGGGAATGCAAAGCGGTGCTGCTTTCTTCGATCAATTGCACTCATATCGTCGCCGCAGCGAACTTGCGCCCGCCGAGTACCGTGCCCCAGATCCGCACGTCCTTGAGCTTTTCGGCGCCGATCTCGGTGGGATCGTCTTCGAGAACGGCAAAGTCCGCGCGCTTGCCGACTTCGAGCGAACCGACCTCGCTGTCGAGCTTCATTGTGTAGGCGGCGCCGAGCGTGATCGTGCGCAGCGCATCCTCGACGCTGATGCACTCGTGTTTGCCGAGCTGGCGGCCGCTTGCCGTGCGGCGGTTGACGGCACACCAAGCAGTGAACAGCGGCCCGAGCGGCGTCACCGGCGCGTCCGAATGGATGGCGAGCGGCACACCGTTGGCAAGCGCCGTCGCACACGCGTTCATCCGCTCCGCGCGTTCCGGCCCGACAGTCAACGCATAGTGCTGGTCGCCCCAATAGTAGTGATGGTTCGGGAACAGATTGACGCACATGCCGAGCTTGGCCATCCGCCGGAACTGCGCCGCGTTCGCGAGCTGACAGTGCTGCAGCGTCATCCGGTGATCGGCATTCGGATACTTGCGCAGCGCCGCCTCGAGCGTATCCAGAACGAGCTCGGTCGCCTCGTCGCCGTTCGTATGACAGTGCACCGGCACATTAGCCTTGAGAGCGCATTCGAGCACGTCGCGGAGCTGTTCCGGTGCGACGTACCAAAGCCCATTGGGCTCGCCGTTGTAATAGCCGGGCCAGCGGAGCCGGGCCGAAAAGCCCTGGATGGAGCCATCCACAACGACCTTGATGATGCCAAGGCGTAACCGGTCGCTGCTCTTCTTTGCCAAGGCGATACAGCGATCGATCAGTGCGGGCGCGTCGATCTCGCGGAACACCCGCAACGGTACGATCCGCGCTGGGAAATTCGGCTCGTTGGCGACGCGCAGCATCATCTCGACGGCTGGGTCCGGCAGCAAATTCGCGAGATCCGCCGCCGTCGTCACACCCGTGCGGACACATAGCCGCGCGAACGCCCGCATGCCGGGCTCGTCGGCGGCGAGGATCGACCGGTCGAGGCCGGAATGGCGTCCGACCGGCGTCATGGCTTCCGGCCCCTTCATCTCACCGGTCGGAAGGCCATCGCTGCCGAGCGGCACGCCGGGGTGATTGATGCCCGTGCGAAGCATACCGGCAAGCTCGAGCGTCTTCGAGTTGACGTTCATGATATGCCCGCTCGCATGCATGATCGCGATCGGCCGGGTGGTCGAGACGCGGTCGAGGTCGGCGCGCGTGACGCGCTTGTTGTTGTAATAGATCGGGTCGAGGCTCCAGCCATTGAGCGGCGCGTTCGGATCGGTCAGTTTCGCATTCGCCTCGATGAGACGCTGCACCACGTCCTCGGTGGACTTGCAGCCCGGCCAGGTCTTGCCGTCTGGGTCGGTGCGGTCGAAGAAGCCGCAATAGACAAAGCGCCAGAACGTGCCTTCGGAAACGTGGCTGTGTCCTTCGACCAATCCGGGCATCAGGATCTTGTCGGCGAAGGTCGCGTCGGTTGTCGCCTCGCCCCAGCCGGCGAGTTCCTCGGGCGTGCCGACACCGAGAATGCGGCCCTCGCGCACAGCGATATGCGTCGCGGTCGGCCGCGACGGGTTCATGGTAATGATTTTCTTCGCCTGGAAGATCGTCGTCGTCATTGCGTCTTGACCTCTGCTCACCGCGTCCAACGGACGCCTATGGCGTCAGATAGCGCATGAGCGGTCAACCGCCGTTTTCGCCAAGGCCCTGCGCGGCCGCGTCAACGCGTCCCGTATCGTGACACAAGCGGGGCAGCCCCGCTTACCGCTCGGCGACCGGAGCCTTGCCCTGCTTTTCCCGCATCAGATTTGCGAAGCGGATGAAGAGGTAGTGGCTGTCTTCCGGGCCAGGTGACGCCTCGGGGTGGTGCTGGACCGAGAACACCGGCTTGCCCTTGACCCGGATTCCGCAGTTCGAACCATCGAACAGCGACACGTGCGTCTCCTCGACGTCGGCCGGCAAGGTTTTGGTGTCGATCGCAAACCCGTGGTTCATCGAAACGATCTCGACCTTGTTGGTCGTGTAGTCCTTCACCGGATGGTTCGCGCCATGATGACCCTGATGCATTTTGTGGGTCTTGCCGCCGAGCGCCAGCCCGAGCATTTGGTGGCCGAGACAAATCCCGAAGACGGGCACGCCCGATGCGACCAGCTGCTTGATGACGGGAACCGCGTACTTGCCGGTCGCGGCCGGATCGCCCGGACCGTTCGACAGGAACACACCGTCGGGCTTACGAGCGAGCACGTCATCGGCCGTCGCAGTGGCGGGCAGGACCGTCACCCGGCAACCAGCATTTGCCAGCGAGCGCAGGATGTTCGTCTTCAAGCCGTAGTCGAGCGCGACAACGTGAAACTCGGGGTTCTCGAGCGTTTTGAAACCCTCTCCCCAGGCCCACCTCTTCTCGCGCCATTCCATTGACTGCGACCGCGTCACGTCGGGAACCAGATCCATGCCGTCGAGGCCCGGCCAAGCCTTCGCCTCGGCCTTCAGCGCGTCAATATCGAAGACGCCGTTGGCATCGTGCGCGATAACGCCGTTCGGCATCCCCTTGTCACGGATGATGGCCGTGAGGGCCCGTGTGTCGATGCCTGAAATCCCGATGATGCCGCGTGCCTTGAGCCATCTGTCGAGGTGCTCGGCCGACCGATAGTTGGACGGGTCGGTAACGTCAGCACGCAGGACGCATCCCCTGACACCGGACCGCATCGCTGAATTCGAGATCTCCGAGTCTTCCCGGTTGGTGCCGACGTTGCCGATGTGCGGGAAGGTAAACGTGATGATCTGCCCGGCGTAGCTGGGGTCGGTCAGGATCTCCTGGTAGCCGGTGATCGCGGTGTTGAAGCAGACCTCGCCGGCAGCCTTGCCGGTGGCTCCGAGCCCGTAGCCGGAGATTACCGTGCCGTCGGCAAGCACGAGGCGCGCCGTCTCCAACGCCTCGCTCCAGGGGAGGGGCGATGCTTTCGTTGCTTCAGGCATCTGAGTGTCTCCGCCGCGTTCTAGGTCGCGAACCGCTCGCAGTCGCCGCCGCTTTTAGGGCGATCGTGTGCCGCGGTCAAACCGGGATGCAGGGCCAAGATGATCTGTTTAAATACAATCAGACGGCGATTTACGATTTCGGTGCACGTCATGAAGCCTCGGCTATCGAGTTTCATCAAAAAACAACCAAAGAGAGAATGTAATGCCAAATTGCGTAAAATTTGATGGAGTTTGGTTGCAAAGCATCTACTTCCAATCGCGTTAGGGCGCGACTTACTACCTGAATCGGTGCAAATCAGATCTCAACGGGGGCGTGTAGTCAGCTTGCGCCGAAAAAGTCTCTTGCTTGCGGCGAACAGTCCAGAGGGTTCGGCTTTGGTTCGGGAAGGCATCTACCAGACGCTGATGACGGGCATAGAAACACTCCGCACAGAGAGTGCCTATGTCGCGCGTGGCATTTTCGTTTTGCGCCGCGGAACGTTCATCGGTGTCGGCCACCTCGGTGGCATCTATGAGGGAACGTACTGGGTCGATCCCGGCGGCAAGATGATCTCTTTCGATGGCTGCGTGCGATTCGAGCCCGGCACCAAGCTCGTGACCGGCACGCATGTTGGGCCGGAGGGCCTGACGATGCCATTCAAGGGGAAAGCCCCGGTCCCCAAGCCCGATACGAACTTCAGCATCGGCTTCGAAGGTAACGACATCACTGTCGAGATGAAATTCGTGAGCCCCCTGCCAGCCTGATCGGCGGCAATCAACGCGACCAATACCGGATGCTGTCGGCGAGATCGTAGCGGCATCGGAATCCGAGGTCGCGTGCGGCGGCTTCGGTGCCTAGACCCGCTAGGCGGACGGCGCCATCCGGGGTGACGCCCACGGTTAGCGTATACATAGGGAGGGTCGTGATCGTTGCCGAGACGGGCAGCGTGGTGGAGGGGCTCGACGTGGAGGAAGTGCTCCCGGTGGGCAGGGTGGTCGAGAGAGGC
>JAPXTA010000222.1:0-4890 GCA_033812735.1 Hyphomicrobiaceae bacterium | reverse complement strand
CCATTACACCGGTATCAGCGGTACATCGGCTGCGGCCATTTCGAACAACATCCTCTACGGGCGCTCCTGAGTGCCACGACAATTCAGAAGGCCCGCCGAACGGCGGGCCTTTTGATTTGTTGACGAAATAGGACGGGACGCCGATCGCGTCAGCGCTCTTTTCTAACCAGCAATTGCTTCGGCCGGCGCTGCTGAGCAGTCTTGAACAATGAGAACGTGCGATTGACGTAGTTTGTGACGCCGCTGGCGCCGGTCATGTATTCGCGCACAGCTGGCGTCAGTTCAGCCTCGACTAATCGCACGGGACGCGATGGATCATAGGTTTCGAAGCGAACGTAGAACCACGGTTCACCGCGCTTCAGAATGATCGCCTGCTTCGGATCATACCATTCGAAGGCCCACATCATGTGGCGCGGCCAGATGTGAATTGGCAAACGGCCGCCGATGACGACCCCCGGCAATGGCTGGGTGCGCACGTGATTGAAGGCCGGCATTTGCGTCATGTAGACCGGCTCGTCGGCAATGAAGACGTAGGGGGTCGCAAGTTGCACGACTGGCCGATCGGGATGACGCCACTCCTTGCGCCCCACCAACGCGGCCATCTGTCCCAAGGTCTTGTTGCGGATCGTTGCCTGGTCGCCGGCTGCATTGACGAGAACAGGCTGCTTGGTGCGCTCGTCGATCGTAATGCGCAATTCGAGGTCGATGGGGCAGGGAACCTCGTAGAGGCGCGACTCATGATCGAGGATAGCTGGGCAGAACGACGCGGACTTCGCATGCTTGGCTGGCGGGAAGTCAGTCGAGAGTTTGCGTGGCGCTTCCCAGATAAAGCCGGCTTTGTCTGTGTCCAACAGCCAGCCGATTTCAACTGTCCGGCTGAGCACAGCGGGCATCCTCAGCCGTTTTCCCAGTTTCCAGCCGCGCAGGTCCATGAAGCTTGTTACCCAAGAGGTTGTTCAGGCTGAAATGCAATCAAGAGTTATGCGAATGCAACCAGGGGGCGAGAATTTTTTCGAACCATTTCTGCAAGACGCAAAACCTACAAAGCGATCCGTTGACCCAACGAATTGTAAGCTATTGTCGGCCAAACTTAATCCGTCCGTTTAAAATAGCATTGGATCCTGGGGACGTGTCCATGGCGATTGGAAACTTGTCGATGCCGGAGAAGCAGATTTTCACGTTGCCGACCGGAGACACTGTTCTCGCCACGACCGGGACGCCCGAGACGAACGAGACGATCACGGTGGGGGGCTCGCGCACGGGCTATATCAACACGTCGGGCGATCACGATTGGTTTGCCATCACGCTGGCCCCCGGATCTTACGCATTCACACTTACCGCAACATCGGGTGGGGTCGATCCGTACCTTTACCTGCGGAACTCGTCTGGCGCTCTCTTGGCTTCGAATGACGATTCTGGCGGTCTGAATTCGCGTATTGTCTTTCAAGTGACGACAGCGGGCACTTACTATCTCGATGCCGGCGCGTTTGGGACGACAACTGGCGGCTATACGCTTGCAGCACAAACCTACGTTCCTCCGCCCGTTTACACCAACGATCAGATCGCGAGTTACCTGACCACGGGCTACTGGGGTGGATCTGTCACGCATTGGGTGCCGGGGAGCGCCATTACCTTCAATGTGCAGGGGCTGCTTTCTGCGCAACAGACGCTGGCGCGGACGGCGTTCGCGCTGTGGCAGGACGTCTGCAATCTCACGTTTGTCGAGACGACCAGCACGGCACAAATCATGCTCGACGACACGTCATCGGGCGCCTTCGCGAATTGGTCTTCGTCCGGCGGCGTGACAACGAGTGCAACGGTCAATGTGCAGCAGAGCTGGAGCGGCGAAGGCAACAACCCCGGTCTCGACAGCTACACCTTCCAAACATTCTTGCACGAGATTGGACATACGCTCGGGCTAGGCCATGGCGGCCCCTATAATGGCAGCGCGAGCTATGGCGTCGACAACATCTACGCCAATGACACGTGGGGTTGGACCATCATGTCCTACTTCAACCAATCGAATTACAATGGTGCTAGCTATCGCTTTTTGGCTGGGCCGATGGCTGCCGACATTCTTGCAATCCAGCAGATCTACGGCGCGAACACCACAACGCGCGCCGGCGACACCGTCTATGGTCATAACGCGACGGCTGGCGCTACGTTCAACTTCGCCAACTACACCACCGCTCCGGCGTTCACGATCTGGGATGGCGGAGGCACCGATACGCTCGACGCCAGCGGCTACTCCGTCGCACAGACAATCAATCTCAACGCTGAGCGGTTCTCCTCGATCGGCGGCATCAACCAGAACATCAACATCGCGCGCAATACCGTCATCGAGAATGCGGTCGGCGGCGGTGGCGCCGACACGATCTACGGCAACGCGGTTGCAAACCAGCTGAGCGGGCTCGGCGGCGTCGATATGATCGATAGCGGGGAAGGGAACGACACGGTCTATGGCGGTGAAGGCGGCGATACCCTGATCGCGCGCGGCGGCGCCGATCTCGTCTACGGTGAGGGTGGAGCTGACATCGTCGATGGCGGCGTTGGGTCGGATATCATCTTTGGCGGGCTCGGCAATGACAGCATCTATGCCTATCTCGGCGACGATGCGATCTACGGCCAAGACAACAACGATTTCATCTACGGTGACGGCGGCAACGATACGATGACCGGTGGCGTCGGCAATGACGACGTTCGCGGCGCCGATGGAGACGACATCGTTTGGGGTGGAAGCGGCAACGATTACTATTTCGGCGGAGCCGGCCTCGACCAGTTTTTCGTAATGGATGGCGGGATCATCACCAACGAGTTCGATGCGATCCTCGATTTTCAGGATACGGATGTAGGCGGTGCCACGAACGACTACGTCGTGCTGCCGAATGCCGCACGCTACGCGTCGATGATCTTCGACCAAAGTGGATATACCTGGATCGCGAGCTGGGATCCGGCGGCGCCCGCCGGGCTGCACTACAACGCCATCGTCGGCACGAGTGCGTCTGCGATCGTGAATAACATATTGTACGTCTGACGCCCGCCCTTCGCCTTCGGATTTCGCGGTTCTGTCCAAGTTCTCGCCCCAATCGGGTCGGCGCCCGATTGGGGCGCGAACCAGCCTGTGTTGCTTGTGGCGGTAACCAAATACGCAACCATTGCGTGCATTTTGCGGGCTGATGATGCTAGTTTGGGTTGAATACCCTGAGGCATCATCAACCAGCGGCTCAGCCAATGTCACAGTCTCCAAACTTGCTCCTGCCCTACCTCGCCGCGGCGCAGGCGCAGAAGCACGTCACCCACAACGAAGCGATCCGCTCCCTCGACGCGCTGGTTCAACTGAGCGTTTTGGACAAGGATCTGGCGACCCCTCCGGCAGCTCCTGCCAACGGCGACCGTTACATCGTGCCGGCCTCGGCCACGGGAGCCTGGGCCAGCCATGTCAACAAGCTTGCAGCCTATCAAGACGGCGCTTGGGCATTCTTTCAGCCGCGCGAAGGCTGGCTGAGTTGGGTTGCGGACGAGGATAAGCTCTACGCTTGGTCGGGCTCGGCATGGATCGCTGCGGCATCCGGTGGCACAGCGAGTGTCAACCCGACACCGCTGGTCGGAATCAACGCCACGGCGGATACGACGAACCGTCTCTCCGTCGCCGCCCCTGCGACGCTGCTCAATCACAAAGGCGGCGGACACCAGCTCAAGCTCAACAAGGCGGCTGCGACCGACACGGGGACCATTCTGTTCCAGACGGGCTTTTCGGGCCGTGCCGAGATGGGCACGATCGGCGACAATTCCTGGCGGCTCAAAGTGAGTGCCGACGGCGCCACATGGAAGACGCCGCTCACAATCAACACAGCCGGACAAACCACGTTCGCGGGACTGGTGACGATCAATACCAACGACGGTGTCGCCTTCTCCAGCACGTTCCCGACGTTCCGCTTCTTCGACAGCGACGGCGCACCTGATTCCCGATATTACGACATGTACATGGACAGCGGATCATTCAACCTGCGTGTCATCAACGATGCCTATACTGCGGCCAACAGCATCATCAGTTCTCAGCGCTCCGGCATCACCGTGAACGCTGTCGATATCGGCGGTCCGACGTCGATCAAGGGCGCGGTGACGCCGCTGGTTGACAATGGCTACTCGTGCGGGACCGCGTCCAAACGCTGGTCGGTTGTTTATGCAGCGACCGGTGTGATCCAGACGTCGGACGCACGCGACAAAATCGTCGAGGGGACACTTGCCGGCATCGCTGGGCGGATGGTCGACGCTGTCGACCCTGTGGTCTTCCGCTGGCGCAACGGCGGTGTGAGGATCGACGACGTCGAAGACGACGTCGCAGCGCCCGCTGTCGATATCCAGCGCACCCCCGACGCGGCCGCACGCGTCCGCAACCGCCCGGCGCCGCGCGCGACACGAACGCCAGGACAGAGACTGCACGCCGGGTTCCTGGCGCAGGACATCAAGGTGGCGATGTCGGCCGCCGGCATCGATTTCGCCGCCTGGGGTCTTGACGATGTCAGTGATGCGCAAAGCCGGCAGCACTTGCGCCCAGACCAGCTGATCCCCGTTCTATGGGCAGCGTTGAAGGAGACGCGGGCGCAAGTCGAGAAACTGCAGCAGGGCAAGCGAAACTAGTGGGACACCCGAAGTGTGGTCAGTCTTGCGTGCGGGAGTCTTAACCGCCGTTACATTGCGACGGTCAATCCGTTGACGTTCCTCGACATGCGGCCTACCAAAGTGAGCAGTTGGCGATCACTACACGTCTGTTTCATTGCGGGGCAAAATGCCAGCCAGCATCGTCGTCATCTTTGCTTTTGCGATATCGATGTTCGCAGCCGCTGGAGGCGTCTCTTTTGCATCCGACCTCCGAGGAGTTGGGCGAGT
>JAPXTA010000221.1:0-5008 GCA_033812735.1 Hyphomicrobiaceae bacterium | reverse complement strand
AAAGAAGGCGGAGCCGCCTCCCCCGCCAAAACAGCCAGACCCGGCGCCGGGCCCCACCCCGGACGATCAGGCAGCCCTGCAAAAGAAGCTCGATGACGAGGCTAAGAAGGCCGAGGATGCCAAGGCGAAGGCCAAAGCCGAAGCCGACGCGAAAAAGGCTGAGGCAGACCGGCTGAAGAAGCTAGCCGACGATAAGAAGCGTCGCGACGATCTCGCGAAGAAACAGGCGGAGCTTAAAAAGAAGAAGGAAGACGAGGCCAAAAAGAGCTTCGCCAACGTCGAGAATATTCTGAAAGGCATCCCGGACGATGGACCGCAAAAGGCGCTTGTCAGTCAGCAGGTTAAGCCCGCGCAACCGGCGGGCGCCGCAGGTCCCGTGACCGCCAAGAAGGGGCCACAAGCCGGTGCTCCGGAAGGCAAGGACAACAAATTGACCGCCTCCGAAGCCTCGATGCTCATCGGCACGATCACCGGCAAGGTGAAGCAATGCTGGAATATCAACGCCGGCATGGATGGCGCCGCTCAGCTCATTCCAAGGGTGGAGTTTGAACTCAACCGGGATGGCACCGTGCGTGGCATGCCGAAGGTCATCAACTCGTCACCATCGCCGCAGTTCCAGGATGCCGCCTCGAGCGCCGTCCGTGCGATCGTGCAATGCCAGCCATACACCGGGCTGCCACCGGAGCGTTACGAGAACTGGGAAGTCGTCCGTTTGACGTTCGACCCGAGCCAAATGTTCAGGTGACCGGCGCCTAGGTTGCGCGGCGAATCTTGATCGCTTGGCGAGATGGGATCAGGCCGGCGCGCCACGTCCGAGCAGCGAAGAAATGCTGCGTGCGACCGTAGCCGGTGCCGCCGCAAGCCACATCGCCGTCGACTGCACCGCGTGCGGCGCCGAACGTGCATCGATCACCGCGAGGGCAGTCGAGCGAGACGGTAGGGCGGCACGGGGCGCAGGAATGTCGGGCGATTGCGCTGGGACGGCTTCAGTTTGGCCGTCGTCGTCACATGCTCCCGCAAAGCCAGCGGCACGAGCGACATTTTCCAACACGTCGATACGCATCGTACGATCCTGTTGCGAACCGAGCCTCTGGCCGTCGAAATGGACGACACCTGATCTTAGTTTCGCCTAATTATATTAGCGTTCCCTAAATGCAGCACGTCAAGACGATTTGGTGACATCGGACGAATTTGAACTCGCATTCGCAGCAATTGGTTCTGCAAGTTTCTTGCTGTGCACTACGCACGAGATGTCTGTTTGGTTGCGTCCGCTTCTCGTCGTCCGCTGAGAAAATCGCCACGTGCGTCAGCAATTGTTACCCGGGCCATCAACGAACCCGGCGAGAGCGATCCACCAGAAGCGATCTACAATGTGCGACTTCCCAACGATCGAAAGAGTGCGGCGCTTCAATCGATCGGCGAGCGCTTTTCAAACCCCTCTCACTCGCCGCCCTCTTCATGCAGGCGAGCCGCGTCCTTCACCCGGCCGTTCTCTTCGACTGGCCATAACCTAGACACCGTATCGGCGCGCCGTCGAACGACCTTTGCGAGGTCCCATTGGACCGATCTGGACGGATACGCAGCTTCAGTACGCGTACATAAAGTGCTCAAGGTGTGCGGCGTATAGACCCAGGCGTGCATCGGAAGAACAGTTTCTCTGCAGGTTCGGGCGGCGTCGACACGTTGCTGAGAAGCGCGGCTTGTTGCTTGGAGCAACATCTCAAGCTTATCCGCCAATGTGTTGGATACACGAAAAAACTTGAAGCTTGAACGTTGTGGAGCTCATCGCGAGCCCGCCGTGACACTGTCAATCAGTCAGCGTCGTTTGCAACTAAGGCGCGTTTTTTGAACGGTTTTCATGGGGCGCACGTCGTTAACCATAAGTGTTAACCAGCCCTCGACAAGCCACGCCTTCATTGCGTTTTAACCCTCCGCTGTCGGCTCCCGCCCTCCTGCGAGGACGTCGTCAGCCTACCTGCGTGTCAATCACAGTGGAGAAGAATTCGATGACAAACGCCCTCCCAAGGGCTTGGGCGCGTGGCGGCGTTCCGCTCGCGATCTGGGTCCTGGCCGTGGCCGTTGCCGGTATCCTGGCGGCGCCCTTCAGTGCCCAAGCCAAGACGCCTGGCAAGACCTACTGCTTCAACGGCGTCTGCCATACCGTGAAATCGCTCGATGAGACCCGCAACATGGTGGGACGGACCACCAGCGTCGTCGCCTCCTACTATGATGATCCCAAGCGCGACCGCTTCAATCCGAGCAACCTGACATCGTCAGGCGAGTACTTCCGGGCCTGGGCTCCCGACAATGCGGCCAGCCCGAACTTGCCGAACGGCACCAAGGTCGTCGTCTGGCACCCGGTGACGAAGAAGGCCGTCATGGTCCGGATCAACAATGCCGGCCCATACTACGGAAATCGGACCTTGGACTTGTCCCGTGGTGCCGCCGAAAAGATCGGTCTCACAGGCTCAGGCGTTAAACGGGTGCAGATGGCCGTTGTCGCCGCGCCGACACGTGAGGAAGCGGGCTACAAGAAGGGCCGCACCTATGCGCCAGTCCGTGGTTACATTGGTCAGTTCGCCAGCCTCGATAGTGCCGTTGCCAGTGTCGGTGGCGTGTCGAAGCCGACACTTGTCGCGGAAACGGCGCCGACCGCAAAGTCGAAGAAGGTAGCCAACAAGCAAGGCCTGCAGCGGACGTCGGCATACATTCCGGAGGCTGCAATCCGTCACTCCGGCTTCCGGACGCAAATCCAGAAGTTGCCCGCGTCGTCGTCACTCTTGGCCTCCGCCCAGGTGCCGGGAAAGGCGCGCCCGCACGAATAACCGAAGCGCAAATGCTCCGGATGAAGAAGGGGAGCCTTGCGCTCCCCTTTTTTTGTCTCGATTCGACCCGCGGCAGTTGGTCCGGGTTTTGCTCGTACCTGTTGTTGAAGTCGCTCGCCCTGGAAAAGGAGATGACAACATGACAGGCCGTATCATTCTGCTGCTGGCCTCCCTCGTGGTCTTGCTCGCTCACGTGACAGGCACGATGGGCGCGCTGAACGCATTCCTCTCGCTCGATATCGACCCCTCCAAAATGATATATCTGACCCTGTTGCCGCTGGTCGGCCTGATCGGCATGTATCTTCTGAGCGATGGCCGCTGACGCTTTTCGATGTTTGGCAGACGTCTACAATGGCGGTTGATCTCTGGGCGCTTCGTTGCGTATATGGCGGCGGCCAATCGGCGCCTCGCAGGCTGGCCTCGCGCACGCGGGCGTGGTGGAACTGGTAGACACACCAGATTTAGGTTCTGGCGGCTTCGGTCATGGGGGTTCAAGTCCCTCCGCCCGCACCAAGTCTCGTTTACGAGCCTGACGTCTCGTCACCGATTTTCGCGCGATTTGACTGGACGAAATGAGCCGCGCAAGGCATTTGCACGGCTCTGTCTTTCGCGGCGCACCCGGCTTTATGGGTTTGCAGCCCGCAGGACACCGGAGAAGCGCCGGAAAATTGAAATGTCATCAACGCGTTGCTCCAATGGCAGCGCTGACAAGGGTTAAGTCAGGGTCATGCAGGTCACGGAAACGGCAGCAACCGGTCTCAAGCGCGAATTGAGCGTTGTCATCCCGAAGGGTGACCTGGACCAGCGGTTCAACACGCGTCTGAATAACGTCAAGGACAATATTCAGCTCAAGGGCTTCCGCAAAGGCAAGGTTCCGGCCTCGCACATCAAGAAGCTGTATGGCCGGTCGATCATGGCCGAGGTCCTTCAAGAGGCACTCGACGAGTCGAGCCGCAAAGCGCTGACGGATCGAAACGAGCGTCCGGCGTTCCAGCCGAAGATCGACATCAGCGAGGACAAGGAAGAGATCGAGAGGGTGATGTCGGGCCAGTCCGACCTTGCCTACAAGATGTCGTTCGAGATCCTGCCGCCGATCGCACTCACCGATTTTGCCGACATCAAGCTCGAACGCGAAACCGCCGACATCGACCCCGCTGAGGTCGACAAGGGCCTCCAGGAGCTACTCGAGCGCGGCACGACGTTCGAGGCTGAGGAAGGCCGCGTCGCCGTCGAGGGCGATCAGGTTACCATCGACTTCGTCGGCCGCATCGACGGTGTCGCATTCCCAGGTGGCGAGGGCACGGATATGCCTGTTGTCATTGGCCGCGGTGGCTTCATTCCCGGCTTCGAGGATGGCCTGAAAGGCGCGAAGGCCGGAGACAAGAAGGACATCTCCGCAACCTTCCCCGAGACCTACGGTGAGGCCTCGCTCGCCGGCAAGACGGCCGTGTTCGAGACCACGGTCAAGGCGATTGCCGCACCGAAAATTCCGGTTGCCGATGACGAATTCGCCAAGAAGCTCGGCCTCGACAGCATGGCCAAGGTTCGCGAAGTCATCGAAGGTCAGATCAAGCAGCAGTACGATCAGCTCACGCGCATGAAGCTGAAGCGCGCGCTGCTCGACGAGCTCGACAAGCGCCATGCGTTCGACCTGCCGCAGTCGCTCGTCGACAACGAGTTCGAGGGCATCTGGCAGCAGGTGACCGAGGGCCTCAAGCAAGCCGAGAAGACGTTCGAGAGCGAAGGCAAGACAGAAGAGTCGGCGCGCGCCGAGTACCGTAAGATCGCCGAGCGTCGCGTCCGCCTTGGCCTCGTGATTGGTGAAGTCGGCGATAAGGCCAAGATCCAAGTCACCGAGGACGAACTTCGCGGCGCTCTCATGCAGCAGGCCCGCCGTTACCCCGGCCAGGAGCGGATGGTCTACGAATTCTACCAGAAGAACCCGCAGGCCCTGACCGAGCTGCGTGCCCCGATCTTCGAAGACAAGGTCGTGGATCACATCCTCGCTCAGGCCAAGCCGGTCGATAAGAAGGTTTCTCGCGAGGAACTGTTCAAGGCACTGTCCGAGCAAGACGACATTAAGGTTTGATGTTTCAACGAGTTAACCTGCAGGGAACGTTGCTGCTAAGCCAAGCATTGCGGTTTCCTGCGAACGCCTTATGTATCGGAGCGGGGCGACAGGT
>JAPXTA010000220.1:0-5061 GCA_033812735.1 Hyphomicrobiaceae bacterium | reverse complement strand
GCGCGATCGATCGACTCCGGTGCGGGGATCTGCTTCGGCGCCGGATCGAGAACTTTGACCAGCGACGCCTGTCCCTTGGCTTCGTCCATAACCTGACCAAACAGCTTGGCCGGCAGATCGAGATAGACGCCACCCGGACGGCCCGAGCACGCCGCGCGAATGGCGCGCGCGATCCCGATCCCGATGTCCTGTGCATGCAGTACGCGGAACGCGGCTTTGCACACGGTCTTGGCCACCGCGAGCTGATCCATTTCTTCGTAGTCGCCCTGTTGCAGGTCGACGACTTCGCGTTCAGACGAGCCCGAAATCAGGATCATGGGGAAGCAGTTGGTCGTCGCGTGCGCCAACGCTGTCAGGCCATTGAGGAACCCAGGCGCCGAAACCGTCAAGCACACGCCCGGCTTTTGCGTCAGAAAGCCTGCGATCGATGCGGCATAGCCGGCGTGCTGCTCATGACGGAAGGCAAGCACACGCATGCCGGCGGCCTGCATATAACGGCCAAAATCGGTGATCGGAATGCCCGGCACGCCGTAAATCGTCGTGATACCGTTGAGTTTGAGCGCGTCGATGACGAGATGGAAGCCATCGGTCAGGTTCTGCGTTTGGGGTTCGGACGACATTGGAGTTCTCTCTCTATTTTGTCCCACGGGGGATGCGTATTGCAGTTCGGCGGCGGCCCTATGCGAGCCGGCGCGGGTCATTCGAGGTCGACGAATCGTTCCACGTGATCGCGGAGGCGGAGTGTATGCTCGCGTACTAGGCGCTCGGCGCGTTCGGTGTCGCGGGCTTCCAATGCGGCAATGATTTCCTTGTGGTCGACGATCGAGCGGCGCGCCCGGTCCTGTTCGAAGATGGTGCGCTGGCGGATCGCGCGGACATGGAAGAACAGATCGTCGGTAAGTTTGCCGATCAGCTGACTTTGGGCGAGGCGGATGATCGCCTGATGGAACTTGATGTTGGCATCGGAGTACTCACCCATCTTGCGGGCGACTTCGTCGGTGGTGAAATCGTCGACATGCGAATGGAGGCTGGACAACTCGTCGTCACTGGCCTGCTTGGTCGCGAGGCGGGCGGCCATGCTTTCCAGCGCGGCCCACACCGTGATCATGTCGAGAATTTCAGCCTTCGTCTTCCGGACGATGAAGATGCCTTTGCGCGCAACGATGCGGACCAAGCCCTCGCTGTCGAGCTGGGCGAGCGCTTCACGCAGAGGCGTCCGAGAGACGCCGAAGCGCTGGGATAGATCACGTTCGTCGAGGCGCAACTCGGCGTCGGGATCGTAGATGTTCATGTCCAGGATTGCAGCGCGCAGCGCTTCGTAAGTCCTCGCCTTGAGGCTCAGTCCATCGCCGATCGGCGAAATCTGGAGCTGAAGAGAAGACATTCGGTGAGCCTTCGCGGCAATGAATCGACGACCTGGACGGATGCGGCGGCTGCTTTGGTTCTTGGCATGCCATACACCACCCTGGTCGAGAGCGGCAACACAGCGGCGCCGCAGAAAAGGTGCCGCAGTGCGGCGCGAAATTCGGAGAAACTGCGAATCCAGTTGATACCGCAGTGACTTGTGTAGATTCTCGCATTTGCGAACCTACTCGCTGTGACGTCCTGGTGGGCCTGTATATGGTATACCTACACTTCTGAACGGTGGTTCTTTGTAGCCTATCGCGCCCGAAACTATGGGAACGCGATCACCGTTCAGACAGGACACGCTGCAGCCAGCGACAAGACTGGCGAAACGGCGGTGCTGGACGACGCAGGGTCGCGGCACAACGATCGGTTTGGGGGGCGACGGCGCCTATGGAAGAAGTCTCCTCGCTGATGCAGGGCTTTGCGACGGCCATGACGCCGTTCAACTTGGCCCTGATGCTGGTGGGCATCCTGCTCGGCGTGATCATCGGCGTGTTGCCGGGGCTCGGCGGTGCCAACGGGGTCGCAATCCTGCTTCCGCTGACGTTCTCGCTGGCCAATCAGCCCGGTGGTGCCACGTCAGCGATCATCCTCCTCTCATGTATCTATTGGGGCGCGCTGTTCGGCGGGGCGATAACGTCGATCCTGTTCAATATTCCGGGTGAGCCATGGTCGGTGGCGACAACCTTCGACGGGAACCCGATGGCGAAGCAGGGCCGAGCGGACGAGGCGCTGACCGCCGCGTTCACGTCGTCGTTCATCGGTGCGCTTTTCGCGGTCATTCTCATTACGTTTCTGGCGCCGCTGGTCGCCAAATTCGCGCTCAAGTTCGGTCCTGCCGAGTTCTTCGCGGTGTTCTTCCTGACCTTCGCGAGCTTTGTCGGCATGGGTAAGGGGTCTCCGTTCAAGGTGCTTGCCTCGATGTGCCTCGGTTTCGCGCTCGGGGCGATTGGGCTCGATAAGGTCACCGGCACTCTTCGCATGACCTTCGGGCACGAGGAATTGCTCGGCGGTGTCGACTTTCTCACGGCCGTAATCGGCCTTTTCGGTATCGGCGAGATATTGTCTTCGATGGAGGCGGGCCTCCGGTTTCAGGGTGCGCAGGCAAAGATCCGCCTGATGGCCGTGCTGACGACCTGGAAAAAGCTGATCAAGCTGTGGTCGACCTCGCTGCGGTCATCGATCGTCGGCTGCTGGATGGGCATTACGCCAGGGGGGGCGACGCCAGCGTCGTTCATGAGCTACGGACTTGCCAAGCAATTCTCGAAGAACGGGAAAAACTTCGGCAAGGGAGAGATCGAGGGCGTGGTCGCGCCCGAGACCGCCGCGCACGCGGCTGGGACATCCGCCCTGTTGCCAATGCTCACGCTGGGTATACCAGGCTCGCCGACCGCCGCCGTCCTGCTCGGTGGCTTGATGATATGGGGGCTGCAACCTGGCCCAATGCTGTTCGTCGAGCAGAAGGAATTCGTCTGGGGTCTCATTGCTTCAATGTATCTCGGCAACATCGTCGGCCTGATCGTGGTTCTGACGTGCGTGCCGCTGTTTGCGGCAATCCTCCGCGTGCCCTTTTCAATCATCGCGCCGCTGATCCTCGTCGTCTGCGCGGTCGGCGCGTACACCGTGCACAACTCGATGTTCGATGTGTGGCTGATGCTTGGCTTCGGCGTCGTAGGTTATGTGTTCCAAAAGCTCGGATATCCGTTACCGCCCCTCGTTCTCGCCATCGTTCTTGGCGATAAAGCCGAAGAGGCATTCCGTCAGGCACTTCTCGGCAGCCAAGGCAGTCTCGCCGTGTTCTGGTCCAACCCACTGGTGGCCACGATCATGACGCTCGGCGTGTTGCTCCTGCTGATGCCATTGTACGGTTGGTTCAAGGACCGGCTGCGGGCCAAGGAAATTGCCGCCGGCGGCTGAATGCACTTGTGGAAGCGGCCCCCATTAGTGGCCGCGTGGTGAGGAGGAACAGCGCTGATGAGTAAGTCCTTGAGGAACACTCTGACTTTGTTGACGGTTGCGACCGCAGGCATCTTTGCCTCGGCGAATGCCGTTTGGGCGCAGGCATGGGAGCCGACGAAGCCGGTTCAATTTATCATCCCGGCGGGCACGGGTGGTGGTGCCGACCAGATGGCGCGCTTCCTTCAGGGCGTCATCCAGAAAAACAATCTGATGAAGCAGCCGCTCGTCGTGGTGAACAAGGGGGGCGGCGCCGGCGCCGAAGGCTTCCTCGAAGTCAAAGGCAAGAAGGGCGATCCGCACAACATCATCATCACGTTGTCGAACCTGTTTACGACGCCGTACGGCACGGGCGTGCCGTTCTCGTACAAGGAACTTACGCCAGTCGCGATGCTCGCCCTCGACCAGTTCGTGCTGTGGGTCAATGCCGAGGCGCCTTACAAGACGGCGAAGGAGTACATCGAAGCGGTCAAGGCCGGCGACGACAAGAAGTTCAAAATGGGTGGTACGGGCTCGAAGCAGGAAGACCAGATCATCACTGCTGCGCTCGAGAAAGTGACGGCGCCCAAGAAGTTCACCTACGTGCCCTACGGCGGTGGCGGTCAGGTCGCCGTGCAGCTCGTCGGCAAGCACGTCGATTCTAGCGTCAACAACCCGATCGAGGCCGTGTCGCAGTGGAAAGCCGGGGCGCTTCGCCCGCTCTGCATCTTCGACGACAAGCGCTCGACCTATACCAACAAGGTGACGGCGACACAGGCTTGGTCTGATATCCCGACCTGCAAGGAAGCTGGAGTCGGCGTCGACTATCAGATGCTGCGCGGTATCTTTACGTCGCCGGATGTGAAGCCCGAGCAGGTCGCCTACTATGTCGATGTCTTCAAGAAGGCGATGGCGACGGATGAGTGGAAGACGTTCATGGAGAACGGCGCGTTCAACCAGACGTTCATGGCCGGCAAGGACTTCGCGGATTGGGTCGCGAAAGCTGACAAGCTGCACTACGACCTGATGAAGGAAGCGGGCTTCCTCGCGGCCGGCAAATAAGAAGGCTCGACGCACATGCAGAATGACGGCGAGGAAGAAGGTCCTGGCATCGCCACCAACCGGACGATGGAGATCGTGGTTGCGCTCGTGCTGCTCGCACTCAGCGCAATCGTGATTTTCGATAGCAACCGGATCGGCTTCGGCTGGCAGGAGGGGCAAGGCCCGGCACCGGGTTACTTCCCGTTCTGGGTTGCCGTCATCCTCGCGGTTGCGAGCCTCGTCAACCTGTACAGTGCGATCAGTCAGGGTGACATCGAAGGCTTTGTCAGTGGCCCTGCGTTCAAGCGTGTGCTGGCGGTTCTTCTTCCGACCGCTGTGTACATCGGTGTGATCGGCGGCGTCGGTCCCATTCCGGGCCTCGGTATTTACGTGGCGTCATTCCTGTTCATCGTCGGCTTCATGATGGCGGTCGGCGGAGATGGGATCGTGAAGTCGGCGCTGGTCGGGGCGGCGATCCCGCTCGTTCTGTTCTTCATGTTCGAGCGCTGGTTCCTGGTACCGCTGCCGAAGGGGCCGTTGGAAGCTGCCTTGGGATTTGGCTGAGGGATTTGGCAGAAGGGTTTGGCTGGCCGAAGGCCACTCGCAAACTAAATAACCGCGGGGAACAGGTGTTCTCCGCGGTTTCATTTTGTCCAATCTGCTTTGGTTGGTTTGCCG
>JAPXTA010000219.1:0-5064 GCA_033812735.1 Hyphomicrobiaceae bacterium | reverse complement strand
CGTCTTGCCAAATCCGGACGGTGCCGTGATGGCGCACCCGCTCGGGAAATGAGCGGTGAGATCGACGGACCCAAGATGAGACGGGCCGGGAGGACCCACATGCGGCGCCACAACGGCACCTGTCAACGACCGCTCAACCAAGAAGCCAAACCTGTCGAGCCGGTCAAGCTCGGCATTGACGTAAGCACTCCAGTCTTCCGCGGTTGCCCGGGCGTTGGGCCCGCGCAGTTTTTCGCGATGCGCGATCGCGGCGTCCTTGGATAAAATGAGGCTCAAGTCGGCGAAATGGCGGTCGAGCTCAGCGATGGGCACGGGGCCGAAAACGCACTCGCTTTCGCCTGCGGACTGGTATTGCCAGACCTCGATCGTCTCACCGTCCACGATCATGAGGAACGGGGCGCGCAGCGCGTGCTGGTAGGACTCGGCTTGATCTTTCGTGGTCCAGCCAGGTTCACCCGGTCTCTTTGCTTCCGCCACGAACAACGACGTCTGGCGCCCATGAGGCCGACCAGAGAAAATAGCGTGGTCAGCTTCGTGGTGGCGGCCTTTGCGGCCCTGTTGGAAAACAACGGGGTATTTGGGCGCAACGTCATCCTTCGCGTAGCCGAGCTTTGCGAGCAGTGGTTCGATGACGTGCCATTCGACGGCCGCTTCATTGCGATATGGTGATACGCGCGGCCTCAAAATGCACCTGGACGAAAGGAGTGACTGCTGACCTCGTCAGCAAAATCCATTTTGCAATTGATTCGGGCAACCAGCGCAATGTGCCGGCTAGCGATTCGGGACATCTGCAACATTGTGCTTGTGCAGTTAGTCGCAGGACTGCGGATCATCTGCAGCCCATCTGAACTAGCTGGGGCGGGGGAAACGCTCGGGCCCGTTGCGCAGGCACTCTCCCAAAGCCCGGACTGTCGGAGTTTTCCGCCTGCCCGGTAGGGGCCGTCGGCCGCCTGGCGAAAGCGGGGATAGCGGAGACACCCGGCGGTCTGTTGCGAGGCGAGCAGCCACGGAATGCCGCCGAGCTTGGCGCAGGTCGCAAGACTCGTGTGATTGGGCGAGAACACGAGTTGGCTGTTCGCCTGTGCCATGGTCTCTAAGCGGACACTCGGCATGGGTACGTAGCGCCTGAGCAGAATGGACTTGGTCGCTAAGTATGGGTCCGAGCCGTCGTCGATGCCTTCGAAATCTTCTTTGACCTGAACCAGAGCGTTCTGCAAAGCTCAAACGATTCGAGCAGTTTGGCATCCCAAACGGCTACCGACGAAATACGCCAAAGAGCGGACAAGATCGGCGGCGCTCTCATCGTCGCCGATCTGGCTCTCCGCGACGGCAGCTTTTGGGATTCAGCCGCCCAATGTCAGCTTTCTCCTAGACATGCCGCGCAGTAAGTTCATCTGAGCATCAGCCACCACTAGGAATTGTGGTCTTTTAGCTTCGGTCGCTTGGATTATTTGGTCTGATATTCCGCCGTCGAATTGAACATCTTCGAGCGGAGCCATTCGTCAAGTTCGTCGCGGCAATAAAGAACGCGTGCTCGTTTCCCAGGTCCAGCTTTGTGATAGCGCGGTCCAGTGCCCTCGACCCGCATCCGTTCGAGAGTTCGGATTGATAGCCGTAAAATGTTAGCGGCATCCTGGGCGGTGAGGTATAGTTTTTGCTCAAGTGGTGGTGATGGCATGGCGAGCGGCATTGTTCGCAATCTCCCGCGCATTGGATGCTTATTTGTGAATATATTCTGGCTCACAACATCGGCTCTACAAAACACTGTCTTGGGGTGAATTGCGGATAATCGCGTGTAGGCGTTCGATCTGCCATTCGATCGGGCACGCAAATATTTGGGTAGTCACAAACAGTTCATTTTACCCAACTGCGCGCACCGTGATCATCAGGTTTGACGGTGGCGAACTTTCTGCGCGCCCATAGAGTCAAATGTGTCATAGTCAGGCGCGCAACGAGCCGAGGTCAAGACTCTCTGAATAAGCGCCCCGATAGGGAAAGGTGCGACAGCGTGTCGGGCAACCTGCGACCGGACATTGCGTGAATGTTTTTCGTTATGGTCGGTAGGATTGTGCTCGAACTTCGGGCTGTTCATTGTCAGTGTGGGTGCGGCACGCAATATGACTCCGATCAGCGGATCGCCCAACCTTGCCGCGCTATTACAACCGCGATGATGCTGTTCTGCCAATGGGTGACCGAAATACAATAAACACTTCCAGCACCAAAATTGTACAGCTGCAGTCTCGTTAACGACCGCTTCGCAACAGCGAAACCACCCATCCGATGCAACCGGCGGCACGCAGTATCACGGTGAGATTTGTGTAGACTGGGGTACGGGGAGGTGGAGCCCGTGCAAGTGTCGGAATGTTTACTTGGCCTTCTTGGGGCGTTTCAGAAGCTCGATTGGATCGATTTCAAGGGCTGTTGCGAGTTGATCTAGAACGTCAACGCTGGCGGAATTCTCCTGGCGCTCGATCAAACCGACATAGTTGCGATTGACGCCAGCAAGGTCCGCGAGCGCCTCTTGGGTGAGCCCGCGTTCTTGCCGGAGCCGTCGCAGGTTGTGCGCGAGGGTCTGCCGAAGTGTCATGCGGCGGACCGCACCGCATAGGCAAACTTCTCTCCACCTAGTATATTGGCTGTGTTCCGGATTGATGTTGTGACCTCAACTGACAACCGCGTTGGCAATCAAATGATGGGCGGTATGGCGCTCGCCATCTCGCTCGATCATTCGACGCCAGCCCAAATAGTTTGGAAGATATTTCGAGGCGACGCCTCGGAACGGTGCCATCCAGCTCTTCAGCCGGCTCGTGTACGCGTTGACGTTTTGGATATGAAAGCCATTCCTCACGCGTTCGTCGCGTCGTGCGACGATGCGAACATGCGAGATCGCGCGGGCCTTTGCGAACCCCTTGAAGCACTGGCGACCATCTGTGACCAGCACCACGCCGGGGGCGATCATCGGATCGAGCGCCTCATCGAAAGCTTGCCCGTCGAATTCACGGACGATCCGATCGTCCGTCGCTTTGTGGCGGTCACGTGCGATGAGAACAATGTCGTAGTCCTCAGCGGACGTGCCGGTTTTTTTGGGATTACCCCCACGTTTCCTGGGTATCCGGCCAAACAGATCGCGCGAACCCTTCTCAGATTTGCGGATCAAGGTCTCGTCAGCTTCGACAATACCGGTGAGGACCGCAGGTCGCTGATCCCGCGCGGTTCTGAGGAAACGATGTCGCCAACGAAAAGACGTGTCGAGGCTGACGTTCGCGCGCCTAGCAGCCTTTCGGAGGCTGACGCGATCGACGATCGAGCGGGCGTACTCCAGCCAGGCGTCGCGTCGATGAAGTTGCGCGAGCGGCGTTCCGGTCAAAGCATTGAACGTTCGCGTGCAGTCCCGGCATCGATATCGACGCAGTCCACTGGATCGGCCCCAGGTGCCAACCCTATTGGAGCGACAATGCCCACACGACGGATCAGCACCGAAGCGCGCGTCGATCAAGCTGAGAGCATCCGTGGAGTCGGTAGATTGCAGCGCCGCCGTCAACGCGGTGCGTTGCACGTCCGACAACTCGCTCAAGCGTTCGACAAGTGCTTGGAACTCTGAGGATTTCATAGCTTGCCCCCGCGCGGTCGAATCACGCGGGAAAATATCGAGCAACATCAATCCGGAATACAGCCAGTATACTGGTCTTTCGACGCTTTTGATCGAGTTGGACATGCCGGGGTCAGACACTGCCAAGACTGTGACGACGCACTTCGCCTTTCGGGATGAGGCGGACGGTTACGTTCTGGCCCTTGTTGCCGATGGCATCTCGGTTCCCCTCCTCGAAGTGACGGTCAGCCAGGATGTGGTCGAGACATCGGTGCTGCGACAGGCCGCCCTGGCCTTGGAGTTGCGTCCCAATGGATCTGTGGTCGCTTACAGTGATGCCGTAGAGTCGACCGATCTGGTGACGATTTTCCTCGACGATTTGGTGAACGAAGCACTGGCGGTTGCCGCCGACGACGATGACGAGCTCCTGGCATCGCTCGAAATGACGCTGCAACAGGCGCTGGAAGCGACGCGGGCGACGCGTGCCCGTCTCGCGAAATCATAACGCTCATCGGTTCTGGCCGAAGCTCCGATCGAGAAACGCGTGCGCTGTGCGAGCGTTCTCTGTTCCGACGAGATACGGCACCGCGTCGCGAGTGTTGACCATGCCGACAAGGCCGGTCAGCATAAGGCACAGCATCGTTGCGCTCAATGCCGCGTTCCGCCATTGCCCACTCTCCGCACGCGCCGCAACAAGGTGATCGGCGAAACGCGCGAGCGCCACGTCGTACGCGCTTGGTCGCAAAGGAAGCGGTACAGGCGCGAGGACGCGCAACAGCGGGTGGCGGACGGTCAGCACTGGCACACTGCAGCGGCGTCGCGCCACGACGAACCAAGTCAATGCAAGCGCTTGCAGCACAGCGACACAACCTAGCGCGGCTTGATAAGCTTCCGCTGGCGGATGCCCGTTGGTTTTCGGCCACTGGTCGATAAAGACTCCGATCGCGGCTTGCACGCCGAAGGCAGTCAAGAGATGCAGCAGATTGAGCGCTGCGTTGGCACGCGCCGACATCCATGCAGCGAAGTAGCCGGGGAGGATGGCGTAGCTGACCGTCGTTGCCGCGCCGGCAATCGCAATGACTGACCATGGAATGACCGGTGACACCGGAAGCTGCAGGACGAGTACGACCATGGCAGTAAGGCTTGCAGCCGCGATGGCGACGAGGACAATTTCCCGATCACAGCCGCGCGCTTTCAACCGGTCGGTGATCCATCCCAGTCCCGCAGCGCCAAGGGCAAGCGCTATGCCGATGACAAGCAGATATTTCACAACCGATGCATGATCGAGCTCGGAGACGTGTGTGAGCCACGGCCCTGCCCATAGACCCTGCAGCGACCAAGACGCTCCAATGGTCAGCGCCGACAATGGCGCGAGCGCCTGAAATCGGGGATCGGCATAGATTGTTGACAGCTTCACTGGGGATGACGGTCGATGCGTGTCGGATTGATGCCGCTCCGGCGCGACTATTATGATC
>JAPXTA010000218.1:0-5193 GCA_033812735.1 Hyphomicrobiaceae bacterium | reverse complement strand
GCGGGCGCATGTCCGGCGCGGGTTTCAGCGGTTCGGGCGCGGTCCGGAGGATGTCGAGGACGTGGTTCAGGATGCGCTATTGGCGGTACATTTGAAGCGGCACACCTGGGACGCGGCGCAACCGCTGGAGCCTTGGGTGAGGGCGATCGCGCACTACAAGCTCATCGATCACCTGCGGCGGCGGGGATCGGTGCAGCAAATCGATCTGGACGATGTCGCCGACGTTCTGCCGGCGGACGCGAACGATGGAGCGGCGGCCATGGATAGCGGAAAGCTATTGGCGCAGTTGTCGGACCGGCAGCGGCGGATCGTGGAGGCGATCTCGCTGCAAGGGCGCACGACGGCCGAGGTCGCGCGCGAGATGGACATGACGGAGGTCGCCGTGCGGGTGACGTTGCACCGCGCCATCAAGGCAATGGGCGAATGGGCGCGGCGAGGTGGCACATGAGGACCGAGGATTTGATTGCAACTCTCGCGGCCGATGCCGGAGCAGTCGATCAGCAAGCCTCGCGCCGTCTTTGGCTGGCACTTGGCGCCGGCGCCGCCGTGGCCGGCGTCGCGTTTTTCGCCCTCATTGGCGTGCGGGAGGATATCGCTGCGGCGCTGGCGACGTGGCGATTCGATGTGAAGCTGTTGCTGGTTGCGGCGGCGCTGGTTGCGGCGCTGGTCGATTGCGTGCGGCTGATGCGGCCGACCGCGACCAAGGCGCTGCACTGGTCGAGTGTCGCGGCCGGACTTCTAGTTCTGGCCGCCGTGGTATTCGAGCTTCTGGCGACGCCAGCCGATGTATGGCGCACGAAGCTCGTTGGCTCGAATGCGTGGCTCTGCCTGACTGCAATTCCGTTCCTTGCGGCAGTGCCACTCGGCGCGATGTTGTTCGCGATGCGCGGCGGTGCGCCCTCGTCGCCGCAGTTGGCGGGTGCGGCGGCCGGGCGGCTTGCTGCTGCAGTCGGGGCGCTGCTTTACGCCACGCATTGTTTTGATGATTCACCGCTGTTCGTCGCGACCTGGTATGGGCTTGCCATGGTGCTCGTGACCGTCATCGGCGCGGCGGTGGGGGCGCGGGTATTGAGGTGGTGAGAGTTACGGCGTTTACTTGCAATTGCCGACCACTGCCATTCCACTCGTACCTTCACGCACCTCGCAAGTTTTGCCGTCACGTCGGCGGCACAGTACGCTCTGGCCTTCCTCAAGGATGACCATGCCGCCGTGGCAGCTTGGCAGTCCGCCGGTGTAGTCAGAGGAGGATGTCTGCGGTTGCTGACGCTGCTTAGTTTTCTTTTGCTCTTGAGCATCAGCGGCGGAGGCGGTGATCGCAAACGCCAACGCCGCCACCAATAAAGTTTCTAACGCCATTTTCATAAGATGATCTCCCCTCTGCCGGGAAATGAGATCATCTATAGGTTGCAACGTCAACGGACATTTCGCCTTGTTTGATGTACCTGTTGCCGAACTTCACTTCCCCAAAAATTCCTTGATCGCTGCCGCCACGGTGCGGTTGTCGCTTTCGGTGCCGATGGTCATGCGGAGGCAATTGGGGAGCTGATAGGCGCCGACCGCGCGCAGGATGATGCCCTTGCTCTTCAAGAAGGCGTCGGCGGCTTTCGCGCCCTTGGCGGCGTCGGTTGGAAAGTGGATCAGAATGAAGTTGCCGACGCTCGGCGTTACCGTCAGGCCGAGCTTTTCGAGTTCGGCCGTCACCCACGGCAGCCACTTGTCGTTGTGCTGGATCGCCGCTTCCTGGAAGGCCTTGTCGTTGATCGCGGCAATGCCGGCAGCGAGGGCTGGCGCATTGACGTTGAAGGGGCCGCGCACGCGGTTGATGACATCGACGATGTGTGCGGGCGCATACATCCAGCCGAGGCGGAGGGCTGCAAGGCCGTGGATCTTGGAGAACGTACGCATCATGACGACGTTCTCGGATGAGCCGACGAGTTCGATGCCGGCTTCGTAGTCGTTGCGGCGGACGTATTCGGCGTAGGCCGCGTCGAGTACGAGGATGCAGGACTTCGGCAGGCCGGCGTGCAGGCGGCGGACCTCGTCGAAGGGGATGTAGGTGCCTGTCGGGTTCGACGGGTTCGCCAGAAAGACGATCTTGGTCTTCGGCGTGACGCCAGCGAGCAGCGCGTCGACGTCGTTCTTGAAGTTCTTTTCCTTCACGGTGACCGGCGTGCCGCCGTTCGCCATGGTGGCGATCTTGTACATGAGGAAGGCGTATTCGGAGAACAACGTCTCGTCGCCGGGGCCGACGTAGGCATGGACCAGCAAGCCGATGAGTTCGTCAGAGCCCGATCCGACCACGAGGCGGTCGGCGGCGATGCCGTATTGGGCGGCAATGGCCTTGCGGAGTTCGCCGGCTGTCGCGTCGGGGTAGCGTTCCAGGTCCTTGGCTGCGGCCTTGAAGGCTTCGACGGCCTTGGGGCTCGGTCCGAGCGGCGTCTCGTTCGACGACAGCTTAATGGGTTTCACGCTGCCCGGCAGATGGCTCTCGCCCGGCACGTAGGCGTCGATGGACATGATGCCGGGTTGCGGGACGGGACGGTCGGCGGCCATGGCAAGCTCCAGGTGGTCAGCGTTTGCGTTGCCGCGCGTCTTGCGGGAAAACCACCAAAGGTGTCTCCCGATAGCGCAGCAGGCGCGGCGAGACTGATAATCACTTGTGCCACGAAAGCAACTGGTGGAGCGGCAGTGTATGACCAAATCGAACGGACTGCCGCCGCGCCTGACGCGGCCCCTGCCGCATGTCGCCGAGATAAGGCTACGGCGGCCGGACCAGGCCAATCGGATCGAGCCCGATGATTTGGAATTGCTGCTGGCGCAACTCGGCGAGGTCGAGCGGGACACGGCGGTCCATGTGCTGATCCTGTCGGCGGAGGGGCGGATCTTCAGCGCCGGATTTCACCTTGGTGCGTTGACGGACGAGAAGCGGGAACGACCGCAGCGGACCGCCGAGGAAGAAAGCCCGTTCGAGCGGGTGGCGAACAAGATCGCCGACATGCGGGCGGTCACCATCGCCGCGTTGAACGGACCGGTGGTCGGCGGGTCGACCGACTTCGCGCTTGCCTGCGACCTCAGGATCGGTGTTCCGGAGGCTTCCCTGATGATGCCGGCGGGGCGGATTGGGTTGCCGCTCTATGCGTCGGCGTTGCGGCGCTACGCGACGCGGCTCGGGCCGGATTTCGCCAAGCGGATGATCTTCACGGGACGCACGGTGCCGGCCGACGAATTGGAGCGGTTGGGCTTTCTGGCCGAGATCGTGCCGGCGGACGGCTTGATGGCGCGGGTCATGGCAGTGGCCGAGGATGTCGCCTCGTTGCCGCCGAAGCCGCTGGCCGCCATGAAGCGGACGCTCGACATGGCGGCCGCGCCGACGGGCGACATTGCCGTTATGCGTCAGATGCTTGCGGATGCCTACGATGCGGCAGAGGTGCGGCGGCGCGTGGCTGCAAGACGTCAGAATCGTTGAACGGGCACACCGATACCGCAACTGCGAAGCAGGTCCCTTACGCCGGTATGGTGCGCCGTTGCATGCTGTATGCAGCATACAGGAGGGAAGACGTGGCGGCGCGGACGTTGGAGCCGATCGACAGGGGCGTGGGCGCGACGAGCCCCTCGGTGCTTCCCGCCGGCATTCGCCGGGTGACGCTGCACGAGCAGATCGTGACGCGGTTGCGCGACATGATCCTCGACGGGACACTGCCGGCGGGCAGTCATATCGGCGAAACGGCGATTGGGGCTGAGCTCGGGGTGTCGCGGACACCGCTGCGCGAAGCGTTCAAGACGCTCGCCGGAGAAGGATTGATCGAGTTCGCTCCGGGCAAAGGAGCTTTCGTTCCTGCTATCAGCGCGCAGCACACGCGCGACATTCTCGAAGTATTGACGGGGATCGAGGGCGTCGCAGGCCGGCTCGCTGCGGTTCGCGCGACGGATGAGGAGATCGCCGAGATCCGCCGGATGCAGGATCACATGCGCGAGCGCTTCGAAACGCGCGATCGGCTCGGCTACTACAAGATCAATCTCGACATTCATCGCCGTATCGTCGAACTGTCTCACAACGCAGAGCTTGCGGCGCTGCATCGGCAGGCTGCGGCGCGAGTGCAGCGTCTGCGCTTCAACGGCAGTTCAACGCCGGACATGTGGGCGGCGGCGGTCGACGAGCACGAAGCGATGACAAAGGCGCTCGAACGGCGCGATGCGGCGGCATTAGAGACGGTGCTGCGCGAGCATCTCGGATTGATTTGGGAACGGCTGAAGTCGCTGACCGGCAGCGGCGAGAACTGAGACGATCCGACGCTCCGCAAGAGAGCGCGGTTTGACGGATTTGGCAGGGAGAAGCGCGTGACGACGGCAGTATTGGCGGAGCGGCCGGCAGCGAAGGCCACGGGTCCGCTGCTGGAAATCGAGGATCTGCACGTTCATTTCGTGACGTCGCACGGGACGGTGCGGGCGGTCGAGGGGCTGTCCTATTCGGTGAGGCCAGGCGAGATCGTGGCGATCGTCGGCGAGTCTGGTTCGGGCAAGTCGGTGTCGGCGCTCGCCGTCATGCGTCTGCTGCCGCCGAATACGGCGCGGATCATCAAGGGCAACATCCGTTTCGACGGCAAGGATCTTCTGCGGCTCGACGACGAGGAGATGCGCCAGATCCGCGGCCGCGATGTCGCGATGATCTTCCAGGAGCCGATGACGTCGCTCAATCCGGTGCTCACCATCGGGCTGCAGATCAAGGAACCGCTGCTCATTCACATGGGCATGAGCGAAGAGCAGGCGACGGCGCGTGCGGTCGAATTGCTGACGCTTGTCGGGATCACAGATCCGGCGAACAGGCTGCAGCAGTATCCGCATCAGCTGTCGGGCGGTATGCGCCAGCGCGTGATGATTGCCATCGGCCTTGCGTGCAATCCGAAGCTTCTCATCGCCGACGAGCCGACGACGGCCCTCGATGTGACGATCCAGGCACAGATTCTGGAGTTGATGAAGGATCTGTCGCGCCGTCTCGGCGTGGCGGTGATCGTGATTACGCACAATCTCGGCATCGTGGCGCGGTACGCAGACCGCGTGAACGTGATGTACGCGGCACGTCTCGTCGAGAACGGCACGGCGGAGCAGGTCTTCGGCAAGCCGAGCCATCCTTACGCACGCGGGCTGTTGTCTGCTGTGCCGCGGCTCGATCGCGCACGCTCAGACAAACTTGCA
>JAPXTA010000217.1:0-5251 GCA_033812735.1 Hyphomicrobiaceae bacterium | reverse complement strand
GGTCCGCCAGCTGCTCGCCTTCTCGCGCAAGCAGACGCTGGAGCCGGAAGTCTTCTCGGAAAACGATGTCATCCAGGACTTCGCCTTCACGCTGACTAAGATGATCGGCGAGCGCATCGATCTCAAGCATCAGCCGGGGCGCGATCTCTGGTTTGTAAAAGCCGACAAGACGCAGTTTGGCCAAGTGCTGTTCAATCTCGCTGTCAACGCCCGCGATGCCATGCCGAACGGCGGCAAGCTGCGCATCCGCACCAAGAATGTGTCTGAGCGCGAGAGCCTCAAGCGTGCGAGCCAAGGCATGCCCGCCGGCGAATACGTGCTGATGGAGGTCGAGGACACCGGCACCGGCATGCCGGCCGAAGTGATGGCCAAAATCTTCGACCCGTTCTTCACCACCAAGGAAGTCGGCAAGGGGACGGGCCTCGGTCTCTCGACGGTGTACGGCATCGTCAAGCAAACCGGCGGCTTCATCTTCGTCGACAGCAAGGTCGGCGAAGGCACGACTTTCCAGATCTATCTGCCGCGTCATATCCCGAAGGCAGCCGAGGTCGAGCAGGCTGCTGCGAAGAAGAAAGAGCCGGCACGCGATCTCACCGGCAGCGGCCGCGTGCTGCTCGTCGAGGACGAGGACGGCGTGCGAGGCTTTGCGGTCCGCGCCCTGACGCGCCAAGGCTACGAAGTTCTTGAAGCTTCGTCCGGTATCGAGGCGCTGGACGTGCTCGCCGAGGCCGAAGGCAAGATCGACATCGTCGTCTCCGACGTCATCATGCCTGAAATGGACGGGCCGACGATGTACAAGGAGATGCTGAAGACCAATCCCGGTCTCAAGATCATCTTCGTGTCGGGTTATCCGAGCGATGCCTTCGAGAAGTCGCTCGATCCCGACACCGAGTTCGCGTTCCTGCCGAAACCCTTCACGCTGCCCCAGTTGGCCGCAAAGGTTAAAGAGGAGATGGGCCGCTGAGGCCTCGCATCCCGGCCTTGCGGGCTCGCGGCGAGACATGTCTAGTCTGGCTTTCGATCGCCGGTGAGACTGGGGCGGATGATGTCGAGCGGACATGGGTTGAAGGCAGCGGCAGGCACTGACCGCAAACGGGTGCCAACGCTGCGTCAGCGCACCTTCGAGCTGGTCGAGCTTGCCCGTCCCGGCGATCGCGCGAGCCGCATCGTCGATATCGGCCTTCTCGTCTTGATCGTTGCGAACGCCGCCGCTGTCGTACTCGAGACAGTGCCCTCGATCGAGGCGCGTTACGGCCGCTTACTGTGGTCGTTCGAAGTGTTCTCCGTCCTGGTGTTCACGCTCGAATATGCCGGCCGGATCTGGACCGCCGTCGAGATGCCGTTTCTGAGCCGGAAGTCGCCCGCCGCCGCGCGCTTCCATCTCGCGACGCGCCCGCACATGCTGATCGACCTTGTGGCGATCCTGCCGTTTTATTTGGCCTTCTTGCTGCCCTTCGACCTGCGCTTGCTCCGCGTCGTGCGCATCTTTCGCATTCTCAAGCTGTCCCGCTTTTCCCCAACCATGCACACGTTGATGCGTGTCATCGCCAACGAGCGGCGCACCTTGCTCGGCACGTTGATGCTGTTTGGCACGCTGCTTCTGTTTGCGGCCTCGGCCGCCTACCTCGCCGAACGCGAGGCGCAGCCTGACAAGTTCGGCTCGATACCCGAGGCCGCGTGGTGGGCGATTGCGACGCTGACAACGGTTGGATACGGCGACATCACGCCGGTGACGGTGCTCGGCAAACTCGTCGGCGCAGTGACGATGATTGCCGGCGTCATCGTTCTCGCACTGCCGATCGCCGTCATCGCCTCGAGCTTTGCAGCCGAAGTCGGACAGCGCGACTTCGTCGTGACGTGGCCGCTATTGTCGCGCATTCCCGCGCTCTCCGACCTCAACGCCGAAGACATCGGCCGGATGATCCACCATCTGAAGGCCCTGCATTTCGATGCCCATCGCGAAGTAATCTCGCCGGAAGACGAGGCCGATGCGATGTTCTTCATCGTCAGCGGCGCCGTTCGCGTTCGCACGAGCGCCGGCGAGACGATTTTTCAGACCGGCGAGTTTTTCGGCGAACTCGCGATGCTCGAGGCACGCGATCACACGCATGCCTACCGGACGGTCTCGCCGACCAAACTGCTGCGTCTCTCGCGCGCTGATTTTCTCTTCCTGTGCGAGACGCATCCCCGCGTCACCGATCACATCGCAGAGGTCGCGAAGTCGCGGCGAGAAGCACGCGACGGCGTTCAGTCTAACGCGCTGAAATCCTGACGCGGAAACCGCTCCGCGCTGGGCCGCCGTCTCCGGATTCAACGCCTGCTACGACCAAAGGCTTAGGAAGAATTGCCCTTTCGACACAGGGTTCGTTCAAGCCTATCCGTCTAGCCGACGGAGAGTCGCGTGCCGAAAATCATAGAGATCAAATTCGCGACTGATCCGCCGTTCGGCTTTTTCGAGTCTTTAGGGAGACCCGCCCATGGCAATGACTGACGTCGGGGGACGTGCAGGCGCACCGCGCAGCATGACCGGCGAAGAGAAGCGAGTGATCCTTGCTTCGTCGCTTGGTACCATCTTCGAGTGGTACGATTTCTATCTGTACGGTTCCTTGGCCGCCATGATCGGTGCCAAGTTCTTCTCGGCCTTCGACGTGAACACGCGCTCCATCTTCGCGCTGCTCGCATTCGCGGCTGGCTTCCTCGTGCGCCCCTTCGGTGCGCTCGTGTTCGGCCGTCTCGGCGACCTCATCGGCCGCAAGTCGACCTTCCTCATCACCATCCTCATCATGGGCCTGTCGACGTTCCTCGTCGGTCTGCTGCCCGACTACGCCACGATCGGCTGGGCCGCTCCCGTGACGCTCATTGCGCTCCGCATGCTCCAGGGCCTCGCGCTCGGTGGTGAGTACGGCGGCGCGGCAGTGTATGTCGCCGAGCACTCTCCGGCTGGCCGGCGCGGTTTCTACACGGCATGGATTCAGACGACCGCGACGCTCGGTCTGCTGCTCTCGCTGTTCGTCATCGTGGGCCTTCGCCTGTGGATGGGCGACAAGGCATTCGCCGACGACTTCCCGCTGTTCTTCGGCCTGAAGGGCGGCTGGCGCATTCCGTTCCTCGGCTCGATCTTCCTGCTCGCGATCTCGGTCTGGATCCGCTTGCAGATGAACGAGAGCCCGGCCTTCCAGAAGATGAAGGAAGAGGGAACGCGCTCCAAGGCTCCGTTGAAGGAAGCCTTCGGCAACTGGTCTAACCTCAAGGTCGTGCTGCTCGCACTGTTCGGTCTCGTCGTCGGCCAGGCCGTTGTCTGGTACACTGGCCAGTTCTACGCGCTGTTCTTCATCCAGAACATCCTGAAGGCCGATCTGCTCACGTCCAACACGCTGATCGCCTGGTCGCTGATCCTCGGCACGCCGTTCTTCCTGTTCTTCGGTTGGTTGTCTGACCGCGTCGGTCGCCGCGTCGTCATCTTGACGGGCTGCCTCATCGCCGCGCTCACCTACTTCCCGCTGTTCAAGGGGCTGACCAGCCTGATCAACCCGCAGCTCGAAATTGCGCTTGAGAAGGTCAAGGTCAACGTGACTGCCGATCCGGCCGGTTGCGGCTCGGTGTTCGACCCCGTCGGCATCCGCCAGTTCTCGGCACCCTGCGACGTCACCCGTCGTACGCTCGCCGCGAACGCCATTCCCTACACCCTCAACAACGGTCCTGCGGGCTCCGGCGTGAAGGTGTCGGTCAACGGTACGGACGTCGCCGTCGACAAGGATTTCGGCAAGAACATCCTTGCGGCAGCTCAGGCCGCCGGCTTCCCGAAGCCGGGTGACCCGAACATCCTGAAGCTCAACGGCTTCTTCGACGCGCTCACGAATGCTCGTGCGCTCGGTGTCATCGCGATCCTGACGCTGATGGTGGTCTACGTCTGCTGGGTCTACGGACCGATGGCGGCCGCCCTGGTCGAGTTCTTCCCGACCCGCATCCGCTACACCGCAATGTCGCTGCCCTACCATATCGGTAACGGCTGGTTCGGTGGTCTCCTCCCGGCGACGTCGTTCGCCATGGTGGCCTCGTCGGGCGACATCTACTACGGCCTCTGGTACCCGATCGGCTTCGCGCTGATGACGGTCGTGATCGGCTTCCTCTTCGTCCGCGATCCCGGCGAGAAGAACATCGACCACGTCCGCCACTAAGGCGCGGTCGACTGCAACGAACGAGGCCTCCGCGAGCGATCGCGGAGGCCTTTTCTGTTGGCGTGTGCCAACGGGCCGCTCTCAAGGCTGGACGCGAAAAGGCCCGGAAGCGATGCGCTCCCGGGCCTCGATCAATCGATCTCGCCGTGGGTCGATCAGAAAATCTTCGGCTGCCACCAGTGCAACAGCGCCCGCGTCTGGTCCGGCGCGATCAAGAACGCAATGCCTGCCAGCACGACCAGCGCCACGATCAGCAGGATCGCCGTCGCGCCGAGCGGCAGCTGGTAGCTCATGCCCGTCCCCGGAACGCCGAGCGTCAACGTCTTCTTGCCAGACGTGCCGACATTGATGGTCGCGCCCCGGCCGCCGATCGACGTCGACGCGCCAGACTTCGACAGATTGACCTTCACGCCCGGAATGACGCTGATAATCTTGCGAAAGCGAAAGCCCATCTGGCTGCTCCCTGATTGCACGCTGTTGCGCGGTGGCATCGCGACGGCTCCCCGCCAGCCGCGACTCACACTCGTCACCCCTACACAATCACCGATGAACGGCCGCTGCAACTCTCGTTAGCCGATTTCTCAACGGTCCCAGAGGATTGCAGGCGGCCCCTACGCCCACCCACCGTCATCCGGGCAGGGACAGGCCCCCCCAACAACCCGCCACCCGCGCTCGTCGCGATCCTGCCCGGCCATTCCGCCCCGCGCCCTGACCCTCTCCCTGTGACGGATGGGGAGATTGTGGCGTGGCGGCCTTCGGCGTTTGATGTGGGTGGGAGAGGAAAGGGCGTGCCCCGTTCGGCTTTCGGTAGTAGTCAACCTCTAGCCCTCTCCGCCTCGTCAAACTCTGAGGACCGATGCCAAAATTGAAGATGGAGACGCTGGCGGGGTACATTCTCTGCCACAGCATCGCGCTTTTGGCGCTGTTGCCCTGGTTTTTTAGCTGGACCGGCGTGTTCCTGCTGTTCCTCGGCATTCTGCTGACGGGTGTGCTGGGGCTGAATGTCGGGTTCCACAGGCTGCTCACCCACCGGGGGTTCACCTGCCCGCTGTGGTTCGAACACACGCTGGCGG
>JAPXTA010000216.1:0-5288 GCA_033812735.1 Hyphomicrobiaceae bacterium | reverse complement strand
AGGCATCGAAGTTGATGCCCGTCCGGGTGAATTGGAACACGTTGCCGTTGATCGTCAGCGATGCCGTCGATCCGTCCGACCAGATGCCGCGGCTCCACGAGGCGGTGCCGTACTTACCAGTTGAACCGCCGGTGATGAGGTTGTCTTCGATCGTCACATTACCTGTCGCCAGCGTCGACAGCATGATGGCTCTGTCTTCAACACTTCCTACCTGACCAGGCGCATCGAACTTAGTATTGCGGATCGTGACGTTCTGCCCGGTTTGCACGTCGATACCGGTAAAGCCGACGGTGTCTGAAGTCGTATTGCGCACCATAATGCCGTCGATCACGACAGGTCCGCCTGTGGCAGTTACGGTCGTCGTCCCCTCGATGATGCTTTCGAGGCCGCGCGTGCCTGATCCTGCGACGCCGACGTTGGCGCCTTGGATCGTTACCGCTTTGTCGATGACGACGTTCTCGTTGTAAGTGCCGGGGTCGAGAACCAGCCTGTATCCGTCGTTCGCTGCCGCCATCGCGGCCGAAATTGTAGCAAACGAACCGACGACGACATTACTTGAATTCAATACGACGACAGACATGGCAATCTCCGCACAAAACAAACAACTAGCCCATAGCCTCGATGGGTCGACGTGCAAAAGCGCTGCGGCTCTGAGTGAAAAACGCCCCCGGCCCTGGATCTAACCAAACTATCTGGAAAGCAATGTTTCCGCCACTCTTTGAGTTATCGTATAATCTATCAACGGATGCTCCGGCAACAGATCTATCCCCCGCCTCAGATCTTCGTCTTGCGGAGGTCTTCGAGATAGATGCAATAGCCCTGATGGTCGGGAAGTTGGGCGCAGTTTTTCCTGTGTCCCGAAAAGTCGACGTAGACTTTGATGCATTGTCCTGCGTTGCAGACGAGGACGAATGGCGGCCAGCCGTCGGACGTCGAGGCGTCCGCGTCCTTGAACGCGATCTTGCGCTCGAAGACGTAGTAGTCGCGCACAGGATCGTCGACGTTAGGGCCCGGCTCGGGAAGTCCATGGGCGCGGAGACTGGCTAGGAAAAGCTGATAGTTCGCGCGCTTCTTGCCGCCGTAGAGGCTTTGCCAGAAGGCAATGAAGTCGTCGATCGGCTAGTCTACGGTTGAAATGCTCACGTGCCGCAACCTACGGCAAGCGGGGGCCGCGTTGTGAAGGGCTGGGGAAGCCACCGGAAAAACACCATCTCGCTCACCCCGCCGGCGCGGGTGGTCAATCACGTAAGCGAGGCAATCTGTGCTGCGGCGGTGCCAGGACAAGGAGCAGGAAGCCTTCCCGCTCGCAGGCCGTAGCGGGGCGGGCGCGTTGTAGAATGCACGGCGGAGCGCGGGGAGCTGGTGGACCGAGCGGCAAGCGCAATGGACATTACCGTCACGGTTGCTGCACACGGAAAAGCATCGCGCTTCGATCCGAAGTCAGCGCTTGGGCGAAGGCAATGCGTGCCATGGCTAAAGCGTTGCCTGAAGACAGTTGATCGAATTGTCGCAGCTCGTGGCGACCTGGCGGCGACCCAAAGCGACCAGATGGCGCGATCAACTTGCGAAATCGTTCAAACCATTGGTGAGCCGGGCGGGGATCGAACCCGCGACCACATGATTAAAAGTCACGTGCTCTACCGCTGAGCTACCGGCCCACTGCGCTGCTGGATACACGGGTCGCGGGGTGCATGCAATCCCCCGGCGGGGCTTTCGGCCAAGCCGTCCCACCGCAAGATGAAAGCGAGCCTGGGTCAGCGCTCCATTGCGGGGCCGGAGCCCGTCGGCGATCGCAATTTTTGGTGCAAACAGGCAGGGCGGTCAGCTGCCACTGCTCACTTTCCGTACTTTTTCCAATAGCCGCCGAAGAGCGCCTCTTCGCTCGGCCGGTCCTCCGGGATGGTGGTCACCAAGTGCGTGATGTTGACAAAGTTCTTCCAGCTGAGGTTGTCGGAGAAGGCGTTCGCTTGCCAAGTGCCGCAGCCCATCGTGAGGGTGAAGGGAAGCGAATTGTCGTAGCCGCCGCCGTTGCCGAAGGTGTGCGCCTGGTTGACCAGAACGCGGACGACGTCGATGCCGGCCGCAAGGTCGCGCGCGTTCGCAACGTCCTTGGTGTGAATGCCGCAGGAATGGCCGCGGCCCTGGTAGTCGAGGATCGCCTTGGTAAGACGCTTGGCGTCCGAGAAGTCTTTGGCGCGATAGATCGTCAGAACCAGCGACAGCTTTTCACCTGACAGCGGGTAAGCTTTGCCGATGCCGGTCTCTTCCGCCATCACGAACTTGCAGCCTTTGGCCTTGGGCGAGAGTTCAAACACTTCGACGAGCCGTTCCGGCGCCTGTGCGATGACGGCACGGTTGAGCTTGCCCTCCTGCCAGAGGCGATCGACGATCCGCTGGCGTTCGGCGGCCGTTGCGAGATAGCCGCCCTGCATCTCGAGTGCCTTAATCGCTGCGTCGTAAACGGCATCGACGATGACGATGGCGTTCTCTGACGAACAACTTGTCGCGTGGTCGAAACACTTCGACAGCATGATTTTATGAGCGGCATCGTCGAGATCCGCCGACGCATCGATGATGACAGGGACGTTTCCAAGACCGACGCCGAGTGCAGGCTTGCCGCTGGAATAGGCAGCTTTGACGTTCGCTTGAGATCCCGTCGCCACGACGAGATCGGCAGCCGCCATCAGCGCTGTGGTCGCGTCGCGCGTGACCGGCGCAGACAGCACTTGCACGAGATCCTCGGGTAAGCCGATCTTCTTCAGCTCGGCACGCATACCTTCGATCGAGGCGAGCGTTGCGGCGTAGGCGGCGGGCGGCGGCGCGCAGATGATCGCATTGCCCCCCTTGAGCGCCATCATCGCCTTGTTCACCGGCGTCGCGTTCGGATTGGTCGACGGTGTGATCGCCGCGACGACACCGACCGGCTTCGCCCACTTGACGATACCCCTCTCGGGGAGTTCCTCGATTATGCCGGTCGACTTGACCCGCAACAGGTCACGCAAGGTGCCGAAGGTCTTGCGCTGGTTCTTGATGATCTTGCTCTCGACGTCGCCGATGCCGGTGACCTCGACGGCCTGTTCCGCATAGCGCCGCGCGTTCTCGGGTTTGTAGATCGACCAGGCGAGCGCGGTAACGGCTTCATCGATGCGCGGTTGGCCGTAGCGGGCGATCTCGTCGGCGTATGTCGCCATGGCCGCTCGCGCCCGGGCAACGAGTGGAGCAACCAGCGATGAAGCACCGGCGTCCTTCACTGCCTTGATTTGCACCGCGTCGGCCATGCTCGAACCTCTAGCGTCCTGAGTTGCGGAACGGTTGGCGTCACCTGCAACCCTGCTGAGCCCGAGGTTTTACCCTCGGGATCCCGCCGGGCTTGCAGACGCCCATTATGTCTGAGACAAACCTTGCCGAGGCGCAAGGGCGCCATCCAACGATCATAGCGAGCCTAGGGACGACGCCGATGAAAATGACGACCGAAGAAGCCTTCGTAAAGGTGCTGCAGATGCATGGCATCGAGCATGTCTTCGGCATCATCGGGTCGGCCTTCATGCCGATATCCGACAACTTCCCGCGCGCTGGCATCAAATTCTGGGACTGCGCCCACGAAGGCAACGGTGCGATCATGGCCGACGGCTATACGCGCACGACCGGCAAGATGGCGATGTGCATCGCACAAAACGGCCCCGGCATTACCAATTTCGTGACCTCGATCAAAACGGCGTACTGGAACCATACGCCAATGCTGCTGGTGACCCCACAGGCGGCTAACAAGACGATCGGTATGGGCGGCTTCCAGGAAGTCGAGCAGATGGCCCTGTTCAAGGACATGGTCTGCTACCAGGAAGAGGTGCGCGACCCCTCGCGCATCGCCGAGACGCTCAATCGCGTGATCACCAAGGCCAAGCGGTTGTCGGCACCAGCTCAGATCAACGTCCCGCGCGATTTCTGGACCCAGGTGATTGATATCAACTTACCGCAGATCGTCGAGTTCGAGCAGCCGGCAGGCGGCGCGAAGGCTATCGCAGAGGCGGCGAAGCTCCTCTCGGACGCCAAGTTCCCGGTGATCCTGTCAGGCGCGGGCGTGGTGCTGTCGGGCGCCATTCCAGAGTGTGCGGCGCTCGCTGAAAAACTCGATGCGCCGGTCTGCTCGAACTACCAGCACAACGACAGTTTCCCAGGCTCGCATCGCCTCGCCATGGGGCCGCTCGGCTACAATGGCTCGAAAGCGGCAATGGAGATCGTGGCGAAAGCCGACGTCGTGCTTTGCCTCGGCACCCGCCTCAATCCCTTCTCGACGCTGCCGGGCTACGGCATCGATTATTGGCCGAAGAACGCCAAGATCATCCAGGTCGATATCAACGCCGATCGCATCGGCCTGACGAAACCGGTCGCTGTCGGCATCTGCGGCGACGCCAAACTGGTGGCAAAGCAAATCCTCGCGCAACTCGCACCGTCCGCCGGCAATGCCGGCCGCGAGGAGCGCAAGGCGCTGGTCCACAAGACCAAGTCGGCGTGGCTCCAGCAGTTGTCCGGCATGGATCACGAAGATGACGATCCTGGCACGACGTGGAACGAGCGTGCCCGCAAGAAGGATCCCGATCGGATGTCGCCGCGCCAGGCATGGCGCGCTATCCAGGCTGCGTTGCCGAAGGAAGCGATCATCTCGTCGGATATCGGCAACAACTGCGCCATCGGCAACGCTTATCCGACGTTCGAACAGGGCCGGAAGTATCTCGCCCCTGGCCTATTCGGCCCCTGCGGCTACGGCTTCCCCTCGGTCATTGGCGCCAAGATCGGCAACCCCGACACGCCGGTTGTCGGTTTCGCCGGTGATGGCGCGTTCGGTATCTCCATGTCCGAAATGAGTGCCATCGGCCGCGAGGAGTGGCCCGGCATCACCATGGTCGTCTTCCGCAATTACCAGTGGGGCGCGGAAAAGCGGAACTCGACGCTCTGGTATGACGACAATTTCGTCGGCACCGAACTGGATCCGCATCTGTCGTATGCCAAGGTCGCGACCGCCTGCGGCTTCAAGGGCGTCGTTGCCAAGACCCAGGCCGAAGTGACGGCGGCGATCAAGCAGGGCTGCGAAGACCAGAAGAAGCGGATCACGACCTTCATCGAAGTGATCCTCAACCAGGAACTCGGCGAGCCGTTCCGCCGCGACGCCATGAAGAAGCCCGTCGTCGTTGCCGGCATCGACCCCAAGGACATGCGCCCGCAGAAGGGGGCTTAAGTTGCAAGCGACTTGCGATCCGGCGCTAGCGCCGCAGCAAGTCGCAGTGCAAGAG
>JAPXTA010000215.1:0-5313 GCA_033812735.1 Hyphomicrobiaceae bacterium | reverse complement strand
CGCGGACCTGGACGGCCCGCCGCGCAGCCTTGGCCATGACTGAGTAGCGGTTGCGGTCGAAGCTGATCAGGCACGTGCCGGTCACGGCATGGGCGGTCTCGTGGAAGCCGTCGAAGGGCGCCAACATCGGCTGCAAGGCAGACCGTTCGAGGTCCAGCGCTTCGGCAACGGTCAGCTCCTTCTGCTCGGGATGCGCGTGCGTTGCGGCCCAGCGCAGGCACTCGGCCTCCAGCCACCCGTTGAGCTCCTCGATGCTGGCAAAGCGCAGGCGAGGCTGGAAGAACCGGCCCCGGATCGTCTGGACCTGATGTTCGACCTGACCCTTCTCCCATCCCGCCGCCGGCGAGCAAGCGGTCGGCTCGACCATGTAATGATCGGCCATGACCAGAAAGCGGCGGTTGAACACCCGCTCCTTGCCGACGAACACGGTGGTGACCGCGGTCTTCATGTTATGGGATGGACGCCTCCCGTCTTCCGACCAACATGTCGGTCAACAAGAAGGAGGAAGGCAATGACAATGGAGATTCTCGCGATCGATCTGGGCAAGCAGTCGTTCCACCTGCACGGGATCGACGCCGATGGGGTAGTTATCTCGCGCAAGGTAAGTCGTGCCAAGCTCGAGAACGCAGTGACCGAACTTGATCCCGCGATTGTTGCTATGGAGGCTTGTGCGAGCGCCCACCACTGGGGTCGACGGTTCTCAGCGTCCGGTCGCCAAGTGCGCCTGGTCAACCCAAGGTTCGTCAAGGCGTTCGTGCGCGGGTCCAAGAACGATGCCATCGACGCAGAGGCGATCTTCGATGCGGCTTCGAGGCCGACGATGCGCTTCGTCCCGGTGAAGACGACCGAGCAGCAGGATCTTCAAAGCCTGCACCGCGTGCGAGAGCGGCTGGTCGTCCAACGCACCTCGCTCATCAACCATGCCCGGGGGCTTCTCGCCGAGTACGGCGTAGTCTTACCTAAAGGCCCGTGGCGCTTTCGTCAGCAAGTCCCGGCAGCCGTGGCTGAGGCTGATTTGTCCAACCTTGCCCGCGAGTTGTTTACTGAGCTGATGGATCAGCTCACCGACGTAGAAGCCCGCCTTGCAAAGCTCGACGCCAAGCTCGTCAGCATCTGCCGCGAGCATGAAGCCTGTCGCCGGCTTGCAGCCTTGCCGGGCGTCGGGCCGGTTATTGCGACCGCGCTTGTTGCCGCGGTGGATGACGGTCGGCATTTCCGCTCAGGCCGGGAGCTCGCCGCGTGGATCGGCTTAGTGCCAAGACAGTACACGACCGGCGGCAAGCCCAGGCTCGGCGGCATCGGGCGACGCGCCAACCATTATCTGCGGCGCCAGCTTATTCATGGGGCCCGGGCGGTGATCAGCCGACTTGCTGCAAAGGACGATGGGCGATCAGTCTGGCTGAAGGGCATTGTTGCTCGAGCAGGTTTCAACAAGGCGCTCGTGGCGCTTGCCAACAAGACCGCCCGCTTGGCCTGGGTGCTGCTGGCCCGGAAGGAAGATTACCTGCCAGCGTAACGCATTGGCTGAACAGGGCTAGGTCCCCGAACGATTGCGAGGTGGATGTTGATGGTGCAACGGCAGGGGCCGCCGCTTCGAAGCCTGATCTACGACAAGGCCATCGAGGCCGATCATGTTATGAGGCAAGAAGTAGCGGACTCCCATCAAGGCCAGGAGCGTGACCGCTCCGACCACAGGCCGGATAGATTCACGCAACCCAAGCCGGATGCAACGATCAGAACTACCTTGCGGCGGGAGGCGTCCATAGATTATCGTAGATGCCGCGCAGGGGAACGCCGCCAAAAAAGGCAAAGCCCCGGGCATGGGCGTCGAACACCATCTCCTGCGTCTCGCGCGGATAGGCCCGGACGTAGACAGCCCGCGACGCACACAGCCGCATCTGCGCCACCTTCACTCGCATCGGCTTGCCCGCGATCTCCACATCCTCGTGGCTCCAGTCGAACTGGTAGGCCTCGCCGGGCTTGAACATGAGCGGGATGAACGCGGGCGCCCCATCACCCGCATCCTTGCGCCTCGCTTCCGTCCAGCGCCGGGCGTAGCGCCGGACCGCGTCGTAGGATCCCTCGAACCCCTCACGGCACAGCAGATCATGGATCCGGGTCATGCGCAGCCGATCACGCCGGTGCCGGGCCTCGTTCTCCGCCAGCAGCGTGTCGAGCCGCTCCTGAAACGGCCCAAGCCGGGGCAGCGGTTGAACCGTGCGGCGATAATCGAACGCGCCTTCCGGCGCCCGGATCGCCTTGCGCACTACCTTGCGAGACAGCCGCAGATCGCGCGCAATCGCTTTGATCGCCTTCCCGCTCGCGTGCTCCCGCCGAATCCGAACAATCGTCTCCACCACCAACATCCCGATCTCACCACCTGGAAAACCAGGCGGTCAACTACACCATCAGAATGAAGGGTCCCTTTTAGACGCCGATCACCCCGCTAACGGGGTCCCTTTTGCACGCCGGTCCACAGCCAAGGGCTTGGAAATCGCACAGGAACGATCTCGGATCGTCGATGAAGCCTGGCTAAGACGCCTATGCAACAGGCCTGCAGGTTTGGCGATCTTACCCATTGCTGGTGAGGCTATGCAGCCGACCCTGCAGAATGGCGACGAAGTCATAATCCAAAGGCTGCGCTCTCACGATGCCCTTCAAGACGGGCTCTACGCTGTCCGGGGATCGTCAGAGACGTTCGTCAGGCGGATCGCTCTGGACCCAACCAAAAATCGCATTTCTGTCCTGACCGACCATCCCGCCTATCCAAGCTGGAACGGTGTTCAGCGAAAGGCGATCAATGTCGTCGGCAGAGTGATCTGGATTGGATCTCAGGTGTCGTGAGTGGGCGCTTTGCTGTCTGCGACATACGCCAAGTTGCGAAGTGAATGCCAACTACTCGGGGTAAGTGAACGGTTTGCCGCGATCGAATTTCCGCTCATCGCAAAGGTCCCAAAGCTGGGGGTATCACAGGGGGTATTTTTGGCGAAGCTGATAGAGAAATTACTTTTTAACAGCTGCTTAAGCGAGATTGGTGGATCCCTCCTCCGCTACCATCCTTTTCTGAAATTAAGTCAGCATCTTGATGGCTGGATGGCTTCGTCTAACAACATGCGACTAGTGTTTCGTTCCGAGGGGTGCCGCTCGACTACTTCGCCAGCTACCAGGTCGAAGTAATGGCTCGCTACATGACAACCGCCCCGCAAGGCATTCTGGACTTCGGCGGGGGGGCATTGGTAGCATCCATTTCGATGCTCATGGAGTTCTGTCCAGGCAGCGCGATTCCCCTTTCCGACCCGTCCACCAAATCCCTTGAAGTTGCGAGATTGCGCTTCCTCGACCTTCCCGCAGCCCATATTGGCGCCCCGCCGTGTTCGAGGCATCAATACCGTCGATGGATGCCAAAATATCCACGGCGTTCGATTACAACCTCTCCTCCCGATATTGTATCGATCAACGTTCCGTGAAGGCATTTCCATCGGCAATCGGGCATTGCCAAACCATCGGTTCCAAGGGTCTGAGGCGCAAGGTCGCCACTAGATCGCGACCCAATTCCAGATTTCGGAACGTTGACGCGACCATCTGAGGTGACCGGTCGCGGCGAATTAGCCTTCGACTGACATCCGTTCGCAGACGAGACGAAAAGGTTAATAACCGCGTCAGTCAGGGGCGCTAATAGTTGAATTGTTTGGGTTATATTGGCTGTGCGCAAGATGGTTTTCTGACTTGCTAAAGATTCACGGGGGTGCTAGTTTCCACCGACGTTGTGATGGGAAGCTTTGGTCAATGTATTCAGGGCCCCAGACATGACGCGACAATAGATCGTAATGGGAGAGGATCTATGAAAGTGAGAAACGCGCTACACCTTGGTGTGCCCGCGTTGGTGATCGCTGCTGCAATGACGTCGCCTGCTTTGGCCGCTGCTGCACAGGATTCGCCGGAGGCTGAAAGTTCGGCCAGAGTAGGGGGAATCGAAGAGATCGTCGTTACGGCGCAGAAACGTGCCGAACGTGTTAACGACATCGGTATGTCGATCCAGGCGATCGGCAGTGACGACCTGACAAAGCTTGGCGTCACGGATACTGCAGACCTTTCGAAGATCACGCCCGGTTTTAACTTCACGGCGGGTGGCTACGGCATGCCGATTTACACCATCCGTGGTATCGGTTTCCAGGACACCTCGCTCGCCGCGTCTCCGACCGTCAGCCTGTATGTCGACGAAGTACCGCTGCCCTATTCCATCCTGACGACCGGCGCCTCGCTCGATCTTGAGCGTGTCGAAGTTCTGAAGGGTCCGCAGGGCATTCTGTTCGGTAACAACGCCACGGGCGGTGCGATCAACTACATCGCCGCCAAGCCTACCGATGATTTCTCGGTCGGCGCAAAGATCAGCTATGGCCGTTTCGACAGCCTGGATGCTGAAGGCTTCATTTCCGGACCGATCAGCGACAACGTCGGCTTCCGCGTGGCGGTTCGTCGTCAGTCGATGGACGATTGGCAGAAGGGCTATACGACGCCCCTGACATCGGGTCAGCGCGACGTCTGGATCGGCCGGGCGATGCTGGAGTTCGAACCGACCGAAACGTTCTCCGCACTGTTGAGCATTCATGGCTGGAAGGACAAATCCGACACGCAGGTCGGCCAGTTCTTTGGCGTAGAGCCGCTCAACCCCACCAATGGTGTTGATCCGCGCATCATCGCCTATCCGCTGGCACCGCATAATCCGCGCGCTGCCGACCGTAGCGTGTGCGTCAACAACTCGATTTTCAACGAGCCGTTCAACCAGATTCCGGAACCCTTCGGATATTCGCCGGATCGTCCGACGACGGCGGAAAATTGTACCAGTCTCGCACGCGACAACACCTTCTATCAGTTCTCGTTGCGCATGGAGCTGGAACTGTCGCCGGACATCAAGTTGACGTCGCTGAGCTCGTATGAGCGCTTTGACCGCGACCAGCCGGTTGAAGGTGATGGCATCATCTATCAGAACTATGAGACGCAGTCGGAAGGCTACATCGACGTTCTGTATCAAGAACTTCGCCTCAGCGGTGAGTTCGGCAACGGCGGTAACTGGATCGTCGGCGCGAACTATGAACGTGACAAGACGTTCGATAGCTTCCTGGCGACCTTTGGTGGTTCGTCGTCCACCCCGGCGCTCGGCATCAACCTCGGCCCGACGATGACGCAGAACCGTCAGACCACTGACACTTATGCGGTGTTCGGTAACGTGCAGGTGCCGCTCAGCGATCAGATCACCGTCTATGGCGGCCTCCGCTATACGTCCGTCAAGAAGGACTATATCGGTTGCGGTTA
>JAPXTA010000214.1:0-5332 GCA_033812735.1 Hyphomicrobiaceae bacterium | reverse complement strand
GATGACGGTTGAGAGAGCGTAGCAAGTGGCCGCCCCTCACCCCGACCCTCTCCCCGCAGGCGGGGAGAGGGAAATGCTGCCTCCCATCGGTTCCCCGGAAACGGGAGGAGCGAAGCGACGAGCGTTTTCCGGGGTCTTGACGGGTGAAGATCCCGGATAGCCGTCGATGCGGTTTTCTCTGGTGCCTGCGGCGCTGTGCGCCGGATCGGCACGCAGGGGCGCATCTCCGGCTTCCGGGACAACAAGTCGGTGAGTTGCTTGGGTGGCCGCCGCAGTTCAGCCCGGACGACGATCCGGGCCGGCCGTGACAGAGAGGCGTGGACGGCATTACTCCATGAACTGGGCGACCATGACGGGGGTTGCGAGGGCGTAGGCGTCTTCGAGGGAGAGGCCGAGGTGGGCGTCGAGCGCGCGCTTGCCGTCGCTGATCGGGCCAGGCTTGCGGGAGGCGAGGGTGGTTGCGAAGGCGCGGGTCGCGCGGTCGAGATCATCGGCCGCGAAGACGCGGGTGGCGAGGCCGGTGCGCAATGCCCAATCGGCGCCCAGCGCTTCGCCCGACAACAGCAACTCCATCAAATGCGTGCGCGAGATCGCGCGGGAGACGCCGACGGCTGGCGTGGTGCAGAAGCCGTCGCGATTGACGCCCGGCAGGCAGAACGTGGCGCGGTCGGATACGAAGCGGAGGTCGCACGTCGCGGCGAGTTGCAGGCCTGCGGCTGTCGCGATGCCGTCGATCATGGCGATGGTTGGCTTCGGGAAGCGGGCGAGCGTCAGCATCATCGCTGCGCAATCGTCGAACAATTGGGTGAGGAAGGCGCGGCCCTTGTCGGGGCCGGCGCGGTGATGCGCCATCTCTTTGAGGTCATGGCCCGCGCAGAAGATGTGGCCTGGAGCGGTGATGAGGAGAACGCGGCAATCGGGATCGGTGGCGGCGCGGTCGAAGGCGGATTGCAGGGCCGCTATCATGCGGGAGGAGAGCGGATGGGCCGTGCCGTTCAACAGCGTCAGCGTTCGCGCGCCGGCGGTGGTGGTCTCGGCAACGAGATCAGTCGTGATTGCGTGGTCCATGGTCATCCCCACCTGGTTCAACCAAGGGTGCGACGAACGAGATGGACTGTAAAGTCAGCCGATCTCGTCGGGGGAGAAGCGGTAGTCGCGCGAGCAGAATTCGCAGGTGACGCGGATGTTGCCGTCGGCCTCGCGCATGTCTGACAGTTCGTCTTTGCCGAAGCGGTTGAGAAACAGACGGATGCGGTCCTCGCTACAGCGGCATTGCGCCGACAGCGGGATGTCGGGGAGGACGCGGATGCCCTCCTCGTGGAACAGGCGGTAGACGAGGCGTTCTGGCGCAATCGTCGGGTCGAGCAGTTCGTGATCCTCGACGGTGGCGGCGAGGAGACGCACGCGCTGCCAATCGTCGTCGCCGTCGCCCGCGAGGGTCGCGTCGTGTTCCTCGCCGTCGATGCCGGCGCGGACGCCGCCGCCGGCCTTGGGGATGTACTGCAGCATCAGGCCGCCGGCTCGCCACGTCCATTGTCCGGCCGCGAAATGACGCGCGACGGCGAGGCGGATGAAGGTCGGCAGCTGCTCGGATTGGCGGAAGTAGGTGTGGACGGCGGAGAGGAGCGTCTCGCCCACGAGAGGCACGATGCCTTGATAGCTGTCGAGATTGCCGCCGGGGTCGACGGTCATGGCGAGGTGGCCTTGGCCGATCAGTGCGCCTTGGGAGCCGCGGCCCTCGGCTGCGACCTCACCCCGCCGCTCGTCCTTGACGCTGGCATAGCCGCGCATGATGCCGGGACGGTCGAACTGTACGACGAGGAAGCCGAGCGGGCCGTCTGTCTTGGTTTGCAACACGAAGCGGCCGTCGTTGTGCTTGGTGTCGAACTTGAGGCCGGTCGCGAACAGGGCGGTCAGCGCGAGAGCGTCGCCCAGCGCGTGGCTGACGGGTTCGGGATAGTCGTGGCGGGTGAGGATGGTGTCGAGCGCGGGCCCGAGACGGACGAGGCGACCGTTGAGGCCGCTCTCGACGAGATGAAACGGCAGCACGAGGTCGTCGCGCGGCTTGGCGTCGAGAATGCTCGCTGTCCTGTTGGTCGCGGGGCGTGGTGCGTCACTCATCAATTCACACCGAGGCACCAGGCGAGGATCGCCTTTTGGCCGTGCAGGCGATTCTCCGCCTCGTCCCAGACGACCGACTTCGGACCGTCGATGACCTGGGATGAGACCTCGTGGCCGCGGTAGGCGGGCAGGCAGTGCATGAAGATCGCGTCCCGCTTGGCCTTGCCCATCAGCTGTTCGTCGACGGCGTAGGGGCCGAGAAGTTGCTTGCGCTTCGGTGCGTCGTCCTGGCCCATGGAGACCCAGGTGTCGGTGACGACGCAATCGGCGCCCTTGACGGCTTCGGTCGCATCATCGGTTAGCACCACATCGCCGCCCTCGCGCTTGACCCAATCCATGACGGACTTCTCGGGATTGAGTTGCGGCGGGCAGGCGAGGCGCAGCTTGAACTTCAGGCGTACGGCGGCGTGGATCCAGGAAACGGCGACGTTGTTGCCGTCGCCCGCCCAGGCGACAGTCGCGCCCTCGATGTTGCCGCGGCTCTCCTCATACGTCATCAGGTCGGCGATGATCTGGCAGGGATGCGAGATGTCGGAGAGGCCATTGATGACGGGGATCGAGGCGTGCTCGGCGAGACCGGTGAGAGTCTTGTGGTCGTTGACGCGCAACATCATCGCGTCGGCATAGCGGGAGAGCACCTTGGCCGTATCGGAGAGCGGTTCGCCACGGCCGAGCTGGGTGTCGGTATTGTTAAGCGCTATGGTCGTGCCGCCGAGCTGGCGCATGGCGACGTCGAACGACACGCGGGTGCGGGTCGACGGCTTTTCGAAGATCATGACGAGGACCATGTCTTCGATGCCCTGAGGGCGAAGCTCGATTGGTGCGCGGCGGCCGGCCGCCTTCATGGCATGCGCCATGTCGACGATCCGGCGCAGCGTCTTGGCGTCGAGATCGCTGAGATCGAGGAAGTGGCGGGGCGCGGTCGTCGCGGGCGTGGATTTGGGCTGCATGGTCGGTGGGCTCTTGGCGAGGGACATCGCATCCCCATCAGATCGGATTGCCGTACGGCATTGAGATTTGCATTTCGTGCCCCCGCGGGGAGGTGTCGCGTTTGGGGGCACGGGTTTCGAAGAACTCTACACCATCCCCATCCCCGACCCTTCCCCCGTCGAGGGGGAAGGGAGCAGATGGAATGTCGGCTTATGCGGCTTTTGGCTTGGGCAACGATTTGAGGGCGGCGGTCAGACGGTTGACGGCGTCGGCGATCTCGGCGTCGGTGACGTTCAACGGCGGCATGATGCGGACCACGTTGTCGCCAGCACCGACGGTGAGGAATTTCTGCGCGGTGCACGCCTTGACCACGTCGCCTGCGGGCACGGCCGCCTTGAAGCGGACGCCGGTCAGCAGGCCGACGCCGCGGATCTCCTCGACCATGTCGGGGAACTCGTCTTTCAAGGCGGCAAGGCGTTGCTTGAGGCCGAGCGAGACTTGTTTGACGTGATCGAGCATTGCCGGTGTGTTGACTTCGTCGAACACGGCGTTGCCGACGGCGGTGCCGAGCATGTTGCCGCCATAGGTCGATCCGTGCGTGCCGGGGACCATGCCCTTCGCGGCTTCAGCCGTGGCCATGAACGCGCCCAAGGGGAAGCCGCCGCCGATGCCCTTGGCGACTGCCATGATGTCAGGCTTGATGCCCGCCCACTCGTAGGCGAAGAGCTTGCCGGTGCGGCCCATGCCGCACTGGACCTCGTCGGCGACGAAGAGGATGCCGTGCTTGTCGCAGAGCGCGCGGATCGCCTTCAGCATCTCGATCGGAATGACGCGGATGCCGCCTTCGCCCTGGATCGGCTCGAGCATGATGCCGGCGGTGGCGGGACCGATAGCCTTTTCGATAGCGGCGACATCGCCCTTGGCGAGAACGTCGTAGTCGAGGATGTCGAAACCGGGGGCCGGTTCGCCGAAGCCTTCGAGATACTTTTCATTGCCGGCAGCGGCGATGGTCGCGAGGGTGCGGCCATGGAAGGCGCCCTTGAAGGTGATCAGCCGCCAGCGCTCGGGATGCCCGTTGGCGTGGTGGTATTTGCGCGCGACCTTGATCGCGCCTTCGCAGGCTTCGGCGCCGGAGTTGCAAAAGAAGACTTTCTCCATGCCGGTCGCCTTGCAGAGCTTTTCGGCAAGGGTCTCCTGGCCGCTGGCACGATAGAGGTTCGAGGTGTGCCAAAGCTTGTTTGCCTGCGCGGTGAGGGCTGCGACGAGCTTCGGGTTGGCGTGGCCAAGGCAATTGACGGCGATGCCCGAGGCGAAGTCGAGATACTGGTCGCCCTTGGTGTCGTAGATCCACACACCTTCGCCGCGATCGAAGACGACGTCTTGGCGGCCATAGGTGCCCATGACGTAGGGCGAGCCAACTTGTGCGGGTGCGGGTGCGTTTTTCATGTCTGCCATTGGTGGAAACCTGGAGTTCGGGCGGTCAGCCGGATGTCAAAAAAATAATGCCGCGTCTTGGCGCGGCATGCACGAGCGGATCGAGTCAGCGGAAGCTTCGTCGTCGCAGGCGCAAGCCAGCGCTGCCCGTACGGGCGCGCTCGATATCACGTCGCTGCAACTGTCCAGGGACCACGGCACAAGCCCTCGGGATTGGAGACCGGCATATGGGGGCAAATCGCCGCGGCTGTCAACAAACAGCGGCCCGCGCCGTCAGCGCATCAGGACTTCGACATCGACGGTGTCGCCAGCCTTGACGGTGAAATCCTGCCGGTAGACCTGGCCGGCACGGCGGGCGCCGACCGTATAGGAACCGGCCGCTAGGATGTGGGTCGGCAGGGCGCCTATGCTCTCCTTGACCGTTTCGCCCTGGGCGCTGGAGATTGTCCACTGGGTGTCGGGAAGGGCTTCCCCGCCCGGCCGATTGACCAAACGGAACGTCACCTTGGCGGCCATGTGCGTGACCGTCAATTCCGTCAACTTGGCCGGCTCGACCGTAACGTCGGCGCGGACCACGGAGTTAGCGTCGCCGTAGGTCGAGATGACGTGATAGATCCCGGCATTGAGGCGGATCGATGTACCGGGTTTGGCGTCGGAGACGACGACCTGGCGGTTGCCGATCTGGTCGCGCTCGTCGGACTGAATATCGTAGGTCACGGTTTGCTCGGGGGCCGGTTCACCCGAGGCGAGCTGGGCGATCAGCTTCAGTGCTCCGGCGTTGAGGACGAACCGTTCGGTCGCGGACTTGCCTGAGGACACCGAGATCTTGCGGGTCAGGTTGGCGCGG
>JAPXTA010000213.1:0-5377 GCA_033812735.1 Hyphomicrobiaceae bacterium | reverse complement strand
AAGGTAATCGAGCTAGTAAGCCGCGCCCTCTCCGTGAGGCTTACCGGTGCCAGAGAAGGGATCGGGCGATGGCCTCCCCCCGGATCGCCATCGCCCGATCTCTGTCGCATCGGGTCGCCCCGGCGCTAGAACTTGTCCGTACCACATAGCACAACCATCGCTTGCAGGCGATAGGTCTTCGCTTCGCGCGTCCGGCTTATACACTATCGCCAAGGCGGCGAAAACTCACTCTCGATTACACCTCTCCCCAAACATCTTTTGCGACCTGGACGATAAGTTCCAGTTTCTTCCATTGATCGTCCTCGGCCAGCACATTGCCTTCTTCGGTCGAGGCAAAACCGCATTGCGGCGACAGGCAGAGTTGGTCGAGTGACGTATACTTCGTCGCCTGGTCGATCCGACGCTTGAGGTCATCCGCCTTTTCGACGGCGCCAACCTTGGTCGTGACCAACCCCAGTACGACCCGCTTTCCTTTGGGCAGGAAGCGCAACGGCTCGAACCCACCTGAGCGGTCGTCGTCCCATTCCATGAAGTAGCCGTCGACATCGATCTGGTTGAAGACCTTGTCGGCCACCGGCTCGTAGCCGCCCGAAGCAACGAACGTGGAGCGGAAATTGCCGCGACAGGTGTGGGTCGTGATGGTCATGTCTTTCGGACGGTCTTTCAGCGCGAGCCCGAGCACCGAGACGTACTTGTTGATGAGGTCGTCGGGATTGTCGCCGCGGTCCGCCAGCATCTTGCGTTGTGCCGGGTCACAGAAATAGGCGAGGGAGGTGTCGTCGAGCTGCAAATAGCGGCAGCCGGCGGCATAGAAGCCCTTGATGGCTGCGTTGTACGCCATGCCGAGATCGTGGAAGTATGGCTCCATCGACGTGTAAGCGCTTTCCTCGATCAGCTTCTTGCCGCCCCGGTAGTGAAGCATGCTCGGGCTCGGGATCGTCATCTTGGCGACCTTGCCCGGACCGACCATCGCCTTCAGACGCTTGAAATGTTCGATGTGAGGATGAGAGTCGGAGAACCCGATCTTGCCAGAGACTTTTACGCCTTCAGCGCGCGTTTGAACGCCGGCAAACTGGATGCCTTGACCGAGGTTGACCTTGTCGACCCCGTCGAGACCCCAAAGAAAATCGTAATGCCACCATGACCGGCGCGCCTCGCCGTCGGTTATGGCTTTAAGACCGATCGCCTCCTGGCGGGCTACCAGCTTCTTGATCTCCGCATCTTCGACCGCGGTCAGATCGGCGGCGGTGATCTGGTTCTTTTCGCGCTGCTCCCGCGCCTCCTTCAAGGGAACGGGCCGCAGCAGCGATCCCACCATATCCGCGCGAAAGGGAGCCTTCGACTGAGCCATCTCTTTGTTTCCTCCGGAATGCTTTTTGCGTTGCAGCGCTGATACGGCCAAGGCAAAGGGCGGTCGCGAGAACGCGCTGGATTTCGAGCGGATACATTCCACCATGTGAGCGACGACGCAAGCCTTGAAAGGCCGGGTTACTCCACGGGCAGGCGCCGGGCCGCCACAGGTGCGCCCTCCGTCATGAGACGTTTGGCCCGCATCGGGGCTCGCTCGGGGAGCCGTTCTGATATCCGCACTTTGTTCGTGACAGCGATGTAGAGCATCACGAAGAGCGTCCAGCTCATGACGTTGCGCTGGAGGATATTTGCTTCCGCCGTGTTTTGAAGCAGAAACATCAGAAGGTAGACAAAGCTCAGCAGGAGCAGCGGGTTGCTGCCGTCCAAGTAGAGGCCGCGCAGTGTTCGAGCAGCGAGCGAGATGATCAGCGCTGCAACCACAGCCAGACCCAGCGCGCCGAACGCGAGCCAGATTTCGAGATAGCCATTGTGCGCGTAGTACGGCCGGAAGTGGAGCTTTCCTTCGATGACGCGCACCGCGTAGCTGTCATCGGACCAGAATACTTCGTAGCCGTGGCCCAGCCACCAATGGCTTTCCATGAAGTTGAAAAGCAGCTGCCACAGGGGAACGCGTGACGACATGGTCGCGTCCTTGCCCGCAGCGTTGAGCACGTCGACAAGGTGGAGTTGGCCGAGGCCGAAGGCCATGACGATCAGGAGGAGGGCACCAAGCGGAACAGTCAATGCCGCATTGACGACGAGCAGCCGGAGGAAGCGGCCGATCGTGAAAAGCAGCACGACGCCGCACACGAAGACGAGTTGTGAGGTGAGCGACCGCGATCCCAAGAGGAGCGCGAGGTTCAACAAAAAGCCTGCAGCAAGCAGGGCATTGCGTCTCAGTCCATCAGCCAGCAGCACGATGAGGCAGATCATCGCGCCAAGCGCCGTCATTTGGCCAAGACCATTCTTGTGCAGATGCGCGCCAGCCCAGACGTTGACGTACTCTCCCTCGCTCATCAAGCCGATCGACGGGAAGAATGCGATCAGGATCGCCCCTACCGCCGCCGACAGTGTCGCTGCCATCCCGATCAGTCGAAAAGCGTCGAGCGGCGGCAGCCGGCACGCCAGATAGATGCCGAATAGCGAGCTGCCCATTACAGCGATGCTGCGTTGAAACGTTTCGAGAGGTGCGATCGACCACGCCGTAGAGATGATTGGCAATGCCAGGCTTACAATCAAGAGCGGCACGTGTTTCAGGTCGTCGAGCGCGCGCCGACGCAGCTTCAACAAGGCGACGGCAAAGGCGCCGTAGAAGAGAAAGTGTATGAGGCGGAACTCGACCGATGTGCTTTCGATACCTGGAAAGAGCTGACGGAGCGTATCGTTCCAGTAGAGGAACGTGGCGGCAACGATCAAACATGCCTCAGCGCGGGTCAGCTCAAACGTATCGCGGCCTGCGGACCCCGTTGATGATGGACGTGCCGCAGCGGCAAGCATGGCGTCAGCGTCGTCCTCGGTTGGAGCGGGCTCGGTTTGAGCGGGCTCGGTTTCGGCGCCTCGCGCGCTTGGTTGTCATCCGCCGTGTTGTCGCAATTTGCGTGCCTTATTCGCGGGCCTGCAGGGCCTCATCCAGCAGCGTGCTCAACTAAGTTAATTTTGCTGCAGTGATGCTCGGACAGGCATGGAACGACGATTGCATTGCTGGCCCTGCGGGCTTCGACACCGCGGATATCGACAGGACCTCGTCCCTTCGTGACACAGCCGGGACCAAGCAGACGCGCATTTGTCACTGCTGCTAGCGCCGCAGGGATCGCCGGTGCGTTGCCGCTCGGCGCGGCATCTGCGCAAGCGACGCGTGTCCCATACGGTGTGGCCGTCAACCATTACGTGATGCCGCATGACACACCATACCGCGACGCCATCGCGTCCCGATGCGATATCGTCGTCGCGGAGGGGGCCATGAAGTGGCCCTACATCCGGCCGTCGAGAGAGGTTTTCAGTTTCGAAGAGGGCGACCGGCTCGTCGCGTTTGCACGCGAGAAAGGGCTAACGGTAAGAGGGCACACACTCGTGTGGTGCGAAGCCAATCCGCCCTGGGTCACGGCGCTCACGAGCGTTATGGAGGCTGAGCGGATCCTGGTCGAGCATATCGAGAGAACGGTCGCTCATTATATCGGGCCAATCGCGAGCTGGGATGTCGTCAACGAGCCAATCGCCGAAAAACCAGTTTCACCGGCGCATCTGCGATCCGGCGTTTGGCATGATCTGCTCGGGCCGCGCTACATCGATTTGGCCTTTCAGACGGCCGCGAGAGTCGCGCCTGCGCAGCAGCGTGTGCTCAACGAGTATGGGATCGAGTCTACATCACGCCAAGACCGGGCGAAGCGTGCGGCGTTCCGCCGGTTGATCCTCGATCTAAAGACCCGTGGCATTCCGGTCACGGCCGTCGGGCTGCAGGCGCATCTCAATGGGGCCGCAGATATCGACAAAGCAGGGATTGCCGAGTTCTGCGAGGAAATGAGGTCGATCGGTCTCGATATCCTGATTACCGAACTCGACGTCAACGACTACGAACTTCCGGCAGACGAGACGGAGCGCGACAGGATTGTGGCGCAGAAGGCCGACGACTTTCTCGGCGCTGTGTTCTCGGCTTGCCGGCCCACTGCCGTCTGCACGTGGGGTATTACGGACCGCTATACGTGGATGCCGACCTGGTTCAAGCGTCGCGATGGCCGTCCAAACAGGCCGTTGCCCCTCGATGCGACCCTGAAGCCGAAGCCGCTCATGGCCGTCCTCAACAAGTATTGCAGAGCGAACTGAGGCCAACGCGTGAAACTGTTCCGTCAATCCGCGGCCTATATGCTCGCCAATCTGTTGGCGGCGGGCGTTGGCTTTGCGAGCGTCATGCTGCTGACGCGCCTGGTCGAGCCGGCGCAGTACGGCGTGTATGTTGTCGCCGTAAGCCTTGCGACGATCATTTCGTCGGTTGGCTTCACGTGGCTTCGTCATGCCATCATGCGCTTTCAAAGCGAGCCTGCGGCGGATGTGCGGCTTGCGGCGCTGGCTGGCTTCTTTCTCACGATCCTCACATTCCCACTGGCTCTCGCCATCCTCACCGCGATGTTCGGCGTGCCGCTCAATGTCGGTATCGCCGCGTTGGGGTTCGCTGCCGCCATGATGCTGTTCGAGCTCGGCCAGGAATTGCTGAGGGCCCGGCAAAACGTCAAGGTGCAGGCACTGGCGGGGGTATCGCGCAGCGTGCTGTCACTGGCCCTCGCGGTTGCATTCGTGCTTGCAGGATTTGGCGGGCTAGGTCTCGCAGCAGGCGTCGCCCTCAGCTACCTCGTGATTGCACTCGCATCCGGCCCGGCCATTTGGCGAGGTCCTCTCAGACCCTTCGATCGAGACACCCTCGGCGTGCTCGCCCGTTACGGCTTGCCGATCACTTTGTCGGGTTTGTTCGTCGGTTTGAACCTCAGCCTCGACCGGCTCGTCCTCGCTTGGATGCATGGGGCGGAACTTGCTGGGATCTACGGTGCGGTCGCTGATTTCGTACGTCAGTGCGCCATCCTGCCTGCGATCAGCGCCAGCATGTCGATTGCGCCCATCGCCGTTGCCGCGCTTGCGGGCGAGAAGGGCGGCACTGTCAACGAGGGCTTGAGAGACGGTGTCGAGTTGCTACTCGCGGTTCTCCTGCCGACTGTCGTCGGGCTCGCCATCGCAGCTCCAGACGTCGCAGCCATTGTTCTTGGGCCATCGTACCGCGCCGCCGCGCCGTCACTCATCCCGATCGTTGCGTTCGCCTTCATGGCGCACATGATCTCGCAGCAATACATCCAGCTCAGCTTTTCGCTCGCAAAGCGGCCTGGCTACTTCATCATCCACACGGGGCTCATTCTCGCGATCAATCTCATATTGATGGTCCCGTTGGTGCGGATGTGGGGCATCCATGGTGCCGCCGTTTCGCTCTGCGTCGCGGAGACTGCGGGCGTTCTGGCCGGCTACTTGATCGCGCGCCGGGTATTCC
>JAPXTA010000212.1:0-5458 GCA_033812735.1 Hyphomicrobiaceae bacterium | reverse complement strand
CGAGCGCGCATCCGGTCCGCTCGGTGGCGGCCGATCCGGCGCCAGTCGCGGCCGGCCGAGTTGATTGGTGAAGGGACGTGGCCCCTGGTTCGGCGAGAGGTCGCGGAAGATCTGGCCAGGGTTGAACGGACGCGGCTCAGTCTGCGCCTGAGCTTCGGGCGCCACGACGAGTGCCGCGCCGCCGAGCACAAGAAGCGCCACGGCCGCCCGCGCCGCTGCCGGGCGGCGCAGAAAGCCGAACGCCCCAGCGAGCGCCAGCGTGGCGAGGATATCCAGGAAGAACAGCGTCAGCGCCGCACCGAATAGCGACGGTTTCAGGGGCCGTGACGTTGATCCTTCGAACGCCAGTCGCTCGAACCCGGAGGGCAATCGCGGCAGCGGCTTCAGCACGGATTTGGCTCCGATGATATTGAGCGCGCGCGGCGCGCCCTGCGGCCCATAGTAACCGGGCGGATGTTCGGCCGAAATCTTCGCCTCGCCGAACGACGCGGCAGGGATCGCCTGGGCGGTCGGCGGCGGCGGCTTCAACAAGCCATAACCGTCGAGCGACTGATAAGGCACGAGGACCTCCGCAGTATCAGCCGGCGCATCACTTGCCGATGTCGTCGTCACATCGCCCGACAGCGACACGCCACCAGCCTTGCCAAGCGTCGATATCCGGCGGAGCATTTCGACGAACAATCCCGACAGTGGCAAGTTCGACCAGTCAGAATTCGCTGTTACGTGGAACAGCACGAGTTGCCCCTCGCCTTGTTTGCGTGCCGTGACGAGAGGCGTCCCATCCTTGAGCCGCGCCCAGCTCTTCGTGTCTGCGCTGAGTCGCGCCGGATCGGCCAACACCTGACGAGTGACCAGCACTTCGGCTGGCACCGGCAGCCCCGCGAACACACTCGTCTCGTCGAAAGCAGCGAGCGGCTGCGGCGTCGACCAAGACAGCGCGCCGCCGAGCGAACGCCCGCCCGCGCGCAGCGGCGATGGGATGAGATCATCCCCGCCCGCTTCGAGACGCGGCCCGGCGAAGCGCACGAGCACGCCGCCTTTCTGTACCCACGTCTGCAGTTTGTCGTGAACATCCTTCGGCAGCTTGCCGACATCGGCTAGCATGATCACCGACACGTTACGCTTGATCAGACCCTCGACAGCGCTTGCGAGGTTCGCGTCATCGGTCTTCGCGAGTTCCGCGAAAGGTTGCAGAGCGCGTTCGAGATAATACAGCGGTCCGAGCAACGGCTGTGCCAGATCGCGCGACGCACCGGAGACCAGACCGACCCGATGCCACTGCGAACGCGCATCGAGCAGCTGCACCGCACCCGCCGAGCGCTCTCCCGCGATTTCAAGCCGCGCGACCTGATTGCGCAATTCAAGCGGCAGTTCGATCCGTGCCGACGTCTGCTGCTCCCCACTGGTGAACGAAAAGCGCGCCTCGCCGAGCCGCTGGCCACGCGCTGAAAGTGCATTGACCATGCCTTGCCGCTCGCCACCTTGACTGCGCAGCACACTCGCCTCGAGGCGCCCACCTTGGCCGAGTGCCGCGGCAAGTCCAAGCGGCTCGGTGTTCGCAGCCGTCTCCACCAGCGTCGTGCCAGAACCTCTGGCCAGTGCCACGAGACGATCGGCGAAGACCGCCGCGCCATCGTCGTGATCGATTCCGTCGGTGAGCCACAGCACCGATGCACCGGCCTGTGACTGCAATGCCGTTGCCAGTGCTGCCGCCGTGGCCGTACGGTCTGGCGGGAACGGCTGCGGCTGTAGTGCGGCCACCGTCGAACGCGCCTGCGACGGCGCCTCGATGCGGAACGATACGGACTTCGCCACATGCGCAGTCGGCGCGATGACGATACTGCGCCCGAGTGCCTCGGCCTCGCCGATGAACCGCTCCAGCGCAGCGATCCGCTCGCCCCAGCGCGGCGCCGACGACCAACCGTTGTCGACCACCAGCACAACGGGACCAGTGCCCGTGATGTGCGGCTTCTTCGTCGGGTTCAACACCGGCTCGGCCAGCGCGAGAATGATCAGCGTCGCCGCCAGCATCCGGATCAATGTCAGCCACCACGGCGTCTTGTCCGACTGCTTTTCCTTGTCCTCGATACCGACGAGGATACGCGTCGCCGGAAAATCGACGCGCTTCGGCGCCGGCGGCACGGTCCGCAGCAGCCACCAGATTGCCGGCAGCGCCAACAGACCGGCGAGCAGCGCGGGATTGAGAAAAGCGAGACCGGCAAAGTTCATGCGCTGGCCTCCTTCGCGCCGAGCGCGCCGCGGGCGGCATCACGTGGCGCGACGATCGGTTCGCCGCGCAGACGCATGATGAGCTGCAACAGCGGCTCTCCAGCGGGACGTTCGGTATGATGCAACAGGAACGACCAGCCGCACTTGCGACAAACGTCCTGCAACGCCTCGCGTTGCGCCAGCAGCCGCCGGCGATACGTCTCCCGTAACCCCTCGGCCCTATCCGTCAGCCAGCGGGACGTGTCCTCGATGCCGATGAACTCGGTGCGCCCATGGAACGGCAAGGTCTCTTCCGAGGGATCGAGCACCTGCACCAGATGCCCCGTGCACCCATTGCCCGCCAATTCCTCGATGCGCCGCGCGATCGTCTCGATCGGGTCGAGAAAATCGCTGATCCATAGCACCGACGAGAAGCGGCCGACACGTTGCTGCGGCGGCGCGCTTTGCGTTAGCCCGTGCTGGCGCAAATTGGCGGCGAGCAATTCTGCGATCCGCGTCGTCGCCTTCCGGCTAGCCGACGGATTGGTGAGCCCCATGACCGCGACGCGCTCGCCCGACCGCACCAGCATTTCAGCGACCGCGAACATAATGACCAACGAGCGGTCGGCTTTGCGGATCGGCGACAGATGACTGTGGTACGCCATCGATGCCGAGATATCTGGCCACAGCCAAATCGTATGCGCCGCCTCCCACTCGCGCTCGCGGATGAAGAGATGATCCGACGAAGCGGAACGCCGCCAATCGACCTGCTGCGCGCTGTCGCCCGTCTGATACTGCCGGAATTGCCAGAATGTTTCACCGGGCCCCGCCCGGCGCCGGCCGTGGCTACCATGCGTTACCGTGTTTGAAATCCGCATGGCTTCGAGCACGAGCTCCGGCAGCCGGTCCGCCAGCGCATGCGCTTCTGCCTCGCGCGCCAGCAGTTGGGCCGCAGGCTTTTCCTGTACGTGATGAAAGAACGACGTTGGCGCCACTTGTTATTCCTTCGCGCCGGAGCGTTTCCTCCCTCCCCCCTTGCGGGGGAGGGATCGAGGGTGGGGGGTATCCAACTCCTGCACTGCCATCGCACCACCCCCATCCCCGGCCCTTCCCTCGTCAAGAGGGAAGCGGGACAACAAGCGCACAGCGCGTGTCGAAGAAGTGGCCATTCCGGTCGTCAAAGCCCTTTGGTGAGCCGGTTGATCACGCCACCGACCGTCTCGCCATCGGCGCGCGCCGCGAACGTCAGCGCCATACGATGTTTCAGCACTGGATCGGCAAGCGCGATGACGTCGTCGACCGATGGCGCGAGACGCCCGTCGAGCAACGCCTTGGCGCGGATCGCGAGCATCAGCGCCTGGCTGGCGCGCGGACCAGGACCCCAACCGATCAGGCGATCCGTCTCGGCACTCGCGCCCGTCCCCGGACGCGCCGAACGAACCAATTGGAGGATCGCATCAACCACCTTGTCCGGCACCGGCAGCTGGCGCACGAGACGCTGCGTCGCCATCAACTCGTCTGCTGAGAACACCGTCTCGATCTTGCGGTCAGCCGTGCCTGTCGTCGCAAACAGCATCCGCCGTTCCGCGCCCTGATCGGGATAATCGATGTCGATCTGCAAGAGGAACCGGTCGAGCTGCGCTTCAGGCAGCGGATAGGTGCCTTCCTGTTCGAGCGGGTTCTGCGTCGCGAGCACATGGAACGGCGCCGGCACGTCGTGGCGCTGGCCCGCGACCGTCACGTGCTTTTCCTGCATCGCCTGCAGCAACGCCGACTGCGTCTTCGGGCTCGCGCGGTTGATTTCGTCCGCCATCAGCAGCTGGCCGAAGATCGGGCCCTTGATGAAGCGGAACACCCGCCGACCGCCCGCGCCCGCATCTTCGAGCACTTCCGAGCCGATGATATCCGACGGCATAAGGTCGGGCGTGAACTGGATGCGCTTGGCGTCGAGGCCGAGCACCGTGCCGAGCGTCTCGACCAGCAGCGTCTTCGCCAACCCGGGCACGCCGATCAGCAGACCGTGCCCGCCCGCCAACACCGTCACCAGCGTCCGCTCGATTACCTGTTCCTGGCCAAACACCACGGCACTTGCCGCCGCCCTTGCCTTCTGGACCCGTTCCGCCGCCTTCTCGATGCGCTCGACGATGTTCGCATCCGTTTGCGTCACTGTGCTCATCCGGCTGAATTCCCTGAAACTTCGCTGATACTTGGCTCGGGCGACAGGCGCCTAATGGTGGAACAGATCGTGGTCACATTATGGACCGGTGGCAAGTCCTGCCCATGCCGCCTACCGATCACAGGTTGGTGTTGCAGCGCACGCTAGCGTGGCTGGGCCGCGTTGAACATGCGCTGGCCGCGGGCAAGGTTGCCAATTAATTCGCGGCAATGAATGGTGCTGCCATGGACACCTCGACGCGCATATCCGGCCTCGAAGAGCTACTGAAAGCCCATGGCGGCAAGGGCCCGCCGCCGGTCGAGCGTTGGAATCCGCCCTATTGCGGCGACATCGGCATGGAAATCCGCGCGGACGGCACCTGGATCTACCAGAAATCGCCGATCGGCCGGATCGCGCTCGTCAAGCTGTTCGCGGGCGTGCTCCGCAAGGACGAGGATGGCCGGCATTATCTCGTGACCCCGGTCGAGAAGGTTGACGTGAAGGTTGCAGATGCGCCGTTCCTGGCGGTCGAAATGGAAGTCCGCGGCGAGGGTTCCGCACGCCAGCTCGTCTTCCGCACCAACGTCGACGACATCGTCGCCTGCGGACCCGATCATCCCCTCCGCTTCGTCGAGGAACCATCGAGCGGTGGCCTCAAGCCCTATCTGCACGTCCGCGGCCGCCTCGAAGCCCTCGTCACCCGCGCCCTCTACTACGACCTCGTCGAACTCGCCGACCCCACCCCCGACGGCACCCTCGTCCTCCACAGCGGCGGGGCCGCGTTTCCGTTGGTGGGAGACGTTTCTCCGACGCCCTGATGGGTAAGGACAAACGCACCCCGGACGTGTGCCCTACATCGCTAACAAGCTTAACCAGCTCTGCCTGCTCGGCAAAAATCTCGGCGGGGCCACCGCCCCACCACCATCAGAATTGTCCCTTGAGTGAGCTTAGGCCGAACTCATGAAGGACCATGCTGAATTCATCACGAATGTAGAGCCCCCCTTGCGGGTAGCACTTCGACGAGTCGGAGCGACATGCCTTAGGAATTTCAGCGTTGTTGACGCGATGGGATTCGGGGAATGTTGTGAATATAAC
>JAPXTA010000211.1:0-5489 GCA_033812735.1 Hyphomicrobiaceae bacterium | reverse complement strand
GGCCTCACTTATGCCGTCGATCAGAACGGCGCCGGAGGCGCCACCTTCGCGAAACGCCCGTGCCGAGTGCTCATAGAGATCGGCCGGCGCCCGTGCACCCGCCACATCCAGCATGTGCGAAACGATACCCTCGAGCCCCGCCCCGGCAAACAGGGAGCCCGCAGCGACGCTATCCGTCACGGGATCATGCCCCCCACGACTGAGAATTTGATCGCGCAGCTCGTCGTCGCCACCAGCGGCGTACGTCGCAACCCGCCGGTTGATCGGCACCCACGTCTTGGCATAGTCGAGGAGCGTTCCATCCTTGTCGAGCAGCAGAGCGCGGACCCCTTCGGCAGTCCATATCCGAGCGCCGCTCTTACGTCCCCCATCCATTCGCTTGTGCCTTTTCAGCCTGATAACGCCGCACAGGCCGCTTCTTCGGCGGCCTTCTCATGCGCCGACAGATCAAAGATCGTCGGCGCGTCGCCCGAAAGCGGGTTCTCCGGGTCCCAACTTACTTTCACTTCCTGAAAGCGCGCGCCAAGCGCATCCCAGATCATCAGCCGCCCCGCAAGCGTCTCGCCAATCCCGATCAGTTCCTTCAAGACCTCGGTGGCCTGCAACGTCCCGATCACACCGACGACCGCGCCAAGCACACCAACTTCAGCGCAATTTGCAACGGTACCGGGGGGCGGGGCATCCGGAAAGATGCAGCGATAGCTCGGATACGGTTTGCCGTCGGCGCGTTTGAGATGCGGCTTGAACGTCGTCACGTAGCCGTCGAACGGCCCCACCGCACCAAACACCAGCGTCCGGCGCGCCAGATAGCACGCATCCGATACCAGATAGCGCGTCGCGAAGTTGTCGGAGCCATCGGCAACGACGTCGTATTGCCCGATCAGCTCGAGCGCATTTCCAGCGTCGATCCGAACGCGATGGCGGACGACAGTCACATGCGGATTGAGCCGCGCCAGCATGTCAGCGGCACTGTCGACTTTCGACCGTCCTACATGCGCCGTATCGTGTGCAATCTGCCGCTGCAGATTCGATAGCGATACCGTATCGTCGTCCACCAGGCCAAGCGTCCCAACGCCGGCAGCCGCAAGGTACATGGCGAGCGGCGATCCAAGTCCTCCCGCGCCGACCAACAGAACCTTCGCAGCCCTCAGCTTCTGCTGCCCCGCACCACCAACCTCGCGCAGCACAAGGTGGCGCTTGTAGCGCTCGATCTCGTCGGCGGAAAACGTCATGGCGAAAGCGCTTGGGCGGCATCTGACATATCCAGAACGTAGTCGCCCACGGCCCCAACTGCAATGCCAGCACTCCGCCTCAGCCGACGATCTCCCATGTTTGCGGCGCACCCCATGCGCCGCTCCGCCGTACCTGCAAGTCCCGGTCAAAGGCCAATCCAGCCCCAATGTGCAGTGCGGTCCACGCCTCGAGCACAGGATCGACACGCGCCACGCCGGCAAAAAAACGCGGCCAGCTCTGCTGCACTGTCCACGTTCCATCGCCCTCACGAGCGATCTCGGCCCGATCTCCTTGCGCACCGGCCAATGTCGCTAAAAACCGGGCCAAGCGTTCGCCCGCGGCTATTCCCTGGGGAGGGATGAGCGTTGCCATCGCGGCCGGCCCGCACTGCATCCCAACCTGACGCGCAGCTAACCCGACCAGATGCAATCCCTCGCACACACCGAACTCATACGCCGCCGCATCCATCAGGCTCCGCACGTACTCCATCGCATAGCTGCACTTGGCCTTGGCCAGCCGTTCCGCCGGCCAGTCTGTTCCAGCTAGGTGTGGCGCAGCCGCAGGGTCGAACCGCGGCATCCGTTCGTGGCGGGCAAACCGCAGCCGGTCCTCCGGCGCAAGATCATGGTCCGCCTCGTAGTAGTATCCCTCGAGACCCGGATCGCCATCGGCCGTTTGTCCGGTGCAAACAAACCCGAGGCGCAAGCACCCGAGAAGGACGCCGTTGTTCGCGTGCCAGCCACGCAGCATCGCCGCGTTCACTTCACCGGGAATGCCGCAGATGGTGGCACCCGGCCAGATCCAGCGTGGCGGCGGATAGCGCACCCAGACTTTACGCAGTCCCTCTTCCATGTATTCCACACCGACGCCGCCGACCGCGTTCGAATGATAATGATACCGTGCAGCGGCAACGGCCGGCGGCAGATGCGTCAGACCAAGCTTCTCGAGGCCAGGCAAAAACCGCTGCTCCTGCTGGCGCCGGAACACGCGGAACACGAGACGGGCAGCATCGGCCGGACCGCGGCGCGCAACAGCCGACAGAACCGCGCCGGTGAACCACGCGTGATAGAGGTCGGCCACCGCCTCCCTTGGATCGACTGATGACATCGCTCGCTCCGGCCAACACGCTCCGCTCACGCCGAAGGTATGGCCTTGACTTGCGTCTGCCAAGTCGCGTGATCAGCGCTGGAACACCGCAAGAAGAAGGTTCGCGACAGGACACCGTCGCAACAGCTCTTCCCAATCGGAAACGACCGCGCGCCGATGGCCGAGGAACGTCACCAACCCGTCCGATTTCATCCGCGTCAGAAACCGGCTGAGGCTGTCGGGATTGAGCGCGAGATAATCCGCGACCTCGTCGCGCGAAAACGGCAACTCGACATGCACCGTACTGTCCCGCGCCGTGCCGCGCATCCGGCAAGCCTCGATCAAGTAGGCCGCCACCCGCTCTTCTCCCGTGAGGCGCCCAACAACGATGGCGTGCGCCTCGACACGGGCGGCCCGGACCTGCAGCGATCGCTCATAGTGTGAAGCAACGGCGGAATCGGCAGCCGTCAGCGCCGAGAACACATCCGGCTTCAACCTGATTACCGAAGCACTTTCCGCCGACAAGAGCGCCTCACCGGGAGCGCGGCCGCGCATCGCCGGCGCGTACAGATCTCCCGCGTAATAGGTGGCGATAATCGCGGACCGCCGCTCCGGCAGAGACGACTGCAGGAACAAACTTCCGTCGCACACGAAATACCTACAGCCTGGATCACCGTGCCCGTCGTGCAACGCCTGGCCGCGGCGCAACCTTAGCCGCGTCCCGCTTCTCGAAAGAAGATCCTCTAGCTTGACTTGGCCGTTCGAGCCTGTGTCTCCAGCCCCATGGTAGTCTGCGGCAGCGGCAAGCATTTGAGTTCATCCTCGAACCGCCAGCCCAGGTTCGTTTGAGCCGCGGCAAGCCCGGATCAATGCGCCGACCCCGTTCAGACAGGATGATCTAAATCAATTTTCAGCCCACGGCAGGCCCAATCGCGACGATCTGGCACGGCACACTATGTTGCCGAAATCGCACAGGAAAAGCGGCCCTCTCAAAAACAGATCGAGGTCAGAAACGCGCACCCTGTGCGCTCTGGCGAAGCTGCAGCGCCCATGGATGATGCCCAACGCAACGTGGGCCTGCTGCGTGACGCCAATGGAGCGCTCGCTCAGGCGATTGGGGGATAAGATGATGAAACGATTGGTGACAAGCTTGGCGGTTGCTGCCGGCATCGTGTGGGGCCTTGGCGCGACCACGGCTCAGGCCGGCAGCGAAGACGGAAACTTCATGATCCGCTTGCAGGGTACGTATCTCGACCTGCGCGACAAAACGAAATCCGCAACGTCCTCGACGCTCGGCGACATCAAGGCACTCGGCTATTCGACCGAGGCCAGCAACTCGGTGCTGCCGACGGCGACGCTGACATACTTCTTCAATAAGAACTTTGCCGCCGAATTGTTCTGCTGCTTCGCCAAGGCAGACGTCGATCTGTTGAACAACGGCAGCAAACTTGGTGAAGCGGCGACGACATGGGTCTTCCCGCCGATCGTGACGCTGCAATACCACTTCACCGGCATGGGCGCGATCAAGCCGTACGTCGGCGCAGGCTTCCAGTACATCCACTACTTCAGCTCGAAGACCGGCGAAAACGTGCTCGCCGCCGACAGCGTGACGTTCAAGGACAGCTTCGGCCCCGCCTTGCAGGCTGGTATCGATGTCTCACTGGGCGGCGGCTGGTACCTCAATGCCGACGTCAAGAAGAGCTGGCTCGATACCCGCGTCAACTTCTCGAACGCACAAACGCTCGGCCCGCACGATGTCACGGTAAAGCACGCGCTCGATCCGCTGACCGTCAGCCTCGGCGTCGGCTATCGCTTCAACCTCGAGGATCTACTCGGCGGCCGCCGCTCATCGTCGTTGAAATAATTGCGACGCAGACGCGCGACAGCGCTCCGCATCATAACACCCGCCGGCAGGCCCTCGCCTGCCGGCGTTTTTACGTTCTCAAGCGTCTTCGACGCCGCACCAATCCGCAATGGTCCCGGCAATCACCTTGGTGAGCCGCCGCACGCTTTCGAGATCGAGCACCTCGTCGAAGCCGTGCGACGCTCCGCCGCTCGGGCCGTAACAAAGACTGGGAATGCCATAATAACGGCCGTAGAAGCGGCAATCGGTGACGGCGGGCAGGATCACAGCCTCAGCTTCCTTGCCCGTGATCTGACGGTGAACGCCCGCGACGGTCTTCTCGAAGTCGCTGCCGGGTTCGAGCACGTAGGGATCAGCCTGAAAGCCGTTCCAGATGATCTCCGGCGGGCTCGTCGCAAGAAACGGATCTTGGCGCGCAGCAGCCATGATGACACCTGAGAGTTCCTCCCGAAACGCTTCGAGCGTCATCCCTGGCATCACCGCGATCCGGCAATCGACCTCGCACCACGCCGGCGTCGACGATGCCCAATCACCGCCGGAAATTTTACCTGGGTTGAACTTCACTGGGTTCGGGATCTTGCTGAACCAAGGGTCTTTCTTCGCACGTTCGTTCAGATCTCGCGTATGCCCGCGCAACGCCTCGATGAGCCCGAACGCCGAGAGGATGGCATTCGTCCCCTGTTCACTTTGCGAAACGTGCACGGGTTTGCCCGCGATCCTTAGCCGGAACCACATCACACCAATGGTCCCACGGAGAATCTTGGCATCGGTCGGCTCCGGGATGAAGCAGGCGTCGGCTCGATAACCCCGCGCCAGCGTCGAGAGCGCACCATTGCCGGTGCATTCCTCTTCCGTCACCGTCTGCACATAGATGTCGGCGGTCGGGCGCAGGCCGGCCTGCTTGAGGGCGTCCATCGCAAACACCATGGCGGTCACACCCGACTTCATGTCGTGAGCCCCCCGCCCGATCATCTTGCCATCCTTGATAGCGGCGGCATACGGCGGCGAACTCCACATGTTGAGCGGCCCGACCGGAACCACGTCCACGTGTCCCTGCATGATCAGGCTCTTGCCCTTCTGCGTCTCGGCGCGAACGCTGGCGACCACCTGCACCGCACGGCTGTAGTCGGTATCCATCACAGGCGAGTAGCCCGGCAGATGCGACATCTCGACGTCTGTAAGTGTATACCGGTCGACCGCCCAACCGCGATTGCGGAACTCGCGCGCGATCCAATCCTGGCAAGGCGCCTCCTCGCCGCGCGTACTCGGAAACTGCACGAGACGCGTCAGCCAAGCGACTTCCTGC
>JAPXTA010000210.1:0-5496 GCA_033812735.1 Hyphomicrobiaceae bacterium | reverse complement strand
GGGTAAAGCCCGGTCGAGCCGATCCGGTCGCACAGTTCCTCCATCCGATCGAACGCGGGCCGAAGCTGGTTGAGAACCAGAGGCGAGGCGAGCGGCACGAGCGTTTTGACGCGCGCCGTGGACGCATTGAGGATCGGCAGGTCGAGCATGTCGCGTTCGGTAATACCCAGCACCTCGAGGATATCCGCACGGTACTTGGGGTCGACCACCGTCACCTCAGCCTTCGGCTGAGCGATGGCCACCGAGCCGTTGTCTGAGACACGCGCACGCACGACGCCTGACAGTGTCTCGACGCGAATCTCGCCCGGCCGCACCTTGCCCGTCTTGGCCAATAGCCATGTCGTGCCGAGGGTCGCATGCCCGCACATTTCCATCTCGTGGCGCGGCACGAAGAAGCGGTACTGGACGTCGGCCCGCACTGGGTCGCTCGGCGGCAGGACGAACCCCGCTTCATGTCCGTACTGCACGGCCACCCGCTGCATGTCGTCGCTGGAAAGGCCCTTGGCGTCGAGCACGACCGGCGCAGGATTGCCGCCACGATCTCCGGCAACGAAAACATGCACAAGGTCAGCCTTGACGTCGGCCATCGTTATCGATCCTCTCTCAGGGCGGCGGTGTCTGCTTGACGGCTCGCGCTGCTCAATCCAACCATCGGCGGATCAGTGTACCGCGCGACGAGCTGTCGACAACAGTAGTCCTAACGAGCCGCACAAGACAACACCATGCCGACACAGATGCCTGGCCCAACCTCGGCCCCGACCGCGGCCCCGACTTTGGACGGATTGCTGTTCTACGAGGACATCGCCCTCAATGACGTCAATGTCTTCGGCCCGCTGGTGGTCACAAAAGACGACATCATCAAATTTGCTTCGAAGTTCGATCCCCAGCCGATCCACCTCGACGAAGAGGCCGCGAAACACTCGATTGTCGGCGGGCTTTGTGCGTCGGGCGTCCACAGCTGCGCCGTGATGATGCGCCTCTTGTGCGATCACTGGCTCAACCGGACGGCATCGCTCGGCGCGCCAGGGCTTGAGGAAATGAAGTGGGTGCGGCCCGTTCGCCCGGGCGACGCCCTCTCGATCCGTATCCATTTCGATGCAAAACGTATCATGGCCTCGCGCCCGAACGTCGGCATGGCCCACGCGATCTACGAAATGATCAATCAGAACGGCGAAACCGTCCTCAGTTCGACCTGTCAGCAGCTTGTGCGCGTCCGCAATCCCGCGCCAGCCGAACCGAAGGCGCCAAGCCCTTCGCGCGAGCGTCCGAAAATCGCTGATTTGTGGAATGAGGCCGCAGCACCGTTGCCGACGGGCGGGACATACTTTGAAGACCTCGCGGTCGGCACGATCTTGGATCTTGGCAGCCACACTTTCGAGGCTGGCGAGATCATGGATTTCGCGCGCCAATTCGACCCCCAGCCATTCCACCTCGACGAAGAGGCCGGCAAGCGGTCGCTATTCGGCGGTCTTGCCGCGAGTGGTTGGCACACATACGCCCACTACATCCGGGTCGTCGTGCTGGAGCGGCAACGGCATCAGGCCGCGGCGAAGGCGGCCGGACTACCTGTCGCAGCTTACGGTCCTTCGCCAGGCTTCAAGGATCTCAAATGGCCGAAGCCAGTAATTGTCGGCGACACGATCTCGTACCGGATCAAGACCATCGACAAGGTCGAGATGAAGTCGCGGCCGAACCGCGGCATCGTCTTTTCGCAAGGACAGGGCCGGAACCAGAAGGGCGAGGTCGTGTTCGACTACCAGGGCATGATCATCGTCGAGCGCCGGAACCCGGGTCCGCAGCCGCGTTGACGCCTCAGCGATTGACGACGTCGAACGGCATCGCGAAATCGATACCGCCGCCAACGGGCGAAACCGCGATCACGGCGGCACCGAGAAATGCCGTCATGGCACATGCGGCAATTAGAACGTTCTTGAGGGTCATGACACGCGACTGAAAAAGGGGGCGACGGATCAGTGCCCGTCGATCGTTGTGTCCTTGATAACCCAACGGCCCTTAGACGCCTCTGAATGTGCCGTTCATTTGGCGTTCATTGAGCGAACAACCGTTCCATCTCGCGGCGGAATTGATAGGCGTGATCTGTGGTATCGATCTCGACATCAGCCCACCGCAGCGCCTGCCCCTCTGCAATGTCCGCCTTGAGCTTGACGTTATGCGCGAGCCCAAGCGGCAGATAGCCCTCCCGCAGCGATGCCTCCGCAGGCGTCTGTTTGCCCCAGACGCAGAACCCGCCCTCGCCATCGAGGATCTCTCCCTTCTTCAGAGCCCGCTTGGCCGTCGCCACGACGTCCGAGTTGAAGCAGAAGGCACTGCCTGTCGCTTCCTTCCTAAGCACGACGCTCGCGACCGAAAGGCCGAGTTCAAGCCCGATCATATGCGTCGGGCGGTAGAGGGTCGCGTACTTCCCCGTTTTGTCGGGCAATGAATTGTACTCGACCAGGCATTGGCGCGCGTATGCGCTCTCCGACGTCACGACAACAAACGTGCCCATCGCCAAATGATGCGGGACGTCCTTGAAATCGCGAGTGATCGAGGACGTCACCTCCGTCACGCCGGCCTTTTCGAGCACGCCGCCGTCCGCGCGCGGCTTGCAGATGTCGGCGTGTTCGAACCGCGACGCCGGCGGGAACGAGAGCCCTGCCGACTGCGGAACGAGGCCGGTGGCGTTGCACACCGCCGTCATCTCGATGCCCGACTTCGTGCCGTCGAGGAACGAGTTGAACATCTTTGGATTGATGTGGCTCCGGTCCTTGATCTGCAGATACTGGGTGAGGATGTCCCAGACCGTGTCAGGCGTCGATTGATGATACGTCGGATGATAGCGGGTGCCCTTGCCGGCACACACCACCTCGAACCCGCATGTGCGCGCCCAATCGACCTGCTCGCAGATCAGCGCCGGCTGATCGCCCCAAGCAAGCGAATAGATGACCCCCTTGTCGCGTGCTCGCTTGGCGATGAGCGGCCCGGCCAGCGAATCGGCCTCGACATTGACCATCACGACGTGCTTGCCCGCATCGATCGCGGCGCAGGCGAGTTTGATGCCGGTCGCCGGATCGCCTGTCGCTTCGATGATCACGTCCACCTCGGGACACTCGATCAAAGCCATAGCATTGTCGGTGACAAGCGTGCGGCCGGACCTCAGCGCGTCCCCGACCGATTTGGCCGCGATCTGCTCCGCGCTCCAGGCGACGCCGAGAAGCCGCTCCCGCGCGCGTGCAGGCGACAGGTCGGCAAGGCCGACGAGGTGCATGCCCGGCGTCAACCTGAGCTGCGACAGGAACATGGTCCCGAATTTGCCGGCCCCGACCTGTCCGATCCGAAGGGGCCGGCCTGCAGCGGCTCGTTCGCCCAGCATACGTGAAAGTGACATTGCCGCCGCTCCTCGGTGAAAGACGCCAGCGTCAATATGCCGGCAATGACGAATTGGCGAGATCTACGCCGATACGATATGCGTGGTACAGGAAGCAGACATACTGAATTGGACGCGGCCGCCTTGACCTACCCATCCTATCCCGATGTCTGCGGCTGGAATGCCTTGCTGCCGCTGCGCCGTCCAAGTGCGGCTGCGACAGGTCAGATCAAGGTGAAGTATGCGATCGTAGGGGCGGGCTTTACAGGGCTTGCGGCCGCGCGCCGGTTGGCTGAACTCGATCCCGGGGCGGAGATTACCGTCCTCGAAGCGACAACCGTTGGCGAAGGTTCGTCGGCGCGCAATTCCGGTTTCCTGAGCCCTGACGACTTGCCGGGAGGGACCAGCGCAGCCGATCTCGCAAAAAATGCGGCGATCAATCGCTTCGGCGCCGAAGGCTTCGATTGGTTGGTCGATCTGATCACTCGATACGGCATCTCTTGTGATCTTGAGAAAAGCGGCCGCATCAAAGCTGCGGCAACGGAGTTGGGCGAACGGTCGGTCGAGGACATGCGTGACATCGTCGAGGCGCTCGCAAGACCGCACGAACTCCTAGATCGCAGGCAACTCCGCGAGCGCGTCGGCACGTCTTACTACCGGTCAGGCCTCTTCACGGAAGGCGGCTATCTCGTACAGCCCGCGGCTCTCGTTCGTGGATTGGCTGACAGTTTGCCTGACGACGTGCATCTGTTCGAAAACACCCCCGTGCTCGAATTGCGCCGGTCCAATAAATGGCGGCTGATGGTCCCCGATGGCGAAGTGACCGCCGATACCGTCATTATGGCGGTGAATTCGGCCATCAAAGGCTTCGGCTACCTGCGGGATCGCCTCGTGACGATCTATACCTACGCCGCGATCACAGGGCAGCTTTCGAAGACCGATCTGCCTCAACTCGGATCGATGCCGGTGTGGGGCATATTGCCGTCGCATCGCCTTGGGACGACGGTCCGCCGTGTCGGCACCGACCGCCTGATGGTCCGTTCGCTGTACGCCTACGAACGTGGCGTCAGCAACGGCAAAGCGCATGCCGAGCTGTTGACGCGCTTCCGCAGGCGCTACCCGGACTTGGCTCACGTCGATCTCGAATTCGTCTGGGGCGGCACAACGGCACTTACGATGAACGGCGCTCCGTTCTGGGGCCGTATCGACGATGGGCTTTACACGTCGGCCGGATGCAACGGTGCCGGCATCGTCAAAGGCACGGTGCTTGGAAAGCGCCTCGCCGAGGAGATCGCCGGCGAGAGCACGGCCGATGAGATCCGCAAATGGTACGGCACCGCCAATTGGATCGCCCCAGAACCCTTGAGAACAGCCGGCTTTCATCTCGTGTCAGCCATCGAGCGCCGCAAGGCCGGCCTCGAAAGCTGACGTCGTTATTGCGGCTGTTGCTGGGCCACGACCCATTCCTTGTCAGCATGTTGCCTGACGTGTGTGTCGAACAGATAGGCGGTCAGCACAGCGGTCATGGCCAGCCGGTAAAACCCGGCGTCATCGCGAAGCTCGCTATCTTTGGTCTGAGAGAACGACGCGGTCGCTTTGGCGAGCACGTCTTCGAGCGAGAGCCGCCCGCCTTGCGGCACGGCGAGCAGTGCCGCGATGTATGTTTCCATGATTGCGTTGTTGATCACGAGCCGGCCTGTCGATCGTGTCGTGAAGAACGAGCGATAGCCGAACGTCTTGATGAGATCGCGCACCGAAGCATCGCCGCCGCAGGTGCCAACGAGCACCGCCGATACGTTCTTGATCCGATCGCCGAGCACGCGTTTCGCATTTTCTTGAAGAGGCGTGATGATCGACGTGTGGCCGCGGCCGACGACGGTTTCGACACGATGGTTCTTCAACGCCGCCGCGATGTCGTTGATGCCGCGCCTCGTGCCGAGCGACGTTGGCTTGTTGACGTAGATTTCGATCGTCCGCCCACGCGCCGAGATCCGGAACACATCGTGATAGCGCTCCTCGCGCAGGGACGCGCCGCGCGACCGCATCAACAGGCGAAAGTTCGCGTAGGTCGTCGCAGCGTCGACGTCTTCGTCCATGCGCATGAACATGCGATGGACAAGTCCGCCTTT
>JAPXTA010000209.1:0-5597 GCA_033812735.1 Hyphomicrobiaceae bacterium | reverse complement strand
GCCGCTGGCGAGGCCGGCCTTGTGCCAAGCATCGACTGCGTCGGTGCTCGCGGCGGCGAAGCCGAGCGTACCGCCGTTGGCACAGGAAGCAGGCTTGCCGTCGATCGGCTTGGTGATCGCGAACACGCCCGTCTTGGTGCGCCAGAAAACGCGACCCTTCGGATCGGTGAAGCCCTCGGGGATTCCGAGCGCGCCGAGTGCGGCGTCATAGAACTTCTTCGACTTGGCGACGTCATCTGCGCCGAGCATCACGTGACTGAACATTGCATTTCCTCCGTTGTTAATTCGGGCCTCTCTCGCACGAGCGGTGAGGCAGGTTGATTGACTACTTTTTCTTGCCGCCGAAAGGGAAGCCGCCGCCGAACGGACCCTTCGGTCCGCCGGGAAGGCCCGGCAACGTCTTGCCGCCGGGCAGACCGGGAAGGCCGGCTCCGAGACCCGGCAGTATGGGCTTGCCGGCCTTCGCTGGTTCACCCGCCTTCGGCATATTCTTGAGCGCGTCCTGCATGTCTTGCGGCAACTGCGCGATGGCGCCCGGATCGAGGGCTGCCAGTTCCTTTTGCATCGCCTCGAGTTCGCCAGCACTCGGTCCGCCGCCGCCCATGCCCGGCACTTTCATACCCATCATGCCGGCCATCTTCGCCATCATGCCGGGATTCTTGGCCATCATCTTCATCATGTCGGCCATGTCGCGGTGCATCTTGAGGAGCTTGTTCACATCCTCTGGCTTGGTGCCGGAGCCTGCCGCGACGCGCTTCTTCCGCTTGCCGTCGAGGACTTTCGGATTGCGCCGCTCCTTCGCGGTCATGGACGATATGATGGCGCGTTGACGCTTGATGATCTTCTCGTCGATGCCGCCGGCTGCATCGATCTGCTTCTTCATTTTGCCGACGCCGGGCATCAGCGACATCATTCCACCCATGCCGCCCATGCGCTCGACCTGCTTCAGCTGCTCGGCCATGTCGTCGAGATCGAATTGGCCTTTGCGCATCTTCATGGCGATGGCTTGCGCCTTCTCCATGTCGATGGTCTGCGCCGCTCTCTCGACAAGCGCGACGATGTCGCCCATGCCCAGAATGCGGCCGGCAATGCGCTTGGGATCGAAATCTTCAAGCGCGTCCCATTTCTCGCCGACACCGATCAGCTTAATCGGCTTGCCGGTCACTGCGCGCATCGAGAGCGCCGCACCGCCGCGGCCGTCGCCGTCGACGCGGGTGAGTACGGTGCCCGTAATGCCGACCGTCGATTGGAAGGCCTTCGCCGTGTTGACGGCGTCCTGGCCAGTCAAGGCATCGACGACGAGGAGAACTTCGTGCGGATTGGTTGCAAGCTTGACCGCGGCGGCTTCTGCCATCAGTTCATCGTCGACCGTGGTTCTGCCGGCAGTGTCGAGAATGACGACATCGTAACCGCCGAGGCGACCTGCATCCATGGCGCGGCGGGCGATGTCGACGGCGACCTCGCCTTGAACGATCGGCAGGACCGCAACTCCGGTCTGCTCACCGAGAACGCGCAGCTGCTCCATCGCGGCTGGACGGCGCGTATCGAGCGACGCCATCAAGACTTTTTTCTTGTCTCGGTTGGTAAGGCGATAACCGATTTTGGCTGTCGTCGTCGTCTTGCCCGAGCCTTGCAGGCCGACCATCAGGATCGGCACCGGTGGCTGCGCCGCGAGGCTGATTGGATCTGCCGTGTCGCCGAGCATGGCGACCAGTTCGTCGTTGACGATCTTGACGACCATCTGGCCGGGCTTCACCGACTTGATGACTTCGATGCCGACTGCCTTTGCCTTCACTTTGTCGACAAAGTCGCGGACGACGTCGAGTGCCACGTCGGCCTCGAGAAGGGCGCGGCGCACTTCGCGCATCGCATCCGCGACATCGGCTTCGGACAGCGCGCCGCGGCCGGTCAGCTTGTCGAGGACCGACGAGAGGCGATCGGAAAGTGTCGAGAAGAGCTCAGCCATCGGGATCGTTGACCCTATTCGAGGAGGACCGCTGGAGGATCAGGCGCCAGGAACCTTCATGCCCTGCCAGTCGACCATGACATGGTCCTTGTAAGCGGGACGCGCAACTAGCCGCTGGTACCAGGCTTCGACGTTGGGATGGCTCGCGCGCTCCACCGGCATGGTGTGGTAGCGGTACATGATCGAGCCGAGTGCGATATCGGCGATCGTCAACTGGTCGCCCATGACGAATGCCTTGCCGGCAAGCTGGGCATCGAGGATCGCAAGCTTTTCGCCGGCCCGTTTCGTCGCGGTGTCAATCGCGGCCATGTTGCGGTCGGCTGATGTGACGCGGACGAATTGGTAGAACAGTGTGCCGATGATGTCGGGGTAGAGGGTCGTTAGCGTCCAGTCCATCCAGGCATCCGCATGGGCGAAGTCGTGAGCCGTAGCCGGTGCGAGGCCGCCGCGGCCGTAGAGACCGGCCAAATAGCGGACGCAGGCGTTGCTCTCCCAAACGATAAAGCCATTGTCGTCGACGACGGGGACCAGGCGGTTCGGGTTCAGCGCGGCAAACTCGGGGGTATCGACTTTGCCAAACGGGCCGCCGGCGTCGATGCGCTCGTTGGCGAGACCGAGTTCGGTGACGGTCCACATTACCTTCTGCACATTGACCGATGTCTTGCGGCCCCAGATCCTAAGCATGCCCGTCCTCAGTTAACCCATTGAACCAAACGCAAAACGCACCCGGCGACGCTCCGCGTCGGCGGGTGTTGACCCTCTGCCTCCTAGTCCAATTCCCGAGATGGGGGACCTTGTGCAGATGGGCGGCGCGTGAAACGTGCCGGTTCGAATTGGCCGGGGTATGCGGGAAAAGCTGCCGAAAGTCAAACGATTGGCATCAGAAGACCGGCCGGTGCGCCGGCCGGTCTCAGGGAGGCGCGGGGGTGTTAGCCCTTGGCCAGAGCTTCCATCTGATTGAGGATCTGGTCGACAACCGTTTTGGCGACGCCCGAGACGCCGGCTGCATTCATCGCCGTTTGCGCCAAGGCGCGGATCTGCGGCAAGTAACCGGCGATCAGCTTGGCCAGATCGCCACGCGTGCTTGCGGGCATCTGGGTGGCGGTCGTTTGAAGGGCGGTCAAGCGCTTGGCGGCATCTTGCAGTTTTGGGAGCGTTGACTGGGCGGAGGCTTGGTCTTTCATGCCGCTAATGCTGTCGCGCAGGGCCGCGTAGACGTTGGCTGCTTCGCTCGCCACTTTGACGTTGTTGTGCATGATTGCCGGAACGGCCGTTGTTGTTGGGCGTGCGCCCGGACCAAGCAGATACCAGCCGGCGAGCAATGCCGCGAGCAGTGCGCCCCAAGTGAGCCAGCTCGGCAATCCAGCCGGCTTCGGTGCGGGGACGGACGCAGCGGCCTTTGCCGCCGTCGTTGCGGCGTTGGTGGCTGTCGATGCGGCGCTGGAAGCTGCGGATGCAACCTTTCCAGCCGCTGCGCTAGCGGACGGTAGGGCAAATCCATCGAGGATTCCCGTGCCCTTCAATAGGTCGCCGAAGCCGGCCGGCATTGCTGCGGTGATATTGTCCTTCTGGCTTGCAAGAAGTTTCCCTAATCCCGCTGCGTCGAGGTTATTGGACTTCTGCTGATGAGCCAGCGTCCCCATGGCGACAGGTGCAATCATGCCGATGAGGCTCTTCGCAGGCGCTTCGCCGAGGCCGGTGAACTTTCCGACGGCGCCGGTTAGGGCACCGACCGACGTGTTGCCGAGAAGCGAGCCGAGCATGGTCGTGCCCGAGGTTACGAGCTTCGACTGATCGGTGCCGCCGATCATGCTCGAGAAGTTCGAGAGCAGTCCGGCGTCTTGCTGGCCGAGCATTGTTGAAAGCTGCGACAGACCTTCGGGCTTCGAGGCTTTGCCGACGATGCTGCCGAGAATGGTCGGCAGTGCGGCCGATACCGCCATTTGTACGATTTTACTGTCGACGCCGAGAGCAGATGCGATGCGATTGACGATCGCGGGCGTAATGAAATTCATGGCGAGCGAAACGAGGTTCATCGCGGCAACTCCGGCTGTGGTTCTGCGACATATGACGTCATGAGCCTGGATGCTCGATGACTTCACGGTTCGGAAGGAACATGCAGTAAACCAGGGCGAAAGCAAGTTGATCCGCCTACAGCGGTAGATAACTGTCGTGCCCGAATGGCAGTTGAAACTTCAATTCTCTGGAACGTTTCGGGCGAAGGTGCGGCCATGGGCACGGCTGGGACGGGAATCCTCGCGAGGCGCCGTCCGCCGAGCATAAGACCTGCGCTTGGGGGCCTCGACTGGAAGAGGCTGCAGCAGGCGCGCAGGCCTACTCTTGGCGACAATCATCTCTGCCTGCTCGAAGATGCTGCGTGGATCCCAAAGCGGGGCTTTTCTGATCAGCTGACGGTCACCCAGCATCAAGCCCCAGACCATCGCCATTAAGAGATGGAAATGACGCCAATGGTCGAGGTCGATCACGAAGCCCTGGAGGGCATGGGCGACGAAGCAAGCGAAGACGACGATAAAGAGGCCTTGTGTCCGCGTGCGGCGGAACGCGTGGCGCAAGCCATAGAGACATGTGAGCGCCACCATCAGCGAGAATATCATTCCGCCGACCCAGCCTGCGTTCAAGAACATCGCGAGGTAGACGTTGTGGGGTTCCTCGATGTGATGGTGGGGGGCGAACTGCTGGGCGCCGATGCCGAAGGGGTTTTCGAGAATGAGGCGGCGTGCCTTCTGCTGGCCGCCGAAGCGGCCTTCGGGACCTTCGTCATAGGTTTGGGTCAGCGTCGCACGGTCCGATAGCTGCTTGGCGACACCATCCATCTGCAGAGCGACGACGAGCGCGATGACGCCGAGCATGACTGCGGAAACTGCGCCCAGAAGGATTTTGACGCGCTGAAGGTTCGTGCAGGCGGTGACGAAGGTGAGGTAGCCGAAAATCATCACGGCGACGCCGAGATTGAACCAGGCGCCGCGCGAGAAGCTGAGGAGAACGCCGAGCACGAGGAGCACCATCCATGCCGAAACATGCAAAGCACGACCGAATGAGCGGGTCAGGACGCGATGCAGGAGATAGACGATCGGTGGGATCAGAAACGGGCCGAACACGTTTGGGTCCTTGAAGGTACCGGATGCGCGGCCGAAGCGGGTGAAAAGATCGTGGGCGCCGGGGAAGAGATTGAAGTAGCCAGCAAGTCCCGCCAGGACAGCGACGACAGCCGCGATGACGTAGGCATGCATGATGAGCTGTGCGTGCCATAGCGGGCGGCGCATCACGAAGCCGGCGAGCACGAACGATGAGCCCGCAAGGAAGAACGTCACTGCCGTGTGGATGAGGGCTTTGGCCGGGTCGATGGCATTGATCGTCCCGATGAGAGCGCAGGCGCCGGCGACCAGCCAGATCGATAGATACACCATCAATGGCGGAGTTACGCGGACAAGACCAAGGATCGGCAACGCCAGAATGAGGCCCATCATAAGGGCATCAACGGGTGCGGGTTCAGTAAACACCACGGCGGAGAGTGCGAACGTGAACCAAACGCCAGCGAGCGCAAGACGATTGACCGGTCCGGGGCGGCGGACCAGAACTCCAGGCGTTGTTTCTGCGGCGATGGCGTTCA
>JAPXTA010000208.1:0-5778 GCA_033812735.1 Hyphomicrobiaceae bacterium | reverse complement strand
GGAATATGCGGCACGTGCTGGAACGTCGACCCGGTTCTGGTGGGGAAACGATCCGAAACGGGGCGACGAAGTCATGGCCTGCTGCCGCGGTTGCGGAAGCGAGCGGGACGCAGCAGGTCTGTTCGAGGTGACTGCTTTCAAACCTAATCCGTGGGGTCTGCACAACGTACACGGCAACGTCTGGGAGTGGGTGGCGGACTATTATTGTGAACGCTACGCCTCGGGCCCTAACGACGGGCGGCCGCGAACGGGCAAGGTGTGTCCAGGGGAAGACGAGACACCTGGAGGCCTGCGGCCGTTTCGCGGCGGATCGTGCTTCTACGAACCGCGCCAGATGCGCGCGGCTATGCGGCTGCGCAATTGGCCTGATTTCAGAAACCAGACGGTTGGCTTTCGTATCGCGCGCGACGTACCCTGAGTGTCAGAGTGCAAATCTTGTTCGGGAAGAAATCCCGACTTTTCCGCCGCTGTAACGTGCACCAGTGATGCTTGCGTAGTCTCTTAGTGACGTCAACAGAGGAGGGTCAGCATGACGACGACGCGACGCACGCGAGCCGCACCAACGCTCAGCGCAATTTTCGGCGCAGTTCTTATCCTGGCAGCGCCGGTGTCCGCTGAAGTCAAACCAAGCGAGGCCGAGTTCGCAGGCAGCTGCGCCATGGGCCTTGCTGAAGGCAAGCGGATCAAGACTGACTGCACTGTCCATTGGTCGGCGCCGGATGGGAAGACCTACTGCTTCGGCAACGAGGATTCCAAAGCCGTTTTTCTGAAGGATCCGGATGCCAACATCGCCAAGGCCCGCGAAACGTTTGCGGCTGCGTCGAGTGAAGCAACGGGTTTCGACATGGGCAAGTGGAGTGCCGAAGACGTCAAGGCCTTCATTGAAGTTGAGATCAAGGCGGGAGCAGAAAAGAACGGCGGTCTATTCAAAGTCGATGACTCGATGGCGGGGCAGACATTGTCTTTGAAATTCGTCAAAGTCGATTTCGTCCGGACGCTGCACGGCTATGGCTTCTTCCCCGACGTGCTGTTTGCCAGTGGCGACGATCCGGGCAAGACATATCTTGTCGATTTCTGGGTTCGGCCGAAGGACGGCAAACTGTCGGTTGTCGACACGCGCGTCTACAAGGCGCCGCGAAAGGAGGGCGACAAGTGGATCATGATCACGCGCTCGCCCAAGCCCTGGTGGTGGATTCCCGCGTCTGAACATCCTGGCGAAAGCGAGACAAAGCGAGGCTGGGAAGTCATGAGCGCATTGCATGATCACATCGCAGTCAAGCGCGCCGCTGGCGGCGGAGTTTTCAAACTCAAGGATGACAAGACGGGTGAAGAGCTGAGCCTGGATTTTGTCGGAATTCACCAACCGGTGCGCCGCCTCAAGGAAGATGGGCGGTTCTTCGCCTGTACCGATTTCCGCAGATCGGGGAGCAAGGAGGAGTTTTTCGATATCGATTTCTGGATGGACGAAAAGACCGGGAAGATCACAGTCGGCGGCGTGCGCGTCCACAAAGTACCGACGCTGGAGGATGGCAATTTCATCCAGATGCCGCGCTATCAGTTCGACCCGAAGACTTTCGATGTCGTACCGTGAACTCCACACGGCTTCGGTTCTCGTCCGAAGAACCGTTGATCGTGCAACAGCGTATCCAACAGGCTATTGTCGAGGGTAGCGCCATATACTTCGTTGGGTCGTAGGTCATGCACATAATGTTACGACGCGCCGGTGCAGCAATGATCGCAGTGACGGCAAATGTCGTGCTTGCTTCTGCTCATTCGGTCGAGCCTGACGCCATTTTAGCATTGCCTGTTGAAGCGGATGGTGGCCGGCAATGCGGGTTGCAGGCCGACTACACGATTTCCGGTGCGGTGTTGCGCGTGGAACTGCTGGCCTCGGCAAACGACAACGGTGCCGCCATAAAGATTCGTGCCTATGCACCTAATTCCGTTGGCCCAATGCTGCGTGATCTCTGGCTCAAGACTCCGACTCTCTGTAAGCGCTGCGTCGCCCCCACGTTGACGGATCAGGCGGGGATCTTCGCGTGGGCCCAGGGCATCAGGTCATCGATGCGGGATTGAGGCCAATGGTTCACTAGCTTGGTCAAGACGTCGGTGAGCCAGAGGTGCGGGTTCACGGCGTTGAGCTTGCAGGTCTCGATGAGGGACGCGATGATCGCCCAGTTGGCGCCCCCTTCGTCACTGCCGGCGAACAGTGCGTTCTTTCGATTGAGCGCAATCGGCCGGATGGAGCGTTCGACGACGTTGGTGTCGATCTCGATGCGTCCGTCGTCGAGGAAGCGGCAGAGGCCGTGCCAGTGGCTCGTGCCGTAACGCATGGCTTCCGCGATGGGCGAACGGCCGGAGACGCGCGTCAGTTGTTCGTCGAGCCAGGAGCGCAGCCCTTCGACGAGAGGACGGGACCGGGCTTGCCGTTCCGCACAGCGCTCGTCTGCGGAGCAGCCACGGATATCGGCTTCAACCGCGTAGAGAGCGCCGATGCGGTTCAATGCCTCGCTCGCAATCGGAGCGTTGCCAGCCTTGGCGATGTCGTAGAAGCGGCGCCGGAAGTGGCTCCAGCAATAAGCCAGCGCGAGCGGACCGCCGGGTCGGGTCGCATCTGCCTGCCGGTCGTAGCCGGCGTAGCCGTCGACCTGCAGCACACCGGAGAAGCCGGCGAGCAGCGCGCTCGCATGCTCGGCACCGCGTCCTGGCGCATACCTGTAGGCAACAGCCGGCGGATCGCTGCCGCCCCAAGGCCGGTCGTCGCGTGCAATGGCCCATAGATAGCCGGTTTTCGTCTTGCCGCGTCCCGGATCGAGCACCGGACAACGGGTCTCGTCGGCGAACAGCTTCGTCGAGGTCTTGAGGATATCGACGAGCCGATCGTGCAGTGGCGCGAGTTCGTACGCCGCGAACCCAACCCAGTGCGCCAGTGTCGAGCGGTCGATCGCGACGCCTTCACGCGCCAGTATCTGCGCCTGGCGATACAGCGGCAGATGATCGGCGTATTTCGAGACGAGCACATCGGTGACAAGTGCTTCCGTCGGCAGGCCACCGTCGATCAATCGGTTCGGTGCAGGCGCCTGCACGACGCCATCGGTGCACCTGCGGCAAGCGTATTTGGGCCGCCGCGTCACGATCACCCTGAGCTTCGCTGGCACTTTGTCGAGGCGTTCGGAGACGTCCTCGCCGATGACGTGCAGAGCGCCGCCGCAGCACGGGCACGCGTTGACGACTGGCTCGATAACGATCTCCTCGCGCGGCAGATGCTCAGGAAGATGGCCGCGATTGGCGCGGCGCGCTTTCGTGCCTTCGGCCTTGACGACAGTGTTGGTATTCTCGACGGCGGCATCCTCGGCGCCGTGCTGCGTCTCGACGTCCTCCAGCGCCAGCTCTATCTGATCGTCGGCAATCCGCTCCGATCGGCGACCGAACTGGGCGCGGCGCAGAACCGAGACGATGTGATCGAGGCGCTCGGTACGCGCGGTCAGGCGGTCAACCTCGGCGGCCAGAGAGGCCGACCTGGCTTCGGCGGCATCCGATGCCGCGCGTGCAGCAAGCACCAGAGCCTTCAAGCTCGCGACATCATCCGGAAGCTCGTCGATCGACAGCGCCATGACGGCAGAATCACCGATTTGGCACCTTGTTCGCCAGTGCCCGCGAACTGCTCGTATGTGGATCATTGCGTCGCTGTGGGCCGTACGACACGGCGCGCGTGCACGCGGGACCAGTCCAGGCCTTCGAGCAACGCCGACAGTTGGGCCGGCGACAGGCGCATCACGCCGTCCTGCACGGCCGGCCAGCGGAACCTTCCCTCTTCGAGCCGCTTGGTCATGAGCACGAGGCCGGTCTGGTCCCAGAACAGCAGCTTCACGCGATCGGCGCGCTTAGCGCGGAACACGTAGATGACGCCGGAGAACGGATCGCCCTTGAACGCCTCCTGCACGTAGGCCGCGAGCCCGTCCATGCCCTTGCGGAAGTCGACGGGCTTCGTCGCCACGAGCACGCGGATGCCGGTCGGAGGAACGATCACGCCAGCACCCTCATGGCCTTGAGCACAGCCGCTAACGTCCGGCCATCGACCGCGCCCCGGATGCGCACTGTCGCGCCGCCGACGCTGATCTCGATCTCGGCTGGAGGCTCGGGCGCCGGAGGCGGTGCAGCCGTCATCGAAGCGACCTCGACGACGGCCGGCGCGAACATCTGCGGCTCGGGCACTGCGATCGTCGCCAAAGCCGCGTCGCGGAACTGCCGCACCCAGCCGAACAGCTGCGACGGCGAGACATCGTGCCGTCGCGCGACATCAGAGACCACCACGCCATCGGCTAGTGCCTCGGCCACGATCGCGATCTTTGTCTCGTCCGGCCACTTGCGCCGCCGCTCAGGCCCGGTCAGCACCTCGACCCGGCGCGGCCGGATAGGCGTAGTGACGTCACTATAGTCGTCAATATGATCGTTTCGAGCGCGCGCCATACCCAACCATCGCCGGCTCGACCTCAGCCCCGCAACGTGGGGGCGGCGCAGCGCTTACGTTCTCCCATTCATCGTGATCGAATAAACCTGCTCTAACGGCTACCGCGACGGGGGTGGTCACCGTGACAGCCAACCAAGCCAGCAAGTATCTTGAGCCAAGCGTTGAATAAGTTTCCAGTGTCGATTGGATGAGCTCTTGGGCCATCGAGAGGTCGCAGGTGGACTGCAAGGCGGTGGAGGCCAAGTTCTTAAGTTCGAGAGATTTCTCATTGTAGAATAACACCATTCGGTATGTGTAAACGTTTCCACCAGCCCAACCGGCAGCCACGACATTCCTCAATGCAGTTTTTGAACTCATGCTGGCTTATGCTTGGCGACACAAGCCTTCCTGACAGGGAGCAACGTGCTTGCAATCCGCGTTCTAACTTTGGTGGTTGACCATTGACACTAAGGGTGGGGATTTCATAACGTTCCGCACAAGTACATTGCGGGGGCGGCGTGCAGTGGCAGTTCAAGCGTTTGAGCGTAGTTATGACGAGCAGCGTTCGAAGTCGAACCAGGGCGCAAAAGTGTTCTTGTTCATCGTCGGCACGGTCTTGCTGGTGACCATCCATCTGGGTGTTTTCAGTCAGACGGCAATGTTCGACGATTTTGCCATCTGGCTAACCAAACGCACATTCGGTGTTTCTCTCTATGCTGGCGTCGTCGTCTTTGCGCTGTTTATGCTGATTTTTGCCGTTGTGTGCGTCTCGTCCCGTGAGTTCAAGCGCGACCCGGAAGTCCATAATATCATTTATTATCTTGGTTTCATGTCGACCTTGCTGTCGCTGATAATCTCGTCCTACACCCTTTTGGATGGCTCGCAACCTGGGGCACGCAATCCGACCGATTTGGTGGCCCAAAACGGCCTTGCACTGGTCGCCACGTTTTCTGGGATCTTCTTCCGCAACATGTTGCGTTATTGTTTTCCACCCCGTCCAGAAAGCTTGACCGCCCGTTGGGAGGACTTGAAGCGCACGATGTCGTCCGTAGACGAGGGGTTGAAGGCACTGACAACCCAGGCCGAGCAGTTCCAGAAGGTCTTTGCAGGCGCATCGAGCCAAATTGAAAGCGGCAAAGCCCAATGGGAGCAAGTGACAGCCATTGCCGGCGCGATGGATCAGACGTTCCAGGCTTCTTCCGATACTGTGCAGCGTCTGAACGGCACGCTGTCCCAAAGTGCTGCGATCAACCAGCAGTTGGCTAACACGGTCGCGCAGAGCGCCCAGACGGTCCGCGCCCTGAGTGCCGAAGTCGATCGGCTGAACC
>JAPXTA010000207.1:0-5889 GCA_033812735.1 Hyphomicrobiaceae bacterium | reverse complement strand
AGGCGGCGACAAAGGATGCCGTGTTCGGCAGCGAGCCATCGGTAATCACCTGGATCGGTGCGTCGATCCCGGCTGCGACCCTCTGGCCGAAATCACTCGGAATGACCACGATGCCCCGGATATGCCCAGCGACCAGTTCATCCTTGAGCGAAGTCACGTCGCGCCGGGATTGAACCTCAAACCACCGGGATGATCGGTAGGCCCCCGCTAGGCTGGCGGCCGCTTCGCTGGAATCTTGAACCGCCAAGCCGATCCGCGTCCTCGCCGTGTCGAGAGACACGCCGTATCCAAACAGGAAAAGCAGGAGCAGCGGCAGCACAAAGGCGATCAGCATCGTGGAGGGGTCGCGGATAATCTGTAGCGACTCCTTGACGAGCAGGGCCATGAAGCGTCGAGGATAGAAGCGGTCGTTCATGCGGCCTCCCGCTTTCGATCCGTTTCCTCGATCAACGCAATGAAAGCGTCCTCCATCGTAAGGTCCGTGCCGCCACTGATTTCAGCCGCGCGGGTCTTGAGGTCTTCGGGCGTGCCTTGGGCGATTTCCTGCGCGCGATAGATCAGCGCTATGCGGTCGCAGTATTCCGCTTCTTCCATGAAGTGGGTGGTGACGAGTACCGTCACGCCGCGTTGCACGAGGCCGTTGATGTGCAACCAGAACTCGCGGCGAGTGATAGGGTCCACGCCCGATGTCGGCTCATCCAAAAAAAGCACTGGCGGTTGATGCAGCACGGCGCAGGCAAGCGATAGCCGTTGCTTGAAGCCCAGCGGCAATGTTCCGCTGTTCACCGGCAGGTGTTGTTCAAGCTGGAAAATGTCAATCACGCGCTTAACCGCCTCCGCCCGCGCGCGTCGATTCAAGCCATAGGCTCCGGCGAAGAAGTCCAGATTTTGTTTGACGCTGAGATCGCCATACAAGGAAAATTTCTGCGCCATGTAGCCGAGAGACTGACGCGCCTCCGCGCTGGCGGTGCGAAGATCATGGCCGGCAACGCGGCCTTCGCCCGCTGTCGGCGTGAGAAGCCCGCAAAGCATCTTGAAAGTCGTGGACTTGCCAGCGCCGTTCGGCCCGAGAAGGCCGAATATCCGGCCTTGAGGCACGGAGAATGTGATGTCGCCTGCCGCCGTGAACGTCCCGAAAACCTTGGTAAGTCCTCGCGCCTCGATGGCCGGCGCGTCGGACTTTTCGATGGGCCGATAGCCTGCTGCGAGTTGGCTGGCACCCCTCGGCCCACCGCCAAGGATGTCAATGAACGCATCTTCAAATCGCGGCTGCACGGCTTCGATTCGGTCGCCCTGCGACATTCCGAACCGTTCTGCAGTCGGTGCAGCAGCACCTTCGTCCATAAGGATGCGAACGGAAGCGCCCTGGATGGTGGCGTCCTTTACATCATCGCGAAGGACAAGGCTGGCGAGCAAAGAACGCCGGCTTTCGGTGGGACCAAACAGACGATAGGTCCGACCTTCGACACGGGATGTCAGCCGCTTCGGCGGTCCACTGAACAGCAGCTTGCCTTCGTTCAGCAGGAATACCGTATCGCACTTCTCGGCCTCGTCGAGATAGGCGGTGGACCAGACGACGCCCATGCCCTCGGTCGTGAGCTGGCGGACCATCGCCCATAGCTCGCGCCTCGCCACGGGATCGACGCCGACGCCGGGCTCATCAAGTAGCAGCACGCGAGGGGGACGCACCAACGCGCAGGCGAGGCCCAGCTTTTGTTTCATGCCGCCAGAGAGACGGCCAGCCAACCGGGGGCGGAATCGCTCAAGGTCCGTGAAAGACAGGAGTTGGGAAAAGCGCTCCGTGCGTTCTTTCCCTGGGGGTAAACCGCGAAGATCAGCGTAGAGCGAAAGGTTCTCGATAACCGACAGGTCTTCGTAGAGTCCGAAGCGTTGCGGCATGTAGCCTAGCGCCGACCTGTCGGCCGCGATGGCGGGCTCGCCAAGAAGGGTAACTTCCCCTTCATCCGGGTCGAGCAATCCGGCGAGCAGACGGATCAGGGTCGTCTTGCCCGCGCCATCGGGACCGACCAGGCCCGTCATCACCCCGCCCATCACCTCCATGCTCACGGCATCAAGCGCCGGGGCCGCGTTGGGATCGAAGCGTTTGGTGACATTGACAGCGCGGGCGACTACCTCGGTCATTTCACGGGTCCGCCCCTGGGTAGGGGCTCAGTTCGAGCCTCACGGTCACGGGCTGACCTTGACGGAGACGGTCATCGGGATCGGTGACGTTGATCCTCAAGCGGTAGACGAGATCGACCCGCAGTTGTTCGGTCTGGACGGTCTTCGGCGTGAATTCGGCGGTCGGTGATATGAAGCCGATGACACCGCGATAGACTTTGGGATTGCCATCGGTGGTCACGAGCACGGTCATGCCGGGAGCGATCCGGCCGAGGTCAGGTTCGGCTACATAGGCGCGCACCCGGATTGGCCGATTGATGGTGAGCGTGAAGATGGTTGCGCCGGATTGGACGATGGCACCAGGCTCGGCCGCTCGCGTGAGGATCGTGCCAGCGTCCGGTGCTTGAAGCGTCGTGTCGGCCAGATTGGTTTTCACCCTGTCGCGTTCCGCTATCGCGGCTGCGAGTTGCGCCTCCGCTGCCGCGATGTCTTCGACGCGAGAGCCGGCGCGAAGCAGCGCCAATGCTTCCTCTGCCGCCCGAAGCTGCGCCTCGGCGGCGAGGTATTCAGCCTCGGCGGCCTCGAAAGTTGATTGGGATACAGCTTTGTTGGCAACCAGCGTTTTGTTACGCTCGTAGGCCCCGCGAGCCCGCACCATGTCTGCCCTTCGGACGACGACGGCAGCCTCCGCTTGGGCGATCTCCTGCGGTCGACTTCCGCTGCGCCGCTTGTCGACTTCCGCCTGCGCGGCTGCAACCTGCGCTTCCGCCCCCGCCAGCGCGTCGATGAATGGCTGTTGGTCAAGCCGCGCCAGAGTTGCCCCGGCTTCGACCGACGCCCCTTCATCAGTCGGCATCTCGGCGATGCGTCCCGCGACGCGAAATCCGAGATTCACCTGGCGAATATCGACATTCCCATAAAGGACCAGCCCCTCGTTGGGCTTGTCCAAGAAGCCGAAGCCGCGAGTGTAGTATCCCGCCGCTGCGACGCCCGCGATGATGACTGCCAGGATGATGATGCGGCGGGACACTATGCGCCTCCCACGTTCCGGGAGGCAGGCGCGATGGACGCGACGAGTTCGACCGCCAAAGCCTCAATAGCCGCGAGCCCTTTGTCGTCTATCGTCTTCCAGTTAAGCGAGGCCAGGACCGAAGCGCGCCCCATCCTGAACATGAGGACGCTTCCGACCAGGGAGAGGGTTCTGAGGCGCACATGCTCGCAAGCAGGGTCTTCGCCGAGCAAGGTTCCAACCAGATGGTCACATATATTGAGCAGTGGTCCCATCAAGTCGTCGTAGAGGCAACGAAAGGCCGCAGTCGGCTGCATCTGCTCGCGGATAATGAAGCGCGCCCAGGGCTCGGAACGGCTGCTCACGAATAGCGCCGCCATCCGCTGAATGATCTCGGTCAGCAGGCGACGCGCCTCGTCCGTGCCGAGCGGCGTTGTTCCCGAGCATGCTTCTTCCACGCGGGCAAAGACGAGGCTTCGCAGCGGGGCGATATGATCCTTGATGCCATCCGCGATGGAGGTCGCCGCAGCGAGGTAAAGGCCCTCCTTGTTCCCGAAGTAGTAGGCAATTGCCTGCTGGTTTGCCCCGGCCTTCTCGCAAAGCATCCGGGTCGTCGCGCCGTCGAAACCGACACGCCCGAAAACATCCACGGCTGCGATAAGCAGCTTCTCGCGAGTTTGATCGCCGCGCTCGATCTTTCGTCCCGACATGACTCCCTGTGCTCCATCCTTCATCTTGAGAACCGAAAGCCGCCCTGCGCTCCCTCGCGGCGAGTCGGCTCCATCCCACGATCAAACCTAGCGTGGACCAGAGACTAAATCAATCATCTGATTTAGTTAAGGATTGATGGATAGACGGCTGCGAGAACTGTCATTGCGATCCAGCGATAATTCGCGCCGTCTGGTTGAACGGCCCTGACAGGAGGCGGCCTGTGGTGTCGAGCAGATAGACGCCAGCCTGTCGGACGCCGCTGGCAACATGACCATCTTGGGCAGCCGCGAAATAGCGTGCCGCGAAGGTGGCGAAGCGGTCATGGTTGAAGGCATTGCCTGCTGGTAGGGTCGTGATGTCGATGATCCGTATGCCACCCCGGCGAGAAATCTCCTGTATCTCCGGGTCATCGACGCGGGCCGCACCAAGGCGGGGCCTGCCATTGGCAAGCCGACTCGACGCGGCAAGTGCCCGGTCGTCTTCGGATACAAGGACAGTTAGCGGCGGTGACAGTCGGCCGACCAAAGCAGCCTGTGTGCGGAAGACATCCACATCAATATCAGGGGCGGCAAGCCCGACCTGTAGGCGAGAGATAACACCGTCCCGTCCCTGGAGGCGAAGCTGTCGAAGCGCTTCCATGACCAGCCATGCGCCCAAGCTATGGCCGATCACGATCACGCGCCGCTCTGTGCGTGAACGGCTCAACGTGGCGAGCAAACGAGCTAGATCGTCCCGCGCATAGGTGGCGGAGTCCCGGTCGGCGACGTAGCCTCCAACGCTGGCCTGCGAAGGCCAAGAAAAGAGGATTGGCACAACTCGCCCATCGACCTCGGCGCTCAACTGCGCAAGGCGGAAAACCGCCTCCTGATAACTGTAGTTATAGCCATGGACGAACACCGCGACCGTGCCGCCAGCATCTTTCTGCATACGGTTGACGCTATCCTCGAACGCTTTTTCATCGAGTTCGCGCCGTCCGACTGTGATAAAGTCTTTTGAGGGATCGCTGCTGCGAGCGTTGACAACCGCGCCCGCTCTGCCGCCGTCCGCTGATGCCGCCTGCATTGTGAACTGTTCGTAGCGCAGGATGCCGCGCCCGCTTCCTAAGACGGGGCGCACCAAATCTGTCGAAGAACGATCTGTCGCCGTGAGGACCGTGATGCTGCTAGTGTTCCCTGCTGCGCGCCGGCCAGCGGGATCAAGCGTCTCTGGTCCGGGCCGCGTTGCGCACCCTGCAAGCGCAGTCGCGAGGACCAGAACCAACGGGATGAAAGCCGCTCGTGCTCGTGGCATCGTTCTGGTTCCGCACAAAGGTCAATGAGAGGGCAAGCCAGGCGCTTCCTGCCAGCGTCCAACAATCAGTCTAGCGTGACGTAAAAACTAAATCAATCATATGATTTAGTGCCTATCCGGTTCCAGCGTTGCCAGCGCCTCGGTTGGACAGCGCTACAGCCCCAAACCTTTCTGCCGGCCCAATTGCCACGACACCGAACCGCCCTGCATGACGCCCGCGACTTCACGGCCGAGCTGGCGGTCGATGACAGGCCGCCATGGGACAAGGGTGAACTCATGCGCCTTCTCGACGATGGCGAACTTGCCGCTGGTTAGCTGCACGGTGCCAGTAAACTTGCCGCTGACGGTTTCGCCATCGGCGACGGCGCGGAACGGCAGCGACTTGTTCGCCGCCATCTCCGTGCCGAAGCTGGCAATCTCGCGCTCGCGCAGCGTGGCGAGAAGATTGCGCCGATAGAAGATTCGGCCGTCCCGGCTGCGCGTGGCGTCGCCATGCTCGACGTGATGCTCGCGGCGCTGGTCCATCGCCTCGCGCACCTGCTGGCCGAAGCCGGCCGATGCAAGGTCGGTTGTGTCGGGCGTAACCAAGCGCCGGTCGAGCCAGGTCGCGCCGTCCGCGCCGATCTGCTTTTCAAGGTCGAGCACCGAAAGCACGCGAACGCTGGCCTGCCGGTTGCGGCCGGCGTCGTAGGCGGCGGCGCGGCTCTCGAAATCTTCGGGGATGCGCCATTGGTCGGCGTCGATCCGCTCGACGATGC
>JAPXTA010000206.1:0-5942 GCA_033812735.1 Hyphomicrobiaceae bacterium | reverse complement strand
ACAGTCACTCGCGGCACTGGACGTGCGCGCCCAGGAGCGCGTCTCCCAGTTCAAGCTCGCCAATGGCATGGAAGTCATCGTCGTACCCGATCGCCGCGCGCCCGTCGTGACGCACATGGTCTGGTATAAGGTTGGCGCCGCGGACGAGCAGCGCGGCGTATCCGGCATCGCTCACTTTCTCGAGCACTTGATGTTCAAGTCGACCGAGAAGATCCCGGTCGGCGAGTTCTCGAAAATCGTCTCCCGCCTCGGCGGCAACGACAACGCGTTCACCAGCCACGACGCGACGGCCTATTTCCAGCGCGTCGCCAAGGATCGGTTGAAGACCGTCATGTCGATGGAAGCCGATCGCATGATCAATCTGCGCCTCGACGAAAAGGAAGTCCTCACCGAGCGCAACGTCATCCTCGAGGAACGCCGCTCGCGCGTCGAAAACAACCCGCAGGCCATCCTCGACGAACAGATGTCGGCCGCCCTCTATAAAAACCACCCCTACGGCGTCCCCGTCATCGGCTGGATGCACGAGATCGCCAAGCTGTCGCGCCAAAACGCGCTCGACTTCTACAAAGAATACTACGCCCCGAACAACGCCGTGCTCGTCGTTGCTGGCGACGTGACCGTCGAAGAGGTCAAGACGCTGGCCGGCGAAACCTACGGCCAGATTAAAGCCAACCACGAGATCAAGCCGCGCGTCCGCGCCACCGAACCGGAGCACCGTGCACCCGTCCGCGTCGAACTCAAGGACCCGCGCGCCGGCAAGACCTCTGTCACGCGCCACTACCTCGTACCGAGCTACACCACCGCGGCGCCAGGCGAGGCCGAAGCGCTCGATCTCTTGATGAAGATCGCGGCACAGGGCACGACCAGCCGTCTCTACCAATCGTTGGTCGTCGACCAGAAAGTCGCCTCATCCGCGAGCGGCTATTATTCGGGCGGCGGAATGGATAGCGGCAAGATCGGTATCGGCGCCGTCATCGCCGACGGCCAGGATGTCGCCAAGGTCGAAGCCGCGATCGATGGCGTGCTCGCCGAGATCAAAGCCAACGGCGTCACTGCCGAAGAACTCGATCGTGCCAAGCGCGCGTACCTTGCCGAATACATCTACGAAACCGACAACCAAGCGACTCTCGCCCGCCGTTACGGCTGGGGCGCGGTCCTCGGCCGCACGGTCGAACAGATCGATGCCTGGCCGCGTGACATCTCCAAAGTGACGTTGGAGCAGATCAAAGCGGCCGCCCAGAAGCATCTCGATGTCCGCCGCTCGGTAACGGGCGTAATGATCCCGGTCGACGATGGCGATCAGGCCGCGCCCAAAGTGCAGCCGGCCAAGCGTTCGTGATGGAGATCGGCAAATGATCATCAATCGCAGTCAATCGGCCGCGTGGAGCCGCGCACTGCTCGCGGCAGGCATGTTCGCCGCCGCCATAGTCAGCTCCAACTCTTCGGCATTCGCGATGAAAATCCAGGAAATCACCACCAAAGCCGGCATCAAGGCGTGGCTTGTCGAAGAGCACGCCGTGCCGCTCGTCGCCATGCGCTTCGCCTTCGAAGGCGGCTCGACCCAGGACGCGGCAGGTAAGGAAGGCACCGCGAATTTCATCACCGGCATGATGGACGAGGGCGCCGGCGATCTCGAATCGCACGCGTTCCAGAAGCGCATGGAAGAAATCGCCATGCGGATGTCGTTCGAGGACTCGAAGGATTTCATCTACGGCTCCTTCGAAACGCTCACCGAGAACCGCAAGGCGGCCGTCGACCTTCTTAAGCTTGTCGTCAACAAGCCGCGCTTCGACGCCGACGCCATCGAGCGCATCCGCACCCAGCTCATTGCCGGTCTCGCCTACGCCAAGCGCGACCCGAACAAAGTTGCCGGCGAGCATTGGTTCTCGACGGCGTTTGCAGGCCACCCCTACGGCCGCCCGAGCAACGGCACCGAAGAAAGCCTGAAAGCGATCGCCCGCGCCGACCTCGAGACGTTCCGCCGCAACACCTTTGCAAAGTCCAACCTGCGCGTTGTCGTCGTCGGTGACATCAACGCCAAGGACATGAGCGACATGCTCGACGACGTGTTCGGCGCGCTTCCTGATAAGCCGGCCTTGGCGCCGGTCGCCAAGGTCGAAGCAAAGCCGACGACCAAACTCACCGTCATCGACATGCCGGTGCCGCAGTCGGTCGCCGTGTTCGGCGGTCAATCGATCGGACGCCATGACAAGGACTTCATGCCGGCCTACGTCCTCAATCATCTGCTCGGCGGCGGCGGCTTCGCTTCGCGCCTGATGGAAGAGGTCCGCGAGAAGCGCGGTCTCGCCTACTCGGTCTACAGCTATCTCCAGCCGTTCCGCGCCACGTCCGTTTTCCTCGGCGGCGTCGCCACCAAGAACGAGGAAATGGCACAGTCGCTCGACGTCATCCGCACCGAGTTCAAGCGCGCCGTCGAAGCCGGACCGACCCAGCAGGAACTCGACAACGCCAAGAGCTACCTGACGGGCTCGTTCGCCCTGCGCTTCGACACCAATGCGAAGATCGCCAACCAGCTGCTGTACTTCTTTACCGAGGACTTTGGCGTCGATTACGTCGACCGCCGCAACAAGGAAGTCGATGCCGTCACGCTGGAAGACGTGAAGCGCGCCGCCAAACGCGTCTTTGCAAACGACCTCTATGTGACTGTCGTCGGCAAGCCGAAGGGCCTCGCCACCGGCGGCTGATTACGGCAACGACCCAGGCCACAGGGACCAGACCCCACCCCTCGGTTCCCCGGAAAGTTTCGGCGCGTCAGCGGCGAAAGTTGCCCGGGGTCTTGACCGTGGAAGATCCCGGACAGCCGTCGATGCGTGCATCTCCGGCTTTCGGGAAACCGGTTGCATGAGACGTGCCCTGCGCTCTCCCCAAAGAGGGGGTACGTCGGCCAATTGGCGTTTGTCAGACTTTGGGCGAAGCCAGCGACCGGCGCACCCGCGCCAGCGCCGCATCGAACTGGTCGTAATGGTCGATGATCTCATCAGGATCGAAACTCGCCACCGGCGCATGCGTGTACCCGAAGCTCACGGCGATGACCGGCACGCCGGCATTCCGCGCCGCGAGGATGTCGATATCACTGTCACCGACCATGATGGCCCGCGACGGGTCACCGCCAGCCAACCGTACGGCACCGCGAAGGTGTTCCGGGTTGGGTTTGTAGCAGCGCGGAAACGTATCTCGCCCCGCGATGGCAGCGAACCGGTCGATGAGACCGAGCGCACCGAGCAGCTTGCGCGAAAGGCCTTCCGCCTTGTTGGTGCAAACGGCCAGCGTCGCGCCCGCATCCGCAAGCCGGTCGAGCACGTCGATCAGTCCCGGAAACGGCCGGCTCGTCGCGGCGATATTGTCGGCATAGATCCCAAGGTACTCCTGCCACCACGCTTCGTAGACCTCGTCGGACAGCGCGTATTGGTTCTTCTCCAACGCGAGCTTCAGCATTGCCCGCGAACCAACCGAGATGAGCGGCCGCAAAAGATCGTGCGATATGGGCTCCAACCCCTTCCGCCTCAGAATCACATCGATCCCACCCATTAGGTCAGGAGCGGTATCGACGAGCGTTCCGTCGAGGTCGAAGACGATCGTGGTCTGCTGCATCGGATCCCCGGTGAGGCGGACAAAAAGACGACGCCCTGCTCATAACCGGCTATTGCGGCGATGTCGCGAACCGATCGCCGGTAAGTTGAACGCGCATATGCCTTGCACATCGGACGGTTGACGCGGGAAGCGGCACCCGCCACAGCTCCGGCGAGCAACTCACGGCAGTCAAAGGCCCGACCGCATGTCGAACGCTGGCTTCTCCAATCCCTTCGCGCTCGCAGCCCTTCCGCCGGAAACCCGGGCGCCGGTCGCGTTCCTGATGTCGCTGACGTTCATCAACTGGCTGGGATTTGCCGCCTGGCAGGTGCTGCTGAACAACTTCACCGTCGAGATGGCCGGCTTCGCCTGGAAGGACATGGGCATCACCCAGAGCCTCCGCGAACTCCCGGGCTTCCTCGCCTTCACCGCCATCTTCTGGTTCATGCTGATGCGCGAACAGACGCTCGGCTACATCTCCCTGCTTCTGCTCGGCATCGGCATCGCACTGACCGGCTTCTTCCCGACGCTCGGCGGCGTGCTGGTCACGACGATGATCATGTCCGTCGGCTTCCACTACTTCGAGACGGTCAATCAGTCGCTGCAGCTCCAGATCCTGCCGAAAGCCGAGGCGCCGCGCTTGATGGGGCGGATATCGGCCGCGAGTGCCGCAGCGCAGTTCATCGCCTACGGCGGACTTGCGCTGTCCTGGTGGATCGGTTTTCGCGACTACAAGATCATCTATCTCGTGATCGGACTCGCCTGCGTCGCGTTGACGATATGGTCGATGCAGCACTTCCCACGCTTCGACGGCCCGGTGCCGCAGCGCAAGGAGATCGTACTCCGCAAGCGCTACTGGCTCTATTACCTCATCACCTTCATGAGCGGCGCGCGCCGCCAGCTGTTCCACGCGTTCGGCGGCTTCCTGCTCGTCAAGTCGTTCGGCTATACGCTCGCCGACATGGCGCTGCTGATGCTGGTGACGGCGGCACTCAACACGGTCTTCGCCCCGCGCATGGGCCACCTGGTCGCGACCCTCGGCGAACGCCGGACGATCGCCATCGAGAACGCCGTGCTGATCGTCGTCTTTGCGGGCTATGCGATGACGACGAGCGCCGCCGTCGCAGGCTTGCTCTTTATCGTCGACGGTATCTTCTTCACTCTCATGCTCGCGCAACGCACCTATTTCCAGAAGATCGGCGATCCTGCCGATATGGCCTCCACCGCCTCCGTCGCCTTCACCATCAATCACATCGCCGCCGTCGCCCTTCCCGTGACGTTCGGCATCATCGGCATGATCAACCCGTCGTTGATCTTCTGGCTCGGCGTGGCGATCGCCAGCACCTCGTTCGCGCTGTCGTTCCTCGTCCCGGAAAAGCCGATCCCAGGCCGCGAGACGATCTTCGCCGGCGCTCGCCCACAGCCGGCCGAGTGACCGTTGCCAAGTAAGCTTAATCGCAATACGCCGCTGAATCGCGGCAAACACTAGGTACTTGCCCAGTAGCGCGATCCCGAAACTTTGGCGCATGATCCGCGCATCCAGGGCCTTTGCCTCCCGAGCAAAGCAGTGTGTCGGAAACGGGAGGCGGTGAGAACTTGTACGTCGCTTGCGGCCGGCTCCCCGAAGGGGAGTCGCAAGCGACGAGCAAAGACTCTATCCCGCGAGGGCGCGCCGACGGACGGCTCAACCGTCGGCCCGGGCCGGGTTCCAGTGAGTCGGCAGGTGGCCGTTGGAGCGCGCCATAGTCCGGGCCCGTTCAAAAACGCCCAAAGTAAAGTTGGAAGACAAGCAGGGACCACGCCTCGCGACCTGATCAGTCGCGAGAGAACCCGGATGGTCCTCACTGGAGTAATGGGGCGAGGTCTCGCAGTGACTTGCGATCCGCCGCCACTTCTGGCGGCGCAGCAAGTCACAACGAATGCGACCTCTGCCGGTTCGAGTTGCGATCAATCGCAGCAAAGAGATCGGCGAGCATTGCCGCACCTGAGCTCGTGGCCGGCGCAACAAGGAGCCGGCAGGACGAGCCAAGCATCCTGAGTGAGTGATCGGCGGCAACGCTGCCCCACCCTCGCATGCCGTCAGACGCCGGGCCGCAAGGCTGCGGCGCTGGCGGTGTTTCATAAGGCCGATAACGAGCGATCGCGTTAACTATGTTGGCACCGCGCGTCTGCCCCTTCGATTAAGAATTCATTAAGCACGCCCTAGAGCCGCCCCATTAGCTCGCGAAAAGGCCCCAGCGCCGTTCGCGGCGCGCCATCCGGCGAAAATCGGATCGGCTCATCCGGTGCACCTGCAATGCGCTGAGGCGCCAGCCCGGACCTGTCAACAGTGCAGTCGAGCCCTTGTGCCG
>JAPXTA010000205.1:0-6109 GCA_033812735.1 Hyphomicrobiaceae bacterium | reverse complement strand
CCGAGCCCAGAATCTGCGGCAGTCCGTGCACGCGCCGAGCCGCTCGCCCTTGAAGCTGCCGGCCATCATCGGCCCGCTGACCAGCATGACGGCAGGCACGTTCGCGCTGATCGCGCCCATCAGCAGCGCCGGCACCGTCTTGTCGCAACCGCCGAGCAGAATGACGGCGTCCATCGGTTGGGCGCGGATCATCTCCTCGACGTCCATCGCCATCAGGTTGCGCAGATACATCGACGTCGGGTTGGAGAAACTTTCCTGGATCGAGATGACCGGAAACGGCATCGGAATGCCGCCCGCGAGCAGAATGCCCCGCTTCGCCGCCTCGATCAGGTCCGGAATATTGGCGTGGCACGCGTTGTAGGCCGACGTCGTATCGACGATGCCGATGATCGGCCGCGACAGGGCATCGTCCGTATAGCCGAGCGCCTTGATGAACGCCTTTCTCAAGAACACGGAGAACTCCGCGTCTCCATATGTCGCGAGATTGCGGCGCATGCCGGTAGGATTGGTCATCGGGATCACGATCCGTGGCGTTGGTGAGGCTTTATTCAGCGCACGCCGCATGCTTAGCTGGCGCATTCTGATATCGATTATTCGAGTAGCATATGTCCCGACCGACGCAATCCGCAGAATCTAGTCCTGCCCACACGGACACTGCCGGCAAGGACCCATCCGACCTTCTGCCATGCGACGTGGTCATGGCGGGTGGCGTAGCCTCGGGCCTGGTCTATCCCGGTGCAATCTCGACTTTGGCCAAGCATTATCGATTTCAAAGCATTGGCGGAACGTCTGTTGGCGCGCTGACTGCCGCTGCGACCGCTGCGGCAGAGTTCGGCCGCATTACCAGATCATGTCCGAGGGCGTTCGATAGCCTTGCGGACGTGCCGAGGGAACTCGCCGAAACGGTGAGTGACGGCAACTCTCGGCTCTGGCATCTTTTCACGCCAGATGACGGCAAACAAGGCTCGGGCGATACCCGGGCACTCATGCGCCTAGCTCGCATTGCTTTGGAAGTTGCCGCCTACAATCGAATGAAGAAAGATCAGCGGAGCTGTGTCGGCCTTCGCAAGCGGCTTTCGAGTCTGATTTCCGGAGTTCGCTTTTGGTCCAGTGCGGCTCTGCGAGTGATTTGGACGTCGCTCTGGGCGTTGATGGCTCTTGGCGGTTGCCTGCTCTTGACGGTTCACAGCGTGGCAAAGTTCCAGGCGGCCGGTTATCCGGGTCACTCGCTGATCCTTCTGGCAATTGGCTTGATTGCCACCGCGACAGTCGCCTCTTTGGCATTGGTGTGTGAAGCTGTCTGGCGCTGGTTGCCCGCCTGGAAGCGCAATGATTTCGGCATCTGCTCAGGCATGGCTCGCAATGACGATCTCGGCCTTGATAGTCTGACGCCCTGGCTACACGAGAAAATTCAGCAATACGCGGGTCGTAAGGCTTCCAAACCTGTTACGTTCGGCGATCTCTGGCGCGCCCGTGACCCAGACGACAACACTCCTCCGCAAGGCCATCGGGCGATCTCACTCGACATGATCACCAGTGACATCAGCCGCAACCGGTTGTTGCACCTTCCCTTCATCGAGTCAGTATCGCCTCTCTATATCGAGGAACGTGTATTGAGGCGCTATATGCCGCCTGATGTCGTCAATTGGATAGTCTTGCATAGAGGCGAACCCGATAGTCGACTGACATTCGATACACCGACGATAAAGTTGCCTCCTCCCGAGAAACTCCCGATTCTGTTTGCAGCGCGGTTGTCGTTGAGTTTCCCGGTGCTCCTTTCGGCAATTAAATTGAGAGAGGCGCATTTTCTGCCCGACAAGACAGGCTCTGGAGCTGAGACGGTCGCCTTGAGGGACGTCTACCTGAGCGATGGCGGTATCACGTCAAATTTTCCGGTGCAGTTTTTCGACGCTCCGTTTCCCCGGTGGCCGACGTTCTGCTTCAATCTAGTCGATTACGTTAAGTCCTTTGGCGCGCCGCCGGTGCCGCAGAGCGGCGAGGCGCCGAGTGAAAGGCTGCAGTTCAAAGCCAATGACATCGATCGCACGCGCGCCAGTCCCAAGCGTGGAACTTCACCTGACGAGGCGGATTGGGACAAGATCATCATGGGTAAGCCATCAGGAGCGGCCCCCATCGTTCATCGGGCGCTCGGTACACAGACGAGTCTGGTCGAGTTCGCCATGGCGCTCGTCGATACCGCCAGGTATTCATATGACTATAGTCTGATTTCAGCGCCCGGTGTGCGTGAACGCGTCGTCCACGTTGCTCTCGACAAGGAGGAAGGCGGCCTCAACCTGAATATGCCGAAAGAGGCGATCTTAGCGTTGTCCAAGCGTGGATCGCGTGCGGCCAGCCTTCTTCGTGCGCATTACGACCATCGTGAGAAAAAGCATCCGCGAACGGGCAAAGAGCTAGCTGAGGCGGATCGCCACTTCACCCGCCATCGGTGGACGAGATACCGCAACATTGCGGCGGCCATGGAACAGCTCCAGTTGCGCTATGAGCCGGCCCTGACAGCCAGTGAAGCTTACGCGCGGGCGCGTGGAGAACCATCGCTTCGGAAACTTCTTGAGGAGGAAATTGCAAAAGCAGACAGTATCTTCGACTACAAGCCGACACCGGTAATGGCGCGTCATATGCTGCGGGAAATGGGGCGGCTGAAGCGCGTGTCTCGCGGCTTGCGGTCGCTTCAGCGACGCAATCCCGAAATGGCTTCCGATTTGCCGCGGTGCCCAGATGGGAAGCCAGCACGAAATGGAGCTCCCCGGCCAGCGATGCGATATGTCTTGCGCCCGCTGACGACGAATGATCCTCGCGCCGAATTTCCATCGGAGACGTAGACGTCCAACGCGTCTGCAAGTCTGGAACCGCGCTGCAAAGCAAAGCGTTGAACAAGGCACAGGGCCCGTTGCTCGGCCCACGGCATGGCTGTGCCGGGCGACTAGTCCCCACAAAAGCGAGAGAGGTTCCCATGGCAAGCGCAACCCAGCATCCGAACCACAGCCTGATCTCCAGCGAAGACGTCGAAGGCACTAACGTTTACGACATGAAGGGCAGCAAAGTCGGCGAAATCGATCACCTGATGATCGACAAGGTTTCCGGCCGCGTGACCTATGCCGTCATGAGCTTCGGCGGCTTTCTCGGCCTTGGCGAGAGCCACTATCCCATCCCGTGGTCGAGCCTGAAGTACGATACTTCACTCGACGGCTACGCGACCGGCATTACCGAAGCGCAGCTGCGTGACGCGCCGGCATTCTCCGATGATGCCTGGACGGATCGTACGTGGGAAACCAACGTCCACAAGCACTACAACGCGCCCTACTATTGGTCGTAAGCACTATGACGGCAACGTCCAAGGCGCAAAACAAGGCGGCGGGCGCAGTGCTCGCCGCCTGGCGCAAGTATCTGCCGAGCCGCACTAAACGCGAGCGTCCCTGAGGCCGGCGCAAGAAATCACGCAGAAACCGTTACGCGAACTCCCTCTCGGAAGGCCGGCCGCAGCCCCTCGACGTTGCGCGGTTTTGAGCTAGAAGTGGTGGCCAAGACGGTGGGCCTAGACGCCTACCACTCCCATGCTTCTTCGAGATCCCCGATGTTCCAGACCTTCGATACCATCGCGCGCCCCGAACTCGGCCCGCCACGCGTCAAGGCGCTACGGGCGCTGATGGAAAAGCAGGGGCTCGATGCGGTTTTGGTGCCCCGCGCCGACGCTCATCAAGGCGAATATGTGCCGCCATCGGCCGAGCGCCTTGCGTGGCTGACAGGATTTTCGGGCTCAGCGGGGCTGGCGATCGTCACGAAGAAGGCTGCCGCGTTGATGACTGATGGCCGCTACACGCTGCAGGCCGCGAGCCAGATCGACACCAAGACCTTCGAGATCGTCGATAGCACCGCGGTCGATTGGGTTCAGTGGCTTGCGGGCAAGCTCTCGGGTGGCGGATTGGTCGGATACGACCCATGGCTTCACACCGGCGGCGCCATCGAGGGCCAGACCAAGTCAGCCGCGCTCAAAAAGCTCAAGCTCAAGCCACTCGCCAAGAACCCGGTCGATGCGGTCTGGGGCAAGGATCGCCCGAAAGACCCGGCTGGCCCCATCATCGTTCAGCCGATCGAACTTGCTGGTGTGCCCGCCGGCGACAAGATCGCATCGCTTCAAAAGACGTTGGCCGAGGCTGGCGAAGACGCGGCGATCCTGACATTGCCCGATTCGATCTGCTGGCTATTGAACATTCGCGGCTCCGACGTGGCCCATAATCCCACCGCCCTCGCCTTCATGATCATTCCGAAAGCGGGCAAGCCTGACTTGTTTGTCGCGGCAGAGAAGGTTGTCGGTGATGCCAAGCCGCATCTGAAAGCGCTCGTCGCGATACATCCACCCGAAGCGTTGGCGGCTCGCGTCGACGCGCTGAAGAAATCAGGCAAGCGCGTCCGCCTCGACCCCGCGACCGCGGCCGACTGGTTCTTCAAGCGATTGGGAAAATCCGTCTCCGAAAATGTCGATCCCTGCATCCTGCCGAAGGCCAAAAAGAACCCGGTCGAGCTGGAAGGAGCCCGCGAGGCCCACATCCGCGACGGTGCCGCCGTCTGCCGCTTTTTGGCTTGGCTCGACCGCACCGCGCCGACCGGCAAGATCGACGAGATCGCGGCCGTCACGCGTCTCGAGCAAGAGCGCGCCTCGACACAAAAGCTGAAGGAGATTTCGTTCTCGACGATCTCCGGCTCCGGTCCGAACGGCGCCATCGTGCATTACCGCGTCTCCACGGAGACAAATCGCCTGCTCCAACCGGGCGAATTATTCCTGGTCGATTCAGGCGCGCAGTATCAGGACGGCACCACCGACATCACACGCACCGTCGCAATCGGCAAACCGGCGAAGGAAATGTGCGAGCGCTTCACGCTTGTGCTGAAGGGCCACATCGCCATCGCGTCGGCCCGCTTTCCGAAAGGCACGCGTGGCGTCCAGCTCGACACGCTGGCACGCCATGCCATGTGGCAGGCAGGCTTCGACTACGATCATGGAACCGGTCACGGCATCGGTAGCTATCTGTCGGTGCACGAGGGACCGCAGTCGATTTCCAAGCGCGGCATGGCTGTGTTGGAGGCCGGCATGATCGTCTCGAACGAGCCCGGCTACTACAAGAATGGCCACTACGGCATCCGCCTCGAAAATCTCGAAGTCGTGCGGGAGGCCTCACCCGTCGAAGGCGGCGAACGCGAGATGATGGGCTTCGAGACCCTGACGTTGGCACCCTTCGATCGCCGTCTCGTCGCCAAGGCGATGCTAACAGCCGCCGAACGAACGTGGCTCGACGCCTATCACGCCCGCGTTCTCAAGGTCATCGGCCCGCATCTAGGTGCCGAGGATCGTGCCTGGCTCGAAAAAGCAACGGCGGCGCTCTGAGCGCCGCCGGCGGAAACCACATACGCATTCGGGGCCGCCTAAGCGTGCCCGGCCTCGCTGACGAGAAAGCCCGGGTTGACCCCGATACGTCCCATCGCAAGCTTGTATTTCAGTCCAAGGTCGGGCTCGAAGATCAGATCGGGATCGGCCGCGCAATTGAGCCAGCCATTCGCTTGGATCTCGCTTTCGAGCTGGCCTGGGCTCCAGCTCGCGTAGCCGAGCGCCAGCAAGGACCGCTTCGGTCCGACGCCACGCGCGATGGCGCGCACGATGTCAACTGTCGCGGTCAGGCAGATCCCCTCGTCGATCGCCAGCGTCGACGTCTCCGTGATGTAGTCGGCGGAGTGCAGCACGAACCCGCGCGCCTGCTCGACCGGCCCGCCGACGAGAACGTGATTGCTCGCCGTCTCTTTCTTGGTTTTGCGGCTGCGGCCCGGCTTCGTCGCGATCTGCAGATGATCCAGCAGCTCGGTGAACGAGATGTGATCGGCGCGTTGATTGATGATGAGACCCATCGCGCCGCGAGACGAATGCGCGCACATATAGATGACCGAGCGCGCAAAACGCTTGTCGGACATGGAAGGCATTGCAATCAGCAACTGTCCTTCCAGCGACGGCGTCACGGTACGCGAGCGAGCTCGTTTTCGCTTTGGCAACAACATGAGCGTGAATCTAGTAGAGCCGGAGCGGGCTGTGAAGCCTTAACTG
>JAPXTA010000204.1:0-6143 GCA_033812735.1 Hyphomicrobiaceae bacterium | reverse complement strand
CTTTGCCGTGACGGAAGCGCAGTATCCGCAACTCCAGGCGTCGTCGCACTTCCGCGAACTGCGCGAAGAACTCGCCGACACCGAAAACAAGATCTCGGCGTCGCGCCGCTTCCTCAACAGCGCCGTTGCCGAATACAACGCCACTCTGGACCAGTTCCCGGCGAACCTCATCTCCTGGATGTTCGGCATGCAGCCGAAGGCGTTCTTCGACGTCGGCGCCGAAGCCCGCGTGAAGCTCGACACCGCGCCGTCGGTCCAGTTCTGAGATCGCGCGACCAGCCGACCGGCAGCGGGTTTACCGTTGCCGGTCGCCATCGATGCCATCTGCCGGTGCTCGAACAACTGCTGGCAGCGCATCGATCCTGATCGGTTCCTGGCAGGATTTTGAAACATGTTCGCCGCCGACGGCCTCTACGGCCACATGCGACGCAATACCGTGAAGTCGGTGCTATTGCTGCTCGGCTTCATCGTGCTCGTCGCCGCGTTCTGGTACGCGTGGTGCGTCATCTACAGCGCCATCTGGTGGACACCAAAGGGCCTGCCAAGGCGCGCTGGGATCGAGCCGCGCGTTTACGCCCACCTCTGGCACGCGCTCGAACTCGCGACATGGCGCTGGTGGGTGCCGGTGCTCGGCTCCTTTAGCTGGTTCTGCATCGCTTACGCCTTCCACGGCACAATGATCCGGCTTGCCACGCGCGCACAGCCCGTCACCCGCAAGGAAGAGCCTGTCCTCTACAACTTGGTCGAAAACCTGACGATCCAGGCCGGCCTGCCGATGCCGCGCATCGAGATCATGCCGACGCGCGCGCTGAATGCCTATGCCGCCGGCTTGACGCCCGACGATGCTGTCGTCGCTGTGACGCGCGGCCTTCTCAACACGCTCGACAAAGACGAACTCGAAGCCGTCCTCGCCCACGAAATCACCCACATCAAGAACCGCGACATCCGCCTGATGGTGGTCGCGTCAGTGTTTGCAGGCGGCCTCACCATCGTCGGCGATGCCGTGCGCGGCATGATGCAGTCCGGCAGCAGTTCGGACGGCGGCGGCGGCGTTGGCTATGTGCTCGGCAACATGGTCGGCGGCGGCAGCCGTAGCGGCGGGGAGAGCGGCGCCAGTGCCGCCGACTCCAAGGAAGCGTTTATTGCAGCAGCGATCGCCATCACCATCGCCGTCATCGGCCTCTGCCTCATCCACGTGTTCGCCATTCTCAGCCAGTTCGCCATCTCGCGCTCGCGCGAATTCCTGGCAGACGCAGGCGCGGCCGAGCTGACCAAGAACCCCGATGCGCTCATCTCGGCGCTGCAAAAGATCTCCGGCTCCGACAACATTCCAGGCATGCCGGACCGCCTCAACGCGATGATGATCTCAGCCGAAGCCGGCGATCTCTTCTCGACCCACCCCGACGTCGAGAAGCGCATCGAAGCCTTGAAGCGTCATGCGGGCGGTCGCGTTCAGGCACCGCGCCGCCGTCGCCCGGTCGGTTCGGCTGCAGCCGCTGGTCCGTGGGGCGCAGCCGACACCGCGATGCCGCCGGCAGCCATGGGATTCGGCCGCCGTCGCGCCGCGCCGCGGTGAAGGCGCGCCGTTTGCATATGGCGGTTGGACATTTTCGCCGACGCGGCTGCTGGTAAACCCGATGGAACAAGCATCATGGCAAGTGATTTGATTTCCTTCCACGGCGACGTTCGTCTGAAGGCGCAGGCTCTGAAAGACCTAGTTGCAGCACGAAAGGCGGGCCTGATCGTTCAAGCCGGAGATGAGCCCGGTTCGGGAGGGGCCGTTCGATGCCTGATGAGCACGTCGTCCCGGCACCTATTTACGCAGTTCGCAAAGCGCTTCGGCATTCCTGCAGCATTGGCTTGTCTCGAAGATTGCATCTTTGAGAATTTGCCCGGCGGCGATGCATTGGATTGGCCACACGAATTCATGTCGGCCTGCCGTCCAGGCGCCAATCTCGCACTGGCCGAATGGAAGTTTCAGTCCCAGGTATTGACGGACATCAGGTTTCTCCCTGGCAAATTCGACCCGCGCGTTGCAGCTGCCCATGAAATGACAGTTCAGGTCGTCAAATCACTTGCAGACGGCGCCGTGCCCTCGTCTCAGCTGGCAAACGCCTTGGCAGCAGAAAAATCAGCTACCAGGGCCAAACTCGAGTTCGACAAGAAGGGCCTGGAGATGATGGTGGCAGCAAAGACTGCTGCCTGGGCAACGTATGGCGTTGCAGAGGCCGCCGCTGATGCCGCGCGGCAAAAACTCCCGACAGCCGGGGCGCCCGAGGCGCTGGCAGCGTCTTCCGTCTACATCTCGAGCACGCTTCTCGCGACCAAAGTCGCTGAATCCGTTTCACCGGGCGAACCGAGAAACGAAGCCTGGCGACGGATGGCCCAACTCTTGATCAGACTTGTGAAGTGAAGACCGGATAAGAGAAGTTTTCAGTCTTCGTCTACGGCACCTTCACCGCCACATTCGACGAACCGCCCGGCTTCGTCGGCCGGCGCGCGTCATACATGTTGCACTTCTTCTCCGGGCGGTAGTACTCGATCATCAGGCACTTCCGTTCTGCCGCGCAGCGCTTGGCGCACGTCTCGTAGCCGGCACCGTATTTGATGTCGTAACCGGGACCTTCGACCCAAACGCCTTGCAGACGCTGCATGCTTTGAGCTGCGACAGGCGCGGATGGCGCTTGCTGGGCAAGCGATGCTTGCGGGGAGAGCAAACCAGCGAGAAGCAATAGCGAAAGCGACATGCGTTTCATCGGCACGGCCCCGTTAAGAGGATGATCGGGCCACGTTACGCGTCGATGCGCGCCGAATTTTGTCCGTCCCCGGCTGCTCGCCGCGGCAATGACCATCAAGTTGGTTCCCCGGAAGCCAGAGATGCGGCATGCATCGACGGCTATCCGGGGGCCTCACCGGGTCAAGATCCCGGATAGCCGCGCCGCGCTCTCGCGCAACGCGGCTTCCGGGAAACCAAGTGGGTGGTTGATTGATCGCAAGTGCTGTTGATTTGGCGCGATCAAGTCCGCGTCTTTTTGTTTCCGGTTCCCGGCAGCGTGCCCATGTGCTTCGAGATGATCGTCAGCATGATTTCGTCGGCGCCGCCGCCGATCGAGCCGAGGCGCGTATCGCGGAAGGCGCGCGACACCCGCGTCTCGTTCATGAAGCCCATGCCACCCCAATACTGCAGGCAGCCGTCGGTCACCTCGCGCGAGAGCCGCCCGCTCTTCAGCTTGATCATCGACGCAAGCTTGGTCACGTCCTTGCCGGAGATGTATTCTCCGCACGCACGATACACCGCCGACCTCAGCAACTCGACCTCCGTCGCGAGTTCGGCCAGTTTGAAATGCACGACCTGATTGTCGAGGACCGGCTTGCCGAAGGCGATGCGGTTGCGCGTGTACTCGATCGTCTCCTCGATGATCCGCTCGAGCCCGACGAGATTGCGCGCACCGGCCCAAAGCCGTTCCTCCTGGAACTGCATCATCTGGTAGGTGAAGCCCTTGCCCTCCTCGCCGATGCGATAGCGCTGAGGAACGCGCACATCGTCGAAATGGATCTGCGCTGTATCGGACGAATGCATGCCGAGCTTATCGAGCTTGCGCGCGATGGTGACGCCCTTCGTCTTCATCGGCACGCAGATCATCGTCTTGTTGCGATGCGGATCGGCGTCGGACGTATTGGCGAGCAAACACATCCAGTCGGCCTGCGTACCGTTGGTGGTCCACATCTTGCCGCCGTTGATGACGTAGTCGCCGCCGTCCTTGACCGCCGTCGTCTTGACGCTCGCGACGTCTGACCCGGCGCCCACTTCGGAGACCCCGAGACACGCCACATAGTCGCCCGCAATCGACGGCGCCAGGAACTCCTTGCAGACCTCATCAGAGCCGAAGCGCGCGAGCGCCGGCGTCGCCATGTCGGTCTGCACGCCGATTGCCATCGGAACGCCGCCGCAGTTCACGTGGCCGAGCGTCTCCGCCATTACGACGGCATAGGAATAGTCGAGCCCGCTGCCGCCCCACTTCTCAGGTTTCGTCAGGCCGAGGAAGCCGAGATTGCCCATCTTCTTGAACAACTCGTGCGCCGGGAAGATGCCGGCCTTTTCCCACTCGTCGACGTGCGGATTGATCTCGGCGGCGATGAACTTCTGCAGGCTGCGGCGGAGTTCGTCGTGTTGCGGCGTGAAATCCATGGCGCGCGGATCCCCTGACATCGATGGTTGTTGCAACTGAGGATGCGGCGTAGCGTTCGGCTTGTCGAGAGGCTGGGACGCCGCGCATCGCGCCCCGGCGGTGGTCATACGAGGTCGGGAATGCCAGTCGTCGCCATAACAGCAGGAGCCCAGGGGATAGGGCGCGCTATCGCCTTCACGTTCGCCCGCAAAGGCTATGCTGTGTCGATCATGGACACCGCTGTCGACGCCGGCGAGGAAGCCGCCGGTATGATCGTGCACGAGGGTGGCCGCTCGCTCTTCGTCGAGGCCGATGTCGCAGACGAGGCCGCCATCCGCAATTGGATCGGCCGGACGGTGTCCGATCTCGGACCGCCATCTGTGCTCATCAACAACGCGGGACGCATGATCCGCAAACCGTTCCTCGATCTCACGTCAGCCGAGTTCGACCGCGCGCTCGGCGTAGGTCTGCGCGCCGCATTCGTAGCCTCGCAGGCGGCTGCACGCGCAATGATTGCCGCAGATATCAGCGGCTCGATCATCAACATCGCCTCGACCCGGGCGAAGATGTCGGAGCCTAATACGGAAGCCTATGCAGCGTCGAAGGGCGGCATCGTCGCGCTGACCCACGCCATGGCCGTCAGCCTCGGACCGCGCATCCGCGTCAACGCAATTAGCCCTGGTTGGATCGAAACGCGCGACTGGCAGTTCTCAGGCCGCGCCAAGACCCCGCATCATTCCGAGGCCGATCGCAGCCAGCATCCGGTTGGCCGCGTCGGCACCCCCGACGACATCGCCCGCGCCTGTCTCTACCTCGCCGGAGACGCAGCCTTCACGACCGGCCAGAACCTCGTCATCGACGGCGGCATGACCGTGAAGATGATCTACGAGGAGTGAGGGTGGTTCACATCCGCGCCACGCCGAACGTGATCGGCTTCAGCGGGCGTAGCGCGGCTTCGCGGCAGATCGAGAGGCAGAAGGCGAGCACCTTGCGGCTGTCACGCGGATCGATCAGGCCGTCGTCCCAGAGGCGCGCGGTTGCGTAGAGTGCGGTCGACTCCCGCTCGAACTGCGCGATGATGGCCGCTTCCATCTTGTCGAGCCGGTCGGCGTCGACCGCTTTCCCTGCGCGCTTCGAGCCTTCCTCGCTGACGATACGCATGACGCCGGCCGCCTGTGCGCCGCCCATGACTGAAATGCGGTTGTTTGGCCAGGCGAAGATGAAGCGCGGATCGAAGCCGCGCCCGCACATGCCGTAGTTGCCCGCGCCGAAACTCGCGCCGATATGCAACGTGATCTGCGGCACGGTGGCGTTGGCGACCGCCTGGATCATCTTGGAGCCGTGCTTGACGATTCCGGCGGCTTCCGCGTCGCGCCCGACCATGTAGCCGGTGGTGTTCTGCAAGTAGATGATCGGCGTATTGGATTGCGAGCAGATCTGAATGAAGTGCGCGGCCTTGGTCGAGCCGTCGGCGTCGATCGGTCCGTTGTTGCCGACGATGCCGACGGCGTGACCTTCGATGGCGGCGTGACCTACAACTGTGTGCGTGCCGTAGAGTGCCTTGAACTCGAGAAAATCCGAGCCGTCGACGAGCCGCGCGATGACCTCGCGGACGTCGACGGGCTTCTTGTAGTCGACGGGTACGACACCCGCGAGTTCGTCCGGGGCGTACTTCGGTGCTTCAAAAGACACCGGAACCTGATGAGGCAGCTGAACATTCCACGGCAGCTTCGCCATCACCTCGCGGCAGATGCGGATGCCCTCGGCGTCATCCTCAGCGAGGTATTCGGCGAGCCCGGATTTCGTCGCATGCATCTCGGCGCCGCCGAGATCTTCGTCCGTCGCGATCTCGCCGGTCGCCGCGCGCAGCAGCGGTGGTCCCGCAAGAAACACCTTGGCCTTGCCGCGCACCATGATGACGTAGTCCGAGAGGCCGGGCAGGTACGCGCCGCCTGCCGTGGATGAGCCGTGCAC
>JAPXTA010000203.1:0-6155 GCA_033812735.1 Hyphomicrobiaceae bacterium | reverse complement strand
GAGCAGTGCAGCGCCCTTCGGGCAGAGCGTACCCTTGTTGGTCGGGTGATCCGAGTCACCTTCGATATGAACGATCTCGGCCTTTTCGCCCTTCTTGAGATCGCCCTTGCTGTACATGATGATGCCACAGCCAACTGAGCAGTACGGGCATGTATTGCGGGTCTCGGTCAGGCTGGCGAGCTTGAACGGCCGAACGGAGGCCGCGAGCGCCTGCTCTGCCTCCCCGAAGCCGAATGCTGCCAACGCCGTTCCAGCAACACCTGCACCACCGGCCTTCATAAAGGCCCGTCGTGAGACAGGAATGTTCATAGGATCGGATCCTCCTTGATCTCCCTGCCGTTGAAGCGCCAGGGTCGATTCACGGTAGAAGTGTCGCCATCCCGGGTCAATTTGCAGTGCAATATCAACGGCACTGGGCGCCAGCACAATCCCCGCAACCGGCACACAGTCATCCAAGTACCCATAAGAGACTGAATGGTATGAGGTATTTACGGAAGCGCGTCATCCGTAAGAATGATGCTCGGCCGTTCCTCGTCGGCTTTCATCACCGCACCAATCTTTGCTGCACTGCAATAGTCCATCGAATTGAGTTCTTCCAAACAAGCATAGGCCATTGAGGCGGGCACAGCCGCCACTAGGCCGCCCGCCGTCTGCGGATCGAACAGGATCGCTGTACGGGGATCACCCTTGTATCGGTCGAAGTTGGCGATCGATGACGCAGACTTGGCGTTCTGAGGCGCGAGACTGCTGGCAATTCCCATATCCAGCACCTCGCGAACTCCCGGCAGCAAGGGAATTGCGGCGAGATCAATCTCCGCGGCAACACCTGACGCGTAAAGCATCTCCAGAAGATGACCCGCCAACCCGAACCCCGTCACATCGGTTGCGGCCCGCGCGCCAAAGTCACGCAGGATCGCACTCGTCTCGCGACTGGACTGCTGCATGCTCCGAAGAGCGGTAGCGATCCACTCGGCCCTAGCCTTGCCGCGCATTTCTGCGGCGAGCAGCGCCCCTGTCCCAAGCGGCTTCGTCAAAATGAGGACATCGCCGCTCTGCGCACCGCCTTTTCGCAGAACTTTGCCAGGCTCAACCGCACCGTTGACGGCAAAACCCAGCGCCAGCTCGGCGCCTTCGGCGCTATGCCCGCCGACCAGCGAACACCCTTCCGCCTCCAGCACATCGAGCCCACCGCGCAAGATCTGATAAAGATCTTCCTCCACCTTGCTTGGCCGCGCATAGGGAACCACCGCAGTCGCCAGCGCCGTCAGCGGCTGCCCGCCCATCGCATAGATATCGCCCAGCGCATGCGTCGCAGCGATCCGCCCGAACACATACGGGTCGTCGACAAACGAGCGGAAAAAATCGACAGTCTGAACGAGCAGTTTTCCCGGCGGCGGTGCGACAACGGCAGCATCATCCGGGCGATCGAGGCCAACCACGGCCAGGCCAGACGGCTTTGGCTGTAGGCGCTCCATCACCCGTGTCAACACATCAGGCCCAACTTTGGCGCCACAGCCCCCGCAGCGCATCGCGTCGCTGCCATCGCGGGGCGCAGCACCACCTCGCATCGCCGCCAAATCGGGGATGCGCTTCGCATTCGCCATCCACTTGCGGTCGATATGATCCTTCCAATCCCACACGCGCCGGCCTTCGACCGCAAAAGGCCCGCGTGTCGCGACGGCATAGCGGTCGCCTGCCGAAATGATGGCGAGGAACTGCTTTTGCGGCTTGAAGGGACCCAACGTGTCCCCCCTCAACGCGCGGCGAAGATTCTCAGCCAGCGGCGGTCCCTGCCTCACCGCGAAGACGCCGGCCTTCGGTCGCGGGTCCACCACGCTCGTCGCGCAATCGCCAGCCGCAAAAACGTTGGCCGTGTTGACGGATCGCAGACACTCATTGATCGCAATAAACCCACGGTCATCGAGCGCCAAACCCGTTTCGCGAAGCCACGCTGCGGCACCCGCCTCCGTCACCCAAAGAAGTTCGTCGTACGCAAATTCGCGCCCATCCGCGGCGCGCACGATCCGATCATCGACGCTTGCGACGGTGCAACCGTCGACCAGCCTCACCCCTTGATCGCGCATGATCCTGCGAAAGGCATGTTGCGTCCGCGCATTCTGCCCCGCGAGCAGGTCCCCACGCGTGATCAACGTGAACGTGAGATCGTCCGGATTGCCGCCGCCGTCTGCGCGCAATGTCCTGAGCCTGTGACGGGCGGCAAGCAAGACTTCCACACCAGCCGCACCACCTCCCACGACAACCAGCGACATCGGCGCTTTCGAAGCTGCAACGCGCGCCATGACTTCCTGCCAGCGCGCGGCAAACTGCGAGATCGGCTTTACCGGCGTGCCATGCAGTGCCGCACCCGCGAGCGCATCGATCTTCGGCGTTGAGCCGATGTCGATCGAAACCACATCGAAAGCGATCTCGGGTCGCGACTTGAAGAGCAGGCGGCGGCCGTCGCGATCGAGCCCGACAACGTCGTCTTGGATGAGCCGCGCTTGCGCAAACCGTGCGAGCGGCCGCAGATCGATGTGGCATTCCTCGCGGGAATAGAACCCTGCCACGTATCCCGGCAGCATGCCCGAGTAAGGCGTGTCGATGTCGCGCGAAACGATCGTCAACCGCACACCGGGCATCGGCTTCATGCCAAAGCTTCGGATCACGTGAACATGCGCATGGCCTCCGCCGATCAGCACGAGATCCTTGTCGATCGGCACGTCGCGCACGGTCTTCACCTTCATGGTTCTTCCCGTGCCTACCTACCCTATCGCGGCGGCAAACTCGAACAGATCGAGCAGCACCCGCAGTATGTCGCAGCCGTGAAGGGACTAGGCCGAACACCGGTGCCGGCGGACAACAACGCGCCAAAAGCAAGCGGGCCCGACGCATAGCCCCACACGACGCCTCGCCAGCCCCTTGCTGTGCACGGCGGGTAGGCACCTCCGACGACGCACGGAGACCAGCGGCACGAATGTTCATGCGCGCCGCCTATGGCGCGCCAAGCTCCGCGAGCCTTCGGCCTAGGGTAGGTCGTGCTTCCCGGCGCTGTAGCATCAAGCAAACGCCGCGCGGCCGACTGGAGCGTGCTGGGCCGATTTGCACGGTAACTGCCTGCCTGCCCTGCATTCGCTTCACTTGTGCAACATCGACGGGGCACACCCTCGAAAGCCATACGTCGGGATCGAGATATCAACGACTTGTCAGATACTTAGCGAATTGCGCATCGGCACCGCACAATAGGCTTGTAAGTTAGCCCAGCATACTCTAACAACACGCCGTCGCTGGTAACGCGGGGTGGAGCAGTCCGGTAGCTCGTCAGGCTCATAACCTGAAGGTCGTTGGTTCAAATCCAGCCCCCGCAACCATCTATATCGGACTCGCCGGAGTTCCGGTTCCAAGCCTAGGAAAATAAAGTAATTTTTGCCAGAATGGGTCGCAGACCTGCGCGCCCAAGAATGGCCAATTGACCAGTTGCTTTGCAGCTGCATTCGGGCGGCATAGCGCTATTTACTTCAGTCGAAAACCAGCGTGGCATCCTACGCACGCACTCATGACCTCACCAAGCGCAGCGAGCGCCGGCTTCAGTTCGCCAGTCACGCCTGCGTTCTGTGCCTCGATGGCAAATCGACTGGCTGCCCTGTGCATAGCCGTACCAGCATCCTGCATACCCTGTGGCATGAACTTGGAGACCTCGTGAGCTCCGTGCAGCCGCAATGAGGTCATTCCAAGCGCTCTTCGGCAACCTTAGCCGCCTTGTCGTTCAATCCTTGAGCCAGCGCATCGTTGATCTCCTGCAACGCCAATAGGTGATCGCGCATGTTGGCGAGCGTATGCTCGATCATCTGCGGCGGAAATTTCACCAGTTCGCGGGTATCCATCGTGGTTGTACCGTGGCCTTGATGCGATTGATGGCCCACATGTTGGGCCGATGCCCAACCAGCTGAAACGATGATGGCTCCAGCGGTTGCGGCGAGGAGAATTGAGCGGCACATGTGGGCTGATCCTTTCACGGTATGGAAATTCCATAGACTGGGTCTCTTGCGGTCGCATATGATCGCGATCACATGAAGCAGGCAGATGAAATTCGGGCATCCGGCAATCGCTACGACCTGCGCGAGCTTGGCGGTGCGTTCGGCGATCTCGGTACTTTGGTGCCGTTCGTGGCGGCCTACATCGCTGTCCTGAAAATGGATGCTGCTGCCATTCTACTTGGTTTCGGCGTGGCGCTTGTGATCGTTGGCCTCGTCTACCGGACACCGTTTCCGGTGCAGCCTATGAAGGCAATCGGCGCCGTCGCGGTGGGGCAGATCGCGACAGCGGGCCTGACCGCATCCGCTGTTATCGGGGCCGGGCTGGTGACGGGTCTCCTGTGGCTCGCCTTGGGTCTCTCCGGCATGGCCAAAAGAGCTTCGGCGCTGATCCCACGCCCGGCTCTGATCGGTGTCGTCTTGGGGCTCGGGTTCAGCTTCATGCTGGAGGGAACCAGGATGATGGCGACGAGCCCATGGCTCGCCGGGGGCCTTTTGTGCGCTACTCTCGTCTTGTTGAGCCGATCGCGCTTCCCAGCCATGCTCGCACTTCTGATCGCAGGTGTGGTGATCGCTTTGATCGAACAGCCGGGGCTTGCGGCGGAGCTCTCCAGCATTCGCATCGAACCCAAATTACCGATCATGGCGTGGCCAACACTGACCTGGAACGACATCTGGCTGGGCGCACTATTGCTCGCGCTACCACAGTTGCCACTGACATTTGGAAATGCGCTAATTGCAATCACAGACGAAAATAATCGGCTCTTTCCGAGGCATGCCGTCTCGGAAGATCGCGTGGCGATCTCAACCGGTCTCATGAACGTCTGGTCGAGCGCTATAGGCGGTATCCCACTCTGTCACGGTGCCGGCGGCATGGCCGGTCACATTCGCTTCGGTGCAACGACGGGCGGGGCATCAGTCATGCTCGGAGTCCTTCTGACCCTCACAGCTCTTCTGTTTGGCGAATCCATTGGTCTGCTCCTAAGGAACCTCTGAATAGCACCGCTGCCGAATGAGCCGAACGGCTGCAGCCGCTATTGTCCGGAGGTGAGGAGGCTTTTGGCGGCGATTTCGAGCGCTTTCGACCGGCATTCCCCGTCAAGCAGACGCAAGTCGGCCGCGGACGAGATAGAGATTGGCGAGCGCGAGGAGTGCGAACACCTGCGCGCCGTTCTTGGCGATGCCGCGATAGCGCACCTTGCGATAGCCGAACTGACACTTGAGCACGCGGAACACGTGCTCGACTTTCGCACGCACTTTGCCGAAGCGGCGATTGCGAACGCGCTGACGCTTCGTCAGGTTGCGTCCGGGCTTGGCTTTCTCCTTCACGCGCCAGTGCACTCCGGCGGTTTCGGCTGCCTGCTGCTTGGCGTCACTCGCATAGCCCTTGTCGCCGTAGACCGCCGTGTCGTCCTCGCGGATCAGGTTGGCCATCACCTTGGCGTCGTTGACCTTGCCCGTCGTGACGCCCGCCGTGTGCACGAGCCCGCTCTCGGCATCGACGCCGATATGAGCTTTCATGCCGAAATACCACTGATTTCCCTTCTTCGACGACGACATCTCGGGATCGCGCCTCTGCGCTTCGTTCTTCGTCGACGGCGAGGCCGCGATCAGCGTCGCGTCGACAATCGTGCCACCGCGCAGCAGTTCGCCTTTCGCCGCGAGGTGCTCGGCAACGCTCGCGAAAATCGCCTTCGTCAGGTCGTGCCGCTCCAGCAGATGGCGGAAATTGAGGATCGTCGTCTCATCGGGGATCGCGTCTCGGCCGAGCTCGAGACCCGCAAAGGCGCGCATCGACTGGATGTCGTAGAGCGCCTCTTCGGCGCCGGGATCGGAGAGATTGTACCATTGCTGCAGGCAGTAGATCCGCAACATCGTCGACAACGGATACGGCCGCCGCCCACCTTGCGGCCCTAGTTTCGGGTAGTGCGGCTCGACCACCGCCTCCAGACGGCTCCAGGGCACCACGGCACTCATCTCGGCCAGGAATACATCCCGCTTCGTCCGCTTCTTCTTCGACGCAAAGTCGAGCGACGCAAAGCTCAGCTGATCGGACATCGTCGGTCCCCTCGAATCAATCAAACCAGTGTGCCATGTTCGAGGCGTTGTTCAGAGGTTCCCTAA
>JAPXTA010000202.1:0-6217 GCA_033812735.1 Hyphomicrobiaceae bacterium | reverse complement strand
GCCGACGACGACTGCGACGCCAAACAGGCCGACGATCACGCCGGCGAGTTTGCGGACTTCGAGCCGTTCGTCATGCGTAAAGTAGTGGGCGAGGATGATCAGAAATAACGGCGTCGTGGCGCCGAGCACGGCCGCGAGGCCGCTCGCCGTCGACTTTTGCCCATAGAGCACGAGCAGGAACGGAAACACGTTGGAAAACAGCGTGAAAACGAAGAACGGCGCCCAATCTGCCCACGCCGTCGGCATGCGCACGCCGTTGAGACGCGCCAAAAAGTAGAGGAACGTAGCAGCGATCACCAGACGCACACCGGTCACCGTAAAGACCGGGATTTCCGCGATGGTCACCTTGTTGAACGTGTAGGCGCTGCCCCAAAATAGCGCACACAAACCGAGCATCGCCCAGTCGCCGATCGACATGGTCCGCTGCGGCGTCATCGTGCGTCAGATCCCGGGTTCGAACGGTTCATGCGGCGGCGTAGCCAATCGAACACGCGGCCATCGATGCATATGAGAGCGCTTGCAATGATGAGTGCGCCGGCAATCTCGCGCGGCGAGATCCGCTCGCCGAGAAAAATGGCGCCGAGCAGGATCGGCGTGACAGGCAGGATGATCGTCACCAGCATGGCATTGGTCGCGCCCGCGCGCCGCAAGACAGTGAAATGACAAAGCGAGGCAAGCCCAGATCCGAAGATGCCCATCCCCATGATGGCGAGAAATCCGTTCCAACTGGGAGCCGGCACCGACCAGGGCCGCTCGAAGATGACCGCGAGCAGCGACGCGATGAGGAGCGACATCACCATTTGCGCGCTGGCGAGCGCGAACGGCGTATAGCCACGCAGAAGCAGCCGCGCATAGACATTGCTGATCGCGTAGCACGCCGCGGCGGCGATCAGCGCGGCACGCGGCAACAGCTCCGCGGTCCCTGTGGCACTACCGCCGCCGACGAGGATCGCGACACCCGCGATGCCGATGAGGATGCCGGCCACTCGCCGCCAGGACAGCCGCTCGTCAGGTATCAGAGACGCGGCAAGGAAGACGGCGAACAGCGGCGCGGTCGCATTGAAAATCGCCGCCGTCCCGCCCGTGACCGATCGCTGTGCCAGGATGATCAGAATGAACGGCACGACATTGTTGAACATGCAGAAGCCGGCGATCAATGCCCAAGCCCCGAGCGTGGCCGGTAACCGCTCGCGAAACCACATCGCCGCCGCAAAAGTGATCAGGCACGCCGGCACGAGCCTGAGCGCCGACATGCTGATCGGTGGCAGGGCATCCTGTGCGACCGCGACGAAAAAGAATGCGCTGCCCCAAAGCATCGATTGCAGCGAGATGAGACCGTACTCGGTCGCACCCATGCGTAGCTTTATCGGGGAATGGGCGGTCAAAGCGAACCTTTGCGGCGTGAGGCCAGCGCCATCTAAACAGCACCGCGAGACGTCGCAACGTTCCGGACGGCGAAACGCGCGGGATGCACATATGTACTGGGCGCATGCCGTAAGTGAGTCTCCTCACAGCATGGCGAGCGGCGTCGGCCCCTTGGGCGGCGGAAAAGCCGCTTCGAGTGCCGCGAGATCCGACGGATCGAGCTCGAGATCAGCCGCCGCCGCATTCGCCCTGACGTGCTCGTCGCGGGAGGACTTCGGGATAGCAACCACGTGCGGCTGCCTGAGTACGAACGCGAGGGCGACCGCAGCCGGCGTGACGCCGTGCTTCTTGGCGACCTGACAGAGAGTTGCGTCGTCGAGAACACGGGCTTGGCCGAGCGGCGAATAGGCCATCACCATGATGCCGGCCTTCTGGCAATACGGTAGTAAGTCCCATTCGATGCCGCGCTCATCCGGATGATAGAGCACTTGATTGGAGACGCAGTGCGCGCCGCCGGCCGCTCGCGACAACTCGAGCATATCGTTGCGGTCGAAGTTCGAGACGCCCCAAGCACCGATCTTGCCGGCGCTTTTCAGGCGCTCGAACGCCTCGATCGTCTCCGCCAAAGGATAGCTACCGCGCCAGTGCAGGAGATAAAGGTCGATCCGGTCGGTCTTCAGCCGTTTGAGGCTCCGCTCGCAGGCCGCGGCCGTGCCTGCCCGGGACGCATTGTGCGGATAGACCTTACTGACGAGATAGACGCCGTCCCGCCGCCCGGATATCGCCTCGCCGACGACCTCCTCCGCGCCGCCCTCGGCATACATTTCCGCCGTGTCGATCAGCGACATGCCAAGATCGAGACCGGTCCGTAGCGCCCGCACCTCTGCCGCCCGCTGAGGGCGGGATTCACCCATGTACCAGGTCCCAAGACCAAGGGCCGGCACCGCAACGCCATTTGAAAGCGTGATTTTCCGCATTACCAGAATCCGCCTCGTCGATCGCCTTTGCCGCACTTGTAGTGCATTTTCTCCGCGCCGCCGACACTGCCATTGGCACAGACGAACGCAAACGGCTAAGAGCCGGGGAAAGTTCGTTTCGCCAGGGGCATCGATGGAAAGCCGCAAGCCGAGCGATGAACATCAATCCGCGATCATGCGTCCAGCGACGCAGTTGGCGGTGCTGTCCTTGTTGTCCGCAGCCATCTGGACGCTGACACCCGCACTCGTGCATCTCGCCCCGCCGCTCGACGTGGTCGAGGGTTACATGTGGGGCCGCGAATGGCCGCTGCTCACGTACAAACATCCAGCGATGCCAGCTTGGGCAATCGAGGCGAGCCGCGTTCTGACATTCGGTGCCATCGGCTGGCCGGTCTACTTGGCATCGCAGCTGTTCGTCCTGGCGACGATAGCGCTGGTGTTTCTGCTGGCTCGCGATCTCGCAGGCGACCACCGCGCGCTGCTCGCGGCGATCCCGCTGCTGCTGTTCGAACACCTCTCGTGGCGCACGCCCGAGTTCAATCACACGATCGCGCAATTGCCATTCTGGGTTGGGGTGGCTCTGTTCGCCTGGCGGGCGGCGACACGCGGCACGTGGGGGGCGTGGCTTCTGTTGGCCGTCGCGATGGCCGGCGGCATGTACACCAAGCTCTCGCACGGCCTGATCGTCGTGGTCGCCTGCGTCTGGCTATTGTACGACCCCCGCGCTCGCCGCCAACTGGCAACGCCGAAGCCCTGGATCGCGGCAGCCGTCGCGCTGGCTCTACTCGTCCCAATGGCAATGTGGCTCCAGCGGTATGGCCTCCAACCGCTGGACTACGCGCAGAGCCGTGCCGCCGAACCTCGCGCATCTGCCGGGACGTTCCTCATGCGCGCGGCACTCATCGCTCTGCCGATGCTGGCGGTGCTAGTTGGCGCGTCAATGGCTGCACGGCGCGATGAAGCCAATGAGGTCCCGCCGCTCGACCACAACGCAACGGCATTCGCAGCAACGATTGTGGCCGGTCCGCTGCTCCTGAGCTTGCTCGCAGCGGCCGTTTCAGGCAGTGGCCTGCGCACCACCTGGGCGGCACCGATCATCACGCTGTTGCCGCTGTTGCTTGTCGTTGCGGTCCCGCGATTTCAATTGCCGCAAAAGGGTCATGCTCTCGCATCGGTCATCGCCGCAATAATGCTGGCAATCGCGGTTGGGTATGCCTCGCGCCTTTTGATTGGCCGCGTCGGCAGCGATGGCCCAACGCGCGCAAACTGGCCGGAGCGGCAGATCTCGGAAGCGGCGGCCCGCGCCTGGTCCTCGGCAACTGACAAACCTCTCCGCATCGTGGCGGGTGAGGCCTGGCCGGCCGGCCTTGCCGGTATCCGCCATCGCGATAAGCCGTCCATCCTCACGTCGGGCGACCTGAAACTCTCGCCTTGGATTGCGGCGGATCAAGTCCGGCGGGACGGCGTGCTGGTCGTGTTTGAAACAGGTCGTCCGATGTCGGAGGCGTTGCGGTCATTGATCGCGAACCGCGACCCGAAGCCGCTCGACTTTTACGGCCCGACACGCTCAAGCGGCGCGAGGCTGTCGTATGTCGTGATCCCGCCGGCGCCGTGATCGTCAGGATCGCTTGGCGCGGCTCGCCTGAATGGCGCCGAGCCCGGCGATGACCAATGCAATCGCCACACCGTGGTACCACCGCACGTCTTCGCCGATCAGTACGATCGCGAGCCCGGCGACATAAAGTGGAACGAGTGTGATCGACGCAGCGGTCAGCACCGGGCCGCTTAGTCCAATCGACCAGCTGTATCCGATGAAGGCGAAGATGCTCGTGTAGAGAACGAGCGCAGCAATCCAGATCGGTGCACTGGACCGCGCGACCGGCCAACCGTTCGTCACGAGCTCCAGCACCGTCGGCGGCAGACAGACCGCAGTCGCAGCGATTGTCATGATCGTGAACTGCGCGAGCGGCGTGGCCGTCAGCTTCGACCGATTGAGCGCCACCGTGTAGTACGCCCACACCAGCATGCCGGCCAGCGCCCACAATTCGCCAGCCCCGATCTTGGTCGCGAGCAGAGTCTCGAGATGCCCCTTGGTGAGAATGAGCCCGACCCCGGTGATGCAGGAGGCGATCCCGCCGACGAGCAACGGACTTGGCTTCAATCCACCGCGCAGAATTTCATAAGTGGCGACGACCGCGGCGGTCGAACTGTACATCAGACCCACGGTCGTTGCTGTCGCGGTCTGTGTCCCCGCGTATGCGGCATAGGAGCAGAAACCCATGCCGAGCGCACCAAGTTGCGCCAGTCGCATCACCTCCGGCCAGTCCTTGGGCCATCGCTCTGAGCGCCCGCGCCACCAGACGAACCCCCCGATAAGCGCAGCTGACCAGAACCAGCGAAGCGCGGACAGCGTTCCCGGCCCGAACTCGCCACCGAGCGCCCGAGCGATAACGACGTTCAGCGCGAACGCCGAGGGAATGAGCGCAAGAAGCAGATAGGCCATGGGAACTCGAATATGCAGAGGCAAGCGCGCCCCTTATGCCGCCAGTCGATCCTTTGGTCATCATGGTGGTCGCGCATGGCCGCCGTGCGTCGGCTCTCAATCGCCCGTCACATGCACGACGATCTCCCGGCGATGCGGCGCTGTCCGATGCTCGAAGAGATAGATGCCCTGCCAGGTGCCGAGTGCCGGTCGCCCGCGCGTGATCGGGATCGAAATCGATGTCTGAGTGAGCGCCGCCTTGACATGCGCCGGCATGTCGTCGGGCCCTTCCATCGTATGCACGTAGAGCGGATCGCCTTCAGGGACGAGCCGTTTGAAAAACGCGAGCAGGTCGCGCCGCACGTCCGGATCCGCATTTTCCTGAATGAGCAGCGACGCCGACGTGTGCCGGCAGAATAGTGTCACAAGACCCATGCTGATCGCCGCCGCATCGACGACCGCTCGTATGTCGCGTGTGATCTCGACGAGATCCTGCCCGCGCGTCGAAACGGTCAGCGTCTGCTGGTGCTGCTTCACGGCGGTCTCACTTGAAAACGCGGTCACCCATCTGGTCGATGATCTGCTTTGCCTTCACGATTGAAAACGAGGTCGCTTCCTCCATCGACGCAAAGCGATCCGCTCGCACGAACTTATGCTCTTTCGGCTCGCCGTCGATGACCTTCGTGATAAGGCCCGACACCTGGAATTGACCGTCCGCCGCGTAGGGCGTCGGCGCGATCGTGAACCCATTGTATTTTTCTGTCGGCGGCGGCTGAGGGGTGCCCTTCGATCCGCCGAACAGTGATTTCCAGAATGACATGTGTATCTCCGTCTGGGTTCCGTCTCCCCCGCCCGCGGGGAGAAAGTCAGGATGAAGGGCGGCAGGTGGTTCAAGCGCGCTTGGCTTGTGCCACACCCTCGATGAACCGCTCGAACGCGGGAAAGGCGACCGTATCGAAATCGTACTTCGTCACGATCTCGCGGCGCGCTGCCTGGCCGATGGGCGCATAGTCGGCGGGCTTGTCGAGCACAGCTGCGATCGTCTCGCCAAGCTGTACGGGATTGAAGAAATCGACCAAGAGGCCCGTTTTTCCCGGCTCGATGAACTGCCTGACCGGCGCATTGTCCGACGCGATCACCACCTTTTCGAGCGCCATCGCCTCCATCATCGACCACGATATGACGAACGGCGCGGTGAGATAGACATGCGCCCGCGACAGCCGCAGCAGCGAAACGAGATCGCCGTAAGGGACCTGGCCGGCGAAGTGCACGCGCGACCAATCGACCTTGTCGCCGAGTTCTTTCATCAACCGCTGACGGAACGTGTCGGGACCCGCGAACGAACGGCCGTAGGAGATGCCGTCGGCACCGATGACGACAAGCTGTGCCTTGG
>JAPXTA010000201.1:0-6376 GCA_033812735.1 Hyphomicrobiaceae bacterium | reverse complement strand
TGCGCGCTGGCTCTTTGATCTTGGCTCCGGCTGAGGGCGGCCTGGAGACAAGTCGGCGCGCGTAGCGGCGCAAGATGAGATCGGGGATGTCTGCCAGGGGCATTGTCACGGTAACGATTGAAGCTGGTAAAGTCGATCGATGCAGACATCCAAGCCCCTTTACCACCGCCATCGTTTTCCAGACGCCGTCATCAGTCGCGCGGTGCGCTGGTATTTCCGATTTCAGTTGAGCTTGAGGGATATCGAAGAGCTGCTCTTCGAGCGCGGCGTGGTCGTCAGCTACGAAACGATCCGGCGGTGGTGTGACAAGTTCGGCGCGCACTTTACCCATCGGGTAAAGCAGGCCAGGCCTGCTCCCGGCGCAACGTGGCATCTCGACGAGGTCTTCGTCAATGTCGGCGGTGAGCCTTATCTGCTGTGGCGCGCCATCGACCAGCATGGTGCTGAGCTCGATATCCTGCTGCAGAAACGCCGCGACAAGGCGGCAGCCAAGCGCTTCTTCCAGCGTCTGCTGGCCCAATATCCAAATGGCCCGCGTAAGATCGTCACCGACCAGCTACGCAGCTATCCGGCGGCGAAAGTCGAGATTCCCGAACTGGCTGACGTCAAGCATGTGTTCGTCAAAGCTGCAGCCCGGGTCAACAACCGGGCCGAGAATAGTCATCAGCCAACACGCGAACGCGAACGGCGCATGAAAGGCTTTCGCTCGCCAGGACGAACGCAAACATTCCTGTCCAGCTTCGGACCGATCCGACAGCATTTCGCCATCAAGCGCCACCAACTCGGCGCTGTGCGCTATCGTAATCAACTCGCCAGACGCTTCGCTATCTGGCATCTCGTCACTGGCGTTACCCAAAATCCGTCTACCGCAGTCTGAGCACCATTTCACCAGCTCTCACTTCGCCAATACGGCGTTAAGTTGACAAGGCCCTTCACATATGTCTCGTCGACGCGCCAAGCGGAGCCGGCTGCAGTGGCATACCGGTTCCAGCGTTTCTCGAACTCGGGAACGAAGCGCTGCACCCAACGCAGGATGGTTGTATGCGCGACAGTCAAACCGCGCTCGGCCATCATTTCCACCAGATCGCGCGATGAAAGCTTGAAGCGCAAGTACCAGCGCACACACAGAATGATGATCTCCCGCTCAAAGTGTCTGCCCTTGAACAGCTCTTCGATGGTCTTGCGCTTGGCCATGTCAGTCAAATCGACCGATTCTAACCGATGCCGCTATTTGCACCACAACCGTCGTGTGGTGGTTGACAGCTTGAGGTACACATGCCATCATTTATTATAAATAAATGATGTTTATTATACCTAAACGGAGAACGCAATGGATCATGTGGAGAACGCAATGGATCATGTCAGTCCCTGGGCTACTGCCCCTAAGCTTCCGTCTACGCACTATGTAGATAACCGAATCTATACGGATCCGGTGATTTTCGAGGAAGAGCGAGAGAAAATCCTGGCTGCAACGTGGCGGCTTGTCTGTCACGAATCGGAACTGCCAGAACCCGGCGACTACCGGGCGAAGGAAATCGCCGGGGTACCGGTTGTCATCCTGCGCAGCGAGGACCGGTCGATTATGGCGTTCTTTAACGTTTGCCCACACCGGGGCGCGCGCCTAGTGCGCGACGAGCGTGGAAATGCGAAGAAGGGCCTGCAGTGCCTTTATCATCTATGGACGTTTGCGCTCGACGGTAAGTGCACAAGCATCACCCGAAGCAAGGGATATGACGGCTGCAGTCTGAAAAAAGACGACGTTGGACTGCGCTCTGTCCGAACGGAAATCTTCTGCGGCATGGTGTTCGTTTGCCTGAAGGACGACGTGCCACCACTCGAGCAATTCTTGGGTGGTATGGCGGACCATATGAAGACCCACCTTGGCCAGGAAGAGCTTGAGGTATTCCATTACCATCGCGCGATCATCAATACGAACTGGAAGCTCTTCGTAGACAACAACTCCGAGCTCTATCATGAATTCCTGCATGTGCTGAACCGGCGCACCGCCGTCGCACACAAGAGCTATCACGAACGCAATTGGTTGCTTTACCAGAATTCCCACAACATCATTCAGCAGGGTGTAATTCACTACGACAGTTACGGGCTGGGGGAGCGGAGCGAGGGCGCATTGCCGGGAATGCAGCCGAACGGCATGGTCGTCATGCTGCTGTTTCCTGACGTGATGCTCAATATTCGCGCGACCGTGATGCGTATAGACACAATGACGCCACTCGCACCCGGCAAGACCCTCGTCGAATGGCGCGGCGTAGGGCTCAAGTCCGATACACCGGACGTCCGCGCAATGCGGATCCAGCACCACAATGAGGTATGGGGACCGGCCGGTCGCAATCTCCCAGAGGATATCGCCGCCGTCGAAACGCAGTGGGAGACCATGGTCCAGGGTGGATCGCGATACAGCCTCTTTGCCAGGGAAGAAGGGCTGAAACCGCAGGACGATGCCAACCTCCGCGCCTTCTATCAGGAATGGGGTCGGTGCCTTGGACGCGCGCCGAATGATCCGTTCAGGCACGGTAATGTGGATACCGATGTTTCTCATTCAATAAAGGAGATCACCAATGTCTGACGTCGCAAGCCAACTCTTCGAGCGTGAAGCGATACGCGAGCTGATTGCGCGCGTGGGGCGGCTGCTTGACACTAAGGATTTTGCTGCCGTCATCGCTTCCTTTGCAGAACCGGGGAGCTATGTGTTGCGCGCATACAGTCCCGAGATTGGCAAGGAAATGATTTGGATGTCGGTTAAACGCGCCGAGCTTCTACGCCTGTTGAAGGAGTCGGCGGAACATGTGCATGACCTGGCCGACCGGACGCATCAGATCACTGTGGATCAAATCAGCCTCGAAAAAGGCGAGGCATTGGCGCGGTCGACCTTTTCAGTGTTCCGTACTGACATGAAGGGACAGAGCGACCTGTTCGCCGTGGGCCACTATGAGGATCGGCTCGTGAAAAACGGAGACACCTGGCTCATCGACAGCCGGACAGTACGGCTCCATACGCGCATGTTCACAGTGCCAACCCCCTTGCCGCTTTAACGAGATAACTGATGAATACGCAACCGATCAAGCTATGTGCCAGGACCGACATTCCGGAGGGTGAGATGATCGAAATGTCCGTCCCGGGCACTGACAACAGCCTGCTCTTGGTCTCTACCAAAGGAGCAATCCGTGCCTTCCAGAACAAGTGTCCACATATGGACATCCCGCTTTGCCAAGGCGCCTTTGATGGTGAAGTAATCACTTGTACAGAACATCTTTGGCAGTTCGACGCACAGACGGGCGCCGGGATTGAACCCGAGGACGCAAAACTGCAACAGTATCCTGTGAGCGTCATCGGCGACGAGGTGTTCGTCGAACTCCCGGAAGCGGCCGAGTAATTGCCTGGTCTTGCCGGATAGAACCAGCAAGACCAGGCAATAAAGGCGGATATCGCCCATTTCTTTCCGCACTAGTGGAATCCTCATCACCAACTGCCGGACTCTCGACTAATGACCATGCCTCATCGAATCCATTTTGACGCCGCCAACGGCTTCGACGCTGCAACGGACGAACCGCTCCTGATTTCAGGCCTGCGGGCAGGCTATGCGCTTCCGTATGAATGCGCGACAGGAACTTGTGGCTCATGCCGTACCCAGATCATTGAAGGTGCTGTCGTCGTCCGCTGGCCGGATGCGCCCGGGCTGCCCGAGACAAAGCGCCAAGAGGGCCATGTGCTCCTGTGCCAGGCATTACCACAGAGTGACTGTAGATTGCCGGACGCGTTATGTAAATCGCGGGACGCGAGTCTACCCCCGGTCCGCATCGTGAAGGGCCGGGCAAGCGCGGAAACTGAGACGAGCGATATCGCACGCGTGATGGTTCAACTCGACGAGCCGATTACTTTCCTCGCCGGCCAATACGCATTGTTTGAAGTGCCCGGCGTCACAGGATATCGCGCCTACTCGATGGCAAACACCGGCAATACGCTGACCTCCACTCTCGAGTTCTATATCCGCCGCGTCCCGGGTGGCGTGTCATCGCCAATTCTGCTCGGGGCGCGCGACATCCCCTTGCGCCTGGTGGTGCCGGTGGGTCACGCATTCATCGATGCGACCGCACAGCGCGATATACTCTGCGTCGCCGGCGGTACCGGCCTCGCGCCTATCCTGTCGATTGCGCGCGATGCGCTATCCCGCGGCCTGCTTCGCAAGCAGCGTCTGGATATTTTTATCGGAGTAAGGACGCCCGCCGACATTTTCGCGACCGCGTCCCTCCAAGAGCTCATTGAGGCGGCTGGAGGGGCGGTGCGAGTTACCTGGGCCATTTCGGAAGCGGGCGAGTTCGCGGATTGGAAAGGCGAACGCGGCTATGTACATGAGGTGGTCGCCCGCAGTGCGGGAGACCTTTCTGCGCGCCAGGTCTATATGGGGGGGCCGCCCGCCATGATTGATGCCATGGTACGTTTGCTGCTCAAGTCACGGGTTAAGCGATCCCAGATTCGCTTCGACAAATTCGCTTAATCCTCACGGATCAGATGATGGGACAAGCATATGGAACAGGACAGCAAGGGCCAGGCAAAGGGCGCCCTCATGAAGTCGCTTGACAATGCATTGACGCTTCTTGAGCAATTTACCCCCGAGGCGCCGGCATTCGGGATCACGGAGCTCGCGACAAGGCTCGGCCTCAACAAAGCGACCGTTTTCAATATGCTCAAGACACTTGAAGCACACAGCCTGGTCGAGCAGCTTTCCGACACCAAGAAATATACCCTTGGTCACGGCATCATCGTGCTTGCGGGCACCAAACTGGCCCAAAGCGAGCTGTCCCATGTGGCAAGACCTCATCTGGCCCGGCTTTCCCATGAGACAAACGAAACAACCCATTTGGCGATCCTCCATCGCAACGAACTGCTCTACCTCGAAAAGATCGAGAGCAGCCAGCCGGTGCGCGTGGCGGCGCGCATAGGAGGAAGGGCGCCGCTGCATTGCACGGCAAACGGAAAGGTCCTGCTCGCCTTTCAGCCTAATGAAGTGATCGAAGAAGCGCTGCGCGCGCCCCGAGCCCGATACACGGAAAATACGATCGTCGACCCGGCCGTGCTTCGCAGTCAGCTTGCCGAGATCCGACAAGCCGGCTACTGCATCGAACGGGAAGAATTCATTGCCGACATCCGGGGCATCGCGGCGCCGGTCTTCGACTTCAACGGCACGGTTATTGCGGCAATTGCCGTCGTCGGACCGTCCGCACGGATTACAGAAGGGCAGATCGAAGCGCTTGTGCCACTCACCTTGCGAACAGCAGAATCGATTTCCCGTAGCCTTGGCCATAAACCGTATAAAGACGCTTGAAAGCGGATCTCGGACAGGACCTGCGTCACCGGCAGAGTCAGACCACGCGATTGATGGCGGCGACTTGCATCAGTCCCGTTTCGCTGGAGATGCCGGGGATTGCGCCGGCAGCCGCGCGTGAGTGTCGTGACTACCGGCATTCTGTTTATTTCATTAAGGCTTTAGCTTCTTCGAGCAGTTTTTTCCCGTCATAGCCTTTAGCAGTCACGTCCTTCACCCATTCGGCCACGACACCTTCAGAAGCCGCTTGCCAGCGTTGAACTTCCGCAGCCGGCACTGTGTAGAAGATATTCTTGCGATCCGCGGCGATCTTGCGTCCGGGCAGCCCGGACTCGGCGAACACCCTTCCTACCCAAGCCGACGCCTCGGGCCCGCTGTTTGCGTCGATAACCTTTTTCAAGTCGGGCGGCAGGCTGTTATACTTGGCCGGGTTCATTGCAAAGATGAATACCGAGTTTGAGATCTGGCCCGACGATGGATCCAGTTCGGTGTGGAACTGTGCGATTTCCTCCAACTTCAACGCGGGCGAAACTTCCCATGGGATCAACGCGCCATCAATCACTCCTTTGGCCAGTGATTCGGGGGTCTGCGGCAGCGGCATTGGCACTGGTGTCGCCCCGAGCGCTGTGAGCATCTTGGTCGACTGGCGTGTCGCCGCACGCACCTTGGCGCCCCTGAAGTCTTCGAGTGATTTGATTTGTTTCCTGGCTGTATGCAGCAAATTGCCGTCGTGCAGATGGAACAGGATCGGCTTCACGCCCTTGAATTCCTGCATCGCATTCTTCGTTGCGTAATGCCACAATGCCCGGCTGCCTTTTTCGGTTGACGTCACGATGAACGGCAACTCGAATGCTTCGGATACCGTGAAGCGCCCCGCCTGGTAGCCCGGCACCGTCCAGATGATGTCGGCTACGCCATCCTTGGCCTGGTCAAATAACTGTGCAGGTGTGCCACCGAGCTGCATCGCTGGGTAAATCTGACACTTCATCCTGTTGTTCGATTCCTTGGCGATCTTGTCGCACCATGGAACGATGA
>JAPXTA010000200.1:0-6559 GCA_033812735.1 Hyphomicrobiaceae bacterium | reverse complement strand
AGCCGCACTCCCCTCCCTTATCCGCGGCTCGTAAAGTAGATCCGCCGCCCGGCATTTTTTGTTTGCGACCTGGCTCGCGTCGCGTGAAGACGCGCCGGATCGCAAGTCGCGTTAACCTAGATGCATCACGGTTGCATATCCCGTCGTCCGGTTGGCTCTGCCATTCCCCTCGGTGTGAGAACCACCGATTGTTTTCGCGTTTACGCACTCCGATGTATGACACCAGCAACGGAGTACCTGAGATGACCGAGACGAATACCCCGCCCCGCATCCAGACGCAGGGCGTGCACCACATCACCTTCATGGGCGCCGACCGCCAGACGTCGATCGACTTCTGGGAAGGCGTGCTCGGCATGCCGTTCGTGTTCGAGCAGCCGAACCTCGACGATCACTCGATGAACCACCTGTATTTCGATCCAGGTGACGGCCGGCTCATCACGATCTTCACGAGCGAGGATTGGAAGAAGGACCCGCGCCCGCCCGCATTGAAGGCAGGCGCGCTGCATCACCTCGCCTTCATCGTCTCGCGCGCCACCTACACGCAGGCAGCGGCGCGTCTGAAGGCGCGTGGCTACGCCTCGTCGGGCGAGATCGACCGCGGCTTCATGGACAGCCTTTATTTCCGCGACCCGCTCGGGCAGCTACTCGAACTCGCCTGCTACAAGTTCGACCCGCCTGTAGGACATACCCACACCGACGTGCTCCGTGAGGCGCACCACATCCGCGTCGCGAGAAAAGCGCTCAACATCGAGGATCGCGACTTGGCCGACGCGATCGAGCTGCTATCGAAGCCGGCACGCCCGGGTCCGGCCGTCTGACAAAGCGGAGTGCGACAGCATGCTCGTTCACGGCACCGCAGTCGCACTTGGCCCCCACGGCGTGCTCATCCGCGGCCCGTCGGGATCGGGCAAATCCGATCTCGCGCTTCGCCTGCTCGCCACGCCGCGCGAAGGCTACCCAGCGCTCGCTAGTCCGCCGCTCGGATCGCTCGCGCTCGTATCGGACGATCAGGTCGAACTGAAGTCGCAGGATGCTTCGATCGTGATGTCGGCACCGTCGACTATTCGCGGCAAGCTCGAAGTGCGCGGCCTCGGCATTGTCACGCTGCCGACAAACCAACACGTCATGTTGTCGCTTGTCGTCGACATCGTCCCATCGACGGCGATCGAACGCGTGCCAGACCCCGCGGTCGCAAGCGTCATCGGCATCGATGTTCCCCGAATGGAAGTAGCGGCGTTCGAGGCCTCGGCCCCGCTCAAGATCCTGCTCGCGCTACATCATCGCATCGAGCGTTGAGGCATCGGACGTACTGCGCGAGTGGCCGGCGTCTTTGCTTTCTTCTTCTTCCCAACCGCCGTTCCTGACTGCGACGTCATCCACACCCCAGTGAGCGACAGCGCCAGTCCCACGAAATGGTCGAGCCGCAACTGCTCGCCGAACAACATCACGCCGAAGCCGGCATTCGCGAACGGGATCAGATGCAGGAACACGCTGGCGCGTGACGGCCCGATCGCTTCGACGCCGCGCGACCAGCAGATATAGGCGAGGATAGACGTCATCAGCGCGGCATACGCGAGCGCCCCAAAACTCTTGAAGCTCGCCTCGAGAAGATAATCGGCCTCCCACTCCACATAGACGAACGGAATATTCGCAATCGCCCCGGCAAGCGCCATCGCGAACAGGAAACTCGACAGCTGGATGGCGGGGCGCAGCCGAAGGCACGCGGAGTAGACGGCAAACAGCATCATGTTGAGCACGATGAGAATGTCGCCGGCATTGAGCGCGAACGTCGCAAGCCGCTGCAAGCTCAACTGACTGACCATCGCCATCACGCCGAGCAGCGACACGAAGATGCCGGCGACCTGGATCGGCCGTACCGTGTCGCGGAAGATGAGCACGCTCGCCGCAACGATGAAGGCCGGGCCGACAGAATTCAGAACGCCCATATTGACGACGGAGGTGTACTGCATGCTCACGTATTGGAGCGTGCCGAAGATGCCGCCGCCGAACGCGCCGAGCAGGAACAGACGCCCGGCATTGCGCTTCATCAGCGGAAAATCGGCGGCGATCTGGCGCCAGCTGACAAGGCCGATCAATGAGGCGACAACCACCCAGCGCAGCAGGTTGAGTTGCCCCGGCGGGACCTCTCCCGCGATGGCGCGGGCAACGACGTGATTGCCCGCCCACGCCAGAGCGGCCGTGGCGAGAAACAACGGCGCGAGAATCTGAGGGCGAGCGCTCATCAGGCCTTCGGCTGCAAATCTATCGGCTTCAGCCTATGCGATAGCCCCCGCATTGCAACCCAATCGCCGCGCGGTGCACCTAGGCCACGAATCGCGGGCAACCCTACGAAAGCGCACAACCTTTCTGGTGATAGCGTCCCGCGATTGCTTGCCCGTCATCCCCGCAGTCGCAATGCTTCCCGTAGTGATTCTCGCATGACGCCGTCGATTCGCCGAAGAGAGGTTCCAATGACGACCAAAGACGGTCTGCCGCATGACGCAACTGCGTCTAGCCCAAACCGCAAGACCGATTGGCTGGTCGCCATCGCAGCGTTGCCGATCGCTGGGGCAGCCGGTGCGGCTGCCTACGTCCACATGGGAACGAACGCTTGGTTCGCAGGCGCCACAGCCGCCGTCTCGTATGTGGCGATGCTCGCCATCAACAAGCTGGTCCGCCGCTCGCGCCAGGCCGAAGAACTGCGCAGCGAACTGGCGCTTCTGCAATCCGAAATCGACCGTCTCGCCGGCCGTGTCGCAAACGACACCGGGCCGGTACTCCCGTCCATGACCATACCGTCGGCTCCGCTACCAGCAGAGCCGAAATTCGCGGCTGCGGATCAAGCCCTGGAACATCAAGCCCTGGAACAAGGCCGCTCGTTCGGTCGCCGCAGGACGGCCCCCGTGCAAGCAACGCCTAGTCAGACGCAACCGGCGACCGCGCCGGTTCAGGCGACACCAGCTGACGCGTTCGGCGGCTACACGCCGTGGCCGGAGATGCCGCCGGAGCCTCAAGTGGCCCCGCAACTGGCACCTCAGCCCGCACCAAAAGCGGCGCCGCAATCGCCGCAGGCGACGGTTGCTCGCCAACCCGACCCGGCCCCCGCGAAGCCAGCCACGCAGGCAAACCCGAAAAACTACGAACGCCTGCAACACCTCGTGAAGCAACTCGCGAGCGAAGTCGGTGGTCCAAAGGCGACAACGCCCGATCCGGATCGGCGTACGGCCGCAGCCCCGCAACCGCAGGCGAGCCGCACGCCGCCGAAAGCGGCGGAACCATCGCCGCAAGCACGCTTCGTTCCGCCGGCGGCATCACCCGATGTGTCGCGCGTTCTCGAAGCGATCGAGGCTGAACGCGTCGACGTTTATCTCGATCCCATTCAGGCGCTCGATGAGCGCAAGCCGCGCCACTTCGAAGTTGCGGTCCGCTTCCGCGACAGCGACGGCCAGCCGATCACGGCGGATGTCATGGATCCGATCGTTCGCGCCGCCGGCTTGGGCCCTCGCATCGACCTCGTGAAGCTGCCGCGCGCGGCCCGCGTCGCCGAACGCGTGCAAAGCCGCGGCCGTCCCTCCGACGTCCTGGCGACCGTCACGGGCGACACCCTCACCGATCAGTCGTTCATCGGCCAGATCAACAGCGTGCTCGGCGAAACGCCGCCGGCCGGCATGGTCCTCTCGTTCACCCAAGCCGATGTCCGCCGCTTCGGCCGCCTGCATTGGGAAACGCTCGCCACACTTTCCGACATGGGACTGCGGTTCGCGGTAGACCATGTCACCGATCTCGACATGGACTTCGAGGCACTGAAGGCGCGGCGCTTCGACTTCGTGAAACTTGACGCAACCGTCTTCCTCGACGGCTTGCCGGCAGCGGGCGGTTATGTCTCGGCGCGCGACATCTGCCGCCATTTCTCTGCAATCGGCCTCGCGCTCGTCGTCGGCAATATCGCAAGCGAACGCGACCTGGCGGAGATCCTCGGCTTCGGCGTTCTGCTCGGCCAGGGCACCCTCTTCGGTGCCCCGCGCCCGGTGCGTCAGGATATCCTCGCGCGCGTTCAAGCGGCCTAAGCCATCAGCAAGACGGCCTGAGCCAACAGCAAGATCGGGGCGGCAACCTGGGGCGAAACGTCCCGCGTTGCCGCCCTTATTTATTGAGGTGGCTTCACAGCGGCCGCATCACGACATAAACAGCCCGCATGACGATATCGATCCCGCTGCTATCAAACCTGTCCGAACGCCCCCCTGCACAAGCATGGCTCTGCGATGTTTGGGGTGTCCTGCACAACGGCAAGTCCGCTTTCGAAGGCGCCAAGGCCGCGACGGCCGCATTCCGCAAGTCCGGCGGCATCGTAGTGCTTGTCTCGAACGCGCCCCGCCCCGCGAGCGTCGTCGCCAAGCACTTGCAGACCTTCGGCATCACCGAGGCGAGCTACGACGCAATCGTCACGTCGGGCGACGTGACGCGATCGATGATGCAAGCCCGCAAGCCGGTGCCCTTCCTCCACGTCGGACCCGATCGCGATCACGGGATCTTCGCCGGCCTCGACTGGCCTGAAACCGATGCAGCGAATGCAGAACTGCTGCTGTGCTCCGGCCTTGAAGAGGATCAGCTCGAGCAGCCCGACAACTACCGCGATCTCTTCGTCGACCTCGTCGGCCGCGGCATCCCGATGATCTGCGCCAATCCCGACATCAAGGTCGAACGCGGCCATGAAGTCATCTATTGCGCGGGCGCCCTGGCAGAGCTTTACGCAAGCCTCGGCGGCGATGTGACTTATGCCGGCAAGCCGCACAAGCCAGTCTACGATACCGCGTTGGCGGCGATTGCGAAGCTGGCGGGCCGCGAGATCGCGCGCGACCGCGTGCTCGCCATCGGCGACGGCATCAACACCGACATTCGCGGCGCGGCAGGCGCCGGCATCCCATCACTTTTCATTGCCAGCGCTATCCACGTCGATGGCCCGCTCTCACGCGCGAAACTCGACGCCCTGTTCGCGCCGCTGCCGTTCCGTCCGGCGGCCGCCATGGATGCGCTCGTATTCTAGAGTGCTTCCAGGACAAGTGTGCCGCGGTTTTCGCGAAGGAAGCGCGGCCAATCAGACGATCACTTGAACCGATACTCCGTCACCTGGCGATAGACATCGCCGGGCCGCAGGACTGTCGACGGAAAGTGCGGCAAATTCGGGCTATCGGGCACATGCTGCGGCTCGAGACAGATACCCGCGTTGGCGCCATAGCGAACGCCGCCGTGGCCATCGACCGTCATGTTGACCTTGAAGCCGTCGTAGACTTGCAGGGCCGGCTCCGTCGTCCACACCTCCATCGCGAGCGAGCGATCCGGCGCGGCGAGTGTTGCCGCGTGTGCGACGCGCAACCCCTCGGCAATGCTCGGCTCCGTGCGTTCACGCCGCAGCATGAAGTTGTGATCGTACCAGACGCGCTTGCCGTCGCCGTCGACAAGCCGGATCGGCCGCGCCACGCGAAAATCGTAGGGCGTTCCGGCGACGGCTTTCAATTCGCCGTTAGGAATAAGATCGCTATCAACCGGCGTAAACACATTCGCGCGAACCTCGAGCGTGTGGTCGAGAATGTCGGCCGACCCAGCGAGATTGAAATACGAGTGATGACAGAGATTGACGACGGTCGCCTTGTCGGTGATGGCCGAAAGCTCGATGCACAAAGAACTGCCGGCGAGCGAATAGCGGCACGTCGCCTGCATCGTGCCGGGGTACCCGTTGAAACCATCAGGCGACACATGCACAAGCGTCACCGACGACGCATCGTGCGCGACGATCGTCCACGCACTTTTGCCGAACCCTGTCGGTCCGCCGCCGTGCAAGGCATGCTTGCCGTCCTGGTTGAGCGGTAGCTGGTACGTGACGCCGTCGAGCGTGAAGCGGCCGTGTCCGATACGGTTCGCAAATCGCCCGGCGATCGCGCCCATATGCGGCGAGTGCGTGACGTAGTCGCCGAGGGAGTTGAGCCCGAGAACGACGCGCTGTTCGCGCCCGTCGCTCCGCCTGACGATGAGATCCCGGACAACAGCGCCATATTCGATGATCGACGCCCGCGCGCCTTCGCTAGCGATCTCGACCTGCCTGATCTCCCGGCCATCGAGGTCTCCGAATGTCGTGATCTTGGTCATCGTCGAATTCTCCCCGCGGCTTCCTCTAGCGAAGATACCGACTTCTATTTCCATGCCTCCCCGGCAGCGGCGATCGCATGATCGCAAGAGCCGGGGTCACGTCGGTAGATCCATCGCACCAGTCACCAAGCCGACCACCGACTTGATCCCGGCTCTCGCGACGCTCGGCCGGGAAAGCATGACTTTGATCATCCGTCGCACATCGAGAAAGGGAATCCATCCCCCCTATCCCATGCGTCCCCGGCCGCAGCGATCGAAGATCGCTAGACCCGGGGTCACGTCGGTAGATCCATCGCACCAGTCACCAAGCCGACCACCGACTTGATCCCGGCTCTCGCGGCGCTCGGCCGGGAACGCATGACTTTGATCATCCGTCGCACATCGGGAAAAGGAATCCATCCCCCCTATCCCACGC
>JAPXTA010000199.1:0-6676 GCA_033812735.1 Hyphomicrobiaceae bacterium | reverse complement strand
CTGCTCGGGGGCCGGTTCACCCGAGGCGAGCTGGGCGATCAGCTTCAGTGCTCCGGCGTTGAGGACGAACCGTTCGGTCGCGGACTTGCCTGAGGACACCGAGATCTTGCGGGTCAGGTTGGCGCGGCCATGCGCGGCGTTGACGAAGTAGTCGCCCGGCTCGAGGCGGACGGTCGGGGTTGCCTCGCGCTGGGTCGCGACCAGCCGGAGCTTGCCGTCAGGACCTGGCTTGTCACGGTAGATGCGCCAGACGACCCCTTGGTCGATGGGCTGGCTTTCCTCGGAGACCTGGGCGGCGAAGGTGATGGCCGCGAGGCCGCCGGGTGTGCTGCCGGGCCGGGCAATCGTGGTCGAGTTGGCGGGCGGCGTGGCCGTCGCGGGCGGTGGCGGGGGAGGGGGCAGCTTCGACTCGGTCTGCGGCCCCTTGAGCGCGGGCGCCCAGGCGGGATCGGGTGCCGCCTTCGGCGCTGGTTGCGGCGGGGTCGTCGCCCATCCGGGGATCGGCGCTTGAGCGGGCGGCGCCTGGGCCGCAACTGGTGCCGGCATCAGCGCCGCTAGCAGTGACGCAGCGGCGACGATCACAGCCACGTGCCAGCCGCCGGACGGCCGGCCACCGGTTGCCTTGCCACTGCGTTTCGCTGCGACGGCGTACATCGTTTGCTCTGACCTTAAATCGGTTGTCGTCGTTAACATGCGAGCCCCGATAGTCAACACGGGGTTTTGGGCTTCAACACGGCACCGGGATCGCGCCGGCGAACCCGCAAACGAGTGAGGCAAAATGCGGGCCTCGTCCGCCGAACGGACAGCTTGTCGCACTGCACAAAGTGTACTAGGCACAAGCATAGATCGCGCGCTCACCCGATCATAGGGATGTTCCAGCGTCGCAGGTGAAAGCATGACATGCCTGATGCCCAGCGCAGCAGGCATGGCCGGCAAGAAACCCCTCCGATCGGTGAGGGGCGACGCGTTGGCAGCCCGAAAGGATATCCGGTTGCGGAACCGTTCGGGATCGAATCCAAGCGGAAGGACTCTACGATGAGCGCAGACACCAACGCGTCTGGGAAGGCCGCGACGCTGAACCTCAACGGCAAGCAGACGCAGATGCCCGTTCGATCCGGTACGATCGGGCCGGATGTCGTCGACATCGGCAAGGTCTACGCCAACACCGGAATGTTCACCTACGATCCGGGTTTCACTTCGACCGCGAACTGCTCTTCCAAGATCACCTATATCGACGGCGACGAAGGCGTGCTGCTCTATCGCGGCTACCCGATCGAACAATTGGCCGAGAAGTCGAGCCATCTCGAAGTCTGTTACCTGCTGCTCAACGGCGAGCTGCCGACGGCGAAGCAATTCGAGGAATTCCGTGGGATCGTGACCCGTCACACGATGATCCACGAGCAGATGACGCGGTTCTACCAGGGTTTCCGCCGCGACGCCCATCCGATGGCGATCATGTGCGGTTCGGTCGGCGCTTTGTCGGCGTTCTATCACGACTCGACTGATATCAACGACGCGCGCCAGCGGGTTATCGCCACGCACCGCATGATCGCGAAGATGCCGACGCTTGCGGCCATGGCCTATAAGTACTCGATCGGCCAGCCGTTCATCTATCCGCGCAACGACCTCGATTACACGTCGAACTTCATGCAGATGTGCTTCGCGGTGCCGTGCGAGCCCTACAACGTCGATCCGGTGCTCTCGCGCGCGCTCGACCGCATCTTCATCCTGCACGCCGATCACGAGCAGAACGCGTCGACGTCGACGGTGCGGCTTGCCGGCTCGTCGGGCGCCAACCCGTTCGCCTGTATCGCCGCCGGCATCGCCTGCCTTTGGGGTCCGGCGCATGGCGGCGCCAACGAGGCGGCGCTGAAAATGCTGACCGAGATCGGCGACAAGAAGAATATCAAGTCGTTCGTCGAGAAGGCCAAGGACAAGAACTCGGGACAGCGGTTGATGGGCTTTGGCCACCGCGTCTACAAGAACTACGATCCGCGCGCCAAGGTGATGCAGAAGACCACGCAGGAAGTGCTCAAGGTCCTCGGCATCAACGATCCGATCCTCGAAGTGGCGATGGAACTCGAGCAGATCGCGCTGAGCGATCCGTACTTCATCGAGAAGAAGCTCTATCCGAACGTCGATTTCTACTCGGGCATCGTGCTGCGGGCGCTGGGCTTCCCGGTGTCGATGTTCACGGTGCTGTTCGCGGTTGCCCGCACCGTCGGCTGGATCGCGCAGTGGAAGGAAATGATCGAGGATCCCGAGCAGAAGATCGGCCGTCCGCGTCAGCTCTACGTCGGCGCCGCAAAGCGGGACTACCTCGACGTCGCCAAGCGCGGCTGATCGGCACAAGATACTTTAAGCCCTGGCTCCGGCGGGATAATCTCTCGGCGGAGCTTTTTTGTCTCGGAACATGCGATGTTAGTGACGTATCGTATAACCGCTGATTTGCGGCTTCAGGCCGAAGACGCCGTGCAAAGGAAGATTGGCAGCAACACGTCCTCCTGGCTCAACCTTTTCCTCTTCGTAGTCGTCGGCTTTGCATTCGGCGGCGGCTTGGTCCGATTTGATCCGGATCTAGATCGGTACTCAATGCAAGTTGCAATTGCTCTGACGTTGGCCGCTACAACACTATCGCAATTCGTACCATCATGGCTGATCCGCAGGCGTGCCCGGCAAGAATTGAGCTTGAGGGAAAAAGATGCATCCGTTGAGTTGACGGACGGTGGATTGGACTTTGTGACAAAAGATTCGTCGGCTCGTTTCAATTGGCGCGCGGTATCAGCCGTCACGCGAGAACGGACCTTCCTAGCTATATGGATCAACCGATACGAGGCTATCCCCATTCCTCTCGGTGCGTTTCCCACTGTCGAGGAAGAGGCCAAATTCATAGCCAAGGCCGAGCACTACATTGCGTTGGAAAACAAATCGCCGCATGCGCGCAAAGAATAAGGGCGGGTGCAGCGATGCACCCGCCCTTATTGTCCGAAACGCCGGAGCTCTTGTCGGCCCCCTCGTTCCCCGTCCAGGCGACGCCTGAGCGGACTTGGCCGGGGTATTGAACCGACTCGACTGCAACTGCCAATCTCAATCGCGGCCGGTCTGTGGATAAAGTGGCCCGCTACCGCCCGCTGTGATGCGGCCCGTTTGGGTATGGTGCTGTCTATCGCGGTTGGCAAAAGCTGCTTCAATGCAAAGGCCTAAGGGTTCGGCTTGCGCCGTTCTTCGGTTCGCTGATTATGGTGCGGTGCGTGAGTGGGCTTGCTGGATTGCAACAAGAAGTGAGGCGTCGAGGGCGTGGTTGAACTGGGGCTCATCGTTGCGGCGGCGTTGCTGGCTTGGGCCTTGAGCGGGCTTGCCGTGCGTGCTCTGTCGTCACCGCATCATCATGTCCATCCCAACGATCGCAGCATGCACACGGCGCCGACGCCTGCTGGGGGCGGGATCGCGATCATTGCAGCGGTTGCGGTCCTCTGGCCGGTCTGGTCCTGGCCCGCGTCGCCGTTGCCGAAGGTGTTGCTGGCGCTGGCGATCATGCTCGCAATTGTCTCGTGGATCGACGACCGGCGCGAGCTTTGGCCGATTACCCGCCTCGTCAGTCAGGCTGTCGCCGTCGCGATTGTGATGGCCGTGTTGCCGGACAATTGGCGGGTGCTGCCAGCCATGCCGCTATGGGCCGAGCGCGGATTGCTCGCGCTTGCCTGGCTTTGGACCATCAACCTCAACAATTTCATGGATGGCATCGACGGGTTGGCCGCGAGTGAGGCGATGGCCGTTGCGCTCGGGTATGCGGGGGTCGTGATCCTGGCCGGCGGAGACAGAGCGTTCGAGCCAATGGCGCTTGCGATAGCCGGTGCCTCGGTCGGCTACCTCGTTTGGAACTGGCATCCTGCGCGGATCTTCATGGGTGATGTCGGCTCGATACCACTCGGGTACCTGCTCGGTTTTCTGATGCTCGATCTCGCGCTCAGGGGGCTTGTCGCGGCGGCGTTGATCCTGCCGATGTATTTCATTGCCGATGCGACGATCACACTCGCACGGCGGATGATGGCCGGCGAGAAGCCCTGGCAGGCACACCGCACCCACTTCTATCAAAGGGCGGCGCGGGGCTCGGTGCGGCAAGACGAGGTGGTGCTGCGGGTTATGCTGGCGAACGCGGTGCTGATCTGTTTGGCACTGCTGTCAGTGAGGCATCCCGTTCAGTCCTTCGGAGCGGCCGTCGCCGTGACTCTTGCTTTGCTCGCGAGTCTTTCACACGCGGCGCGTGGGGTTGCCCCGACAGTCAAGCCGGCCGGCAAGGGATAGTTACGTCGGCCTGTGCGTTGCCGGACATTCGCCTCCATTCAGCCTCAGACGGGGCCGAGCCGCGCCACAAATGTCGACTACGCCGTAGGCTGCTCTCCGTATCGTGGGGCGTCCTGAGGCAGCCGACGTGCATCCAGTCCGTTTGATCATGCGTGCGCTTGAGGCGATCCTCGCCGTGCCGCTGCATGCGTTGCGGTTCATCGCGCAAGGGGTGGTCTTCAATCCCCGTATCGGCCCGTTGCGGCACGTGTTCACAGCTGCAATCGCCTATGTCGCCTTCGCTCTGGTGCTCGTCTATGTGGTGGCGCCGATCCGCGGCATCGTCGGGCAATCCACACTCGGGGAAAAGCTCCGCTACGACAGCGAGAGATGGCTTGCGACCGCCGTCTACGACAGCACCGGCGCGTTCGTCGGCACCTTCGATCCGCGTCTCGATAGCCGCCGCGACGTCAACTACACCGATGCACCGATCGAGGTCGGCGACTACGTTGCCAACCCGGATCACAAATCGATCCCCGTGCGGGAGGTGCCGGAAGGCTACTGGCAGTGTCTCACTTATCACGAGGACCGCTACCTCGGCGGCTGGCTCAATCCCTACGGCATCGATCTCATCGGTGTCCTCAAGATCCCCTATTCGAGCATCAAGCGGTCGATCGCACTTAAACGGCCGACGCTGGGGGTGGGTGGCTCAACGCTGCCAATGCAATTCGCGCGCGTGATCTACAACACGCCGCCATCGGCGTCCGAGGGTGGTTTGACCAAGTTGAGACGCAAGCTGAGCGAATGGTGGCTCGCGCCGGTGATCTATCAGGAACTGACCAGCGGTGGAGACGATACGCCGCTGAAGCAGTGGGCGGCCAACCACATCTGGCTGGCACAGCGGACCGGCGGGCAACCGCTGCACGGGGTCGAGGTGACGAGCCGTATCGTCTTTGGCAAAGACGCCTCGCGGCTCACCGCCGCCGAGCAGTTCGTTCTCGCATCGGCGGTTAACAAGCCGATCATCCTGATGCCCGGTAGCGAGAAGCTCAACGAGGTGCGCGAAGATCGCTGGAAATACATCACCGAGGTCCGGGCTCAGGCGTGCGCGCAAGTCCTCATCAAGGACGAGACCGAACGCAAGAAGGTGATGTTCGAACTGATCCAGATGGCTGGCGGGCCGCCGGATCCGCGTGTGCGCCCAAAACTGCAGCAAGCGCTCGACCAATTCGCGCCGCAACTCGCCAAGCGGGCACAAGCCAACCCGATCATCCGCGCGAATGCACTGCTGCCGGCCGCGCGGTTCGGATTGCGCGAGGAAATGAAGCAGGCCTACGGATTTGGCTGGCGTGAGCATGTACGCGGCGTGACGACGACGCTGGATACGATGGAGAACCTCGCCTTCCACGAGCGCATCAAGCAGACGCTCACCAAGATCGATGCGGCCGAGCAGGCGAAGATCAATCCCGGATACACACTCGATCCGGCCAAGGTGGGCGCCGATCGAAAATTGCCGCACGTCGTCGTTGTCGCCGCCAATGCTCAAGGTGAGATCGTACGCTATTTCGAGAGCGGCGAGAGTGCGCCGTATTTCGGATCGCCATGGGCGCGGGATGCCAGCACCGGGCGGTACGACGGCGAGCGCGAGGCGCGGCACATCGCGTCGACTGGCAAGATCGTGGCGGCCATCGGCATCGCCAATGAGGGTCGCGATCAGCCGGGCACGCTCTACAATGATCCGTTGGCGCCGGCGGGCAACAACGAAACCTGCGAGAAGGGATCGGGCGCGACGCCGGGGTCACGCCGCGCCGCGGTCGCCTTTGCGTGTTCGCTGAATGCGCCGCTGATCGCGCGCACCGCCAATCTCGGACAGGAGCGCGTCAAGCGTTTGATCGATGGGTTTGGCCTGACGATGCCGCCTGCCGACGCGAACGGCGAACGGACGCCACCATCGACAGCAGCGGTGCTCGGTCTCGTCGCGGGATCGCCGCGCCGCGTCCATCAAATGGCGGCAGTGGTGCTTGCGGCATTGACGGACCGTGGCGGCAAGCCGGTGCGCGCGCCGTCGTTGGTCAAGGCGTTCGACTACACGCATCGCGACGCGGCTCAGCAAAACCTGACCGCTGAACCGGCGGTGGTTCCGAACAAGCTGATCCGGCCCGAAGGGCATGCGATGCTGAAAGCGCTGCTATCGGCGCCGCTTTGCCATCGTGCCGGGGGACAACCGGCTGGTACGCTCAAAGCCTTGGCACATTGGTGCGCGGATGGGCGCAGCGACATTCGCCTGCATGTGGCGAAGACGGGAACATCGACAACAGAGGATGCGAACGCCACGGTCGATACCTGGACGGCAGGTGGCATCCAGTTCGCCGGCGGCGCCGGTTACTCGTAC
>JAPXTA010000198.1:0-6680 GCA_033812735.1 Hyphomicrobiaceae bacterium | reverse complement strand
TGCGGGGGCAAACAGTTTGCGCAGACCACAGGCGATCGCGGCGCCAAGGAAGAAGGCCGCCGAAAGAAGCAGCAGTACCTGCAGATTTAGCGCATTCATTTCATTCGTCTCCCGCGGATCATCCCCGATCCGCCTACGCGATCAACAACTGTGGGCCTGATGCATGACAGGCCGCATGCGCGTCTTAGAAATCGTCGTAGCGGCTGCATGACACCGCACCCGTCAACAAGCCGATGGCGAACGCGCCGAGCACGTACGGCCACAAGGTCAGAAGCAGATAGCCCATTGTCCACTCACTCTGTCAGACGCTTCGGTCAGGCGGCTTCATAAGGCAAACAGCACCACTGCGGATCGTCACTCGCGAACGGTGAATTCGATGCGACGATTGCGGGCGCGGTTTTCAGGGGTGTCGTTCGGTGCGACCGGGCGGGTTTCGCCGTAACCGATCGCGACCAGCTTGCCCGCCTCGACGCCCGCTTTGACCAGATAATCGGCGACGGCGCGAGCGCGGCGGTCGGCAAGACGCGCGTTGCGCTCGGGTGTGCCTTCGGCGTCGGTGTGGCCTTCGATCTCAATGCGAACTTGCGGACAATCCCGTGCGATCTGGGCGAGCTTGTTGAGCGTCGGCAAGCTCTCGCGTGCGAGATCCGCCTTGGCGCGCTCGAAGTTGATGATGCCTTCCTTCGCGGCGGTCCGTAGTCCTTCCTGGCAGGCCCGCGCGCGTGGGTCGACGAGCGGCGGTGCCGCCGGGGGTGGCGGGGCTGCGGGCGGTTGGACAGCAGGGGGCTGCGGGGCGGGCGGCGGTGCGACGACGGCGACGCGCACCTGCTCGGTGCCGCTATAGCCCCGCGCGATACGGCCGAGACGCTCGCGAACGCCGACGACGACCGACTGGTCATCTGCTTCACCTGATACCGTCAGCTGTTGGCGGGACAAGGTCGCCTCGCCAGACTTCAAATCGGCGAGCATACGCAAGCCCGCATCGGCCACTTGCGGCCATTTGCGAGAGCCGTGCTCGACGACGCGCATCTGATCGACGACGCGGGCATTGGGCAATAGGCGGCCGGCCTGATCGACCAACGACCGTTTGGCAGTGGCGCTGGTCACATCGCCACTCAAGGTGACGACCTGACCGCTATAAACCGCGCGCCAATTGAGATCGGGCTCGGGAGCCGCTTGCAGCTTGACGTCGCTGTCGCATGCGCCAAGCGATGCCAGGCGCACATTTGCGGGTGCAGCTTCGATCTGGTCGTCATCGTCGGTGACGCCGCTGACGGTGAGCTTACGATCAGACAGCCCGATCTTGCCGGTGCTCGCCTTCTGCAAGCCGATCATGCCGGCTTCGACGCAGCCCTGCCAGCCTGCTGGGGCGCCAGCGGCGACTTCAAGCCGGTTGTCGATGGAGCGGCCTGGGAAGCGTGACTTGGCGGCGGCCTCGATCAGGTCGCGCGCGGCGGGGCTCGGTACGAAACCAGACAGTATGACGCGGCCGGGATCAAGATCGAGCGAGGTGGTGAATGGCGAAACCGTTCGCGGCAACGGCACGGGCGGTGCAGAGGTTGGCGAGGCAGAGGTTGGCGGGGCAACGGCTGGCGCGGCCGGTGGTGGGGCTGGCTGTGCTGCAGCGACAGGCGGCGCGGGCGGGGTCGGAGGCGGCGTCGGTGCTGGGGCTGCTGCCTGAGGCGGCGTCGCTGGTGGTGGTGGCACGACCAGAGGCGGCGTCGGAAGCACGACTTCACGAACGCGGATTTGATCGACCAGCGAGAACGTGCGGGGCAGCGCTTGCCGGACGCCACCACGGACCGTGTCGGCAGTCGCGGCATCGTTAGCGGTGCCGGCAAGTGTCACACGCGTATCGCTGAGATCCGCGCGGCCTTCCTCGAGCTGTGCGAGATGCTTGATCGAGCCCGTTGCGGCAGAATTGAAGTTTGCCGGTGCACCTTCGCCGAGTTGCATCTGGTCGACGATGCGGGCCGCCGGGAACGCGGCCTTGGCCGCAGCGGCGATTTCCTCGCGAACGCGTTCGGCCGGCACGAAGCCCGTCAAAGTAACCTGCGTGCCGAGCGCACGCGCGCCCCAGACGTAGGGTTTTACGACCGGCGCCGCTATCTTTTCATCCGTCAAACGGATCCCACGCGGGAGCTGGCTCGCCAATGCCGTTTTGACGCCCCTATAGGCATCCAAAGTTCCTGCTTCGCCCGATACCGCGAGACCAAGGCCGTCGAGGCGGGCTTCACCGGTTTTCAGTGCGGCGAGTTGTTTGATGCCGAACGATACGCCCGAAAGCCAAGTATCTTGGGAGGGGACACCGCGCCGGATCGTCATGCTGTCGACGACTTCGGTGTTCGCAAACGTCGTGCGCGCAAGGCCGACAATCGATTGGCGGGTCGCCTCATTCGGTACCATGCCGCGCAATTCGACGCGATTTGCGGACCGGACGGCGGACCAGAGGAAGTTCGATGCGCGCTCGACCAGCGTGCTCTTGTCTTCGACGATGCGGACGCCCCAAATGCCCTCGGTGAGTTGACGCGCTTTTTGCGGTGACTCTTCGTCGACGGCCTGGCCACTCAGAATGCCGTCGCGGCCGGTGAACGCGATCTTTGCGTAGTCGATGCCGGCCCCTTTCAACTGGGTGGCGACACGCGCGGCCAGATCAGCTTCGATGCGGCCGTGCTCGAATTGCACGGTCAGCCAGCTCAAAGCAAAAATCGGAATGAGGCCCCAAAGCCAACGCAACGGATTGCACTTCATACCGCACCCACTCCAAACCCAACTGCCGCCGCCAAGGCGTGCCACGCGGACAGCGTCGCCACTCGTGTGTCACTCGATGTCGGGACAACCCTGCGCAGACATCTGGCCCGCGCGAACTTATGGCCCCCGTAGACATCTGGCGAACCACCCGTTTTCCCCCGGGACCGCCAGAACACCTTGCAGTGCACTATAGTCAAGGGTTGAGCACGTTCCAAGTGATCCGTAAGTCACGTAGAATCGGAACGCGGCGGAAATGTTTCGCCCAAACACGAGGCATACGCCGGTCCGCCGAAGCTGCCTTGTGCCGCGCCGATCGCGAATCGCATATCGTGGCGGTAGAGATCTTTATTCCAGAGCGCATAGGTCCTGCGGTGAGCCAAGCCCCCGTTACGAATCCCGAGGATAGCGACGGCGAGTACCGTTCGATCGAGGCGACCTTGTTGGCGACGGCGCGGGGTCGGTGGTTCCTGGCGGAGCATGGACGGCGGGCGCGGCGCGTCGACAATGCTCTTTTGCAGGACGCGATGAGCCGTCTGTCTGCCTCTTTGCGCGAGCCGACTGCACTCGCTGAGCGATTGAAATCACAGCTGAATTTGGTGCGTGATGCGGTCAAAGAGGTGACGGCGGCGGTTGCGTCCTCGAAGGGGGCGCTGGCGGCTCCTGCGATCAAGGGGGATGCGGCCCAGCCGTCGATTGCACAGTCCATCCTCAAAGCCAGTGAACAAGTGCACGAGCTTGCCTGGACGTTGCAGGGACGCGAGGGGCGCGATTTCGATCAACGGGCGCTGGAGCAAATCGCACGGCAGGTCGTCGCGATCTATGCACTCGCCCGGCAACAGGCGGCCGACACTGAGTACCGACACGAGCTGCTCGGCAAGCTGGCGATCGCGGAAGAGCGTATTGCAGGCTTAATCGAAACGATCGAGCACGAGGTCAACGGCGGCCAAGGCGCTCCAAAGGCTGGCTGATTGGCGCTTTACGGCGCGAGAACCGCGACAGCCGCGACTTTTCGGCCTCGACGGTCTATGAACGGGCGAGTTTGCCGGCGCGAGGCCTCTGATGACTGAACCGATCCAGTTCCGAACCACCATGGAGTTTGCCTACGGCGTGCCGCGGGAGCTTGCGCCGGGCGTCGTGCGGCTGGTGGCGAACAACCCGAGCCCGTTCACGTACAAGGGTACGAACAGCTATCTGATCGGCTCGAAAACGCTGGCGCTGATCGATCCTGGTCCAGATGACGCGGCGCATCTCGATGCGATCTTGAAGACCGCCGCAGGCCGCCCCATCACGCATATCCTGATTACGCACACGCACCGCGACCACGTCGATGGGCTCAAAGCTGCGCTGGCTGCGACCGGCGCGAAAACGGCGGGCTTTGGACCTTATGACATTACCTCACGCGTGGAGCATGCCGACAGCGGCGAGCGGGGCAATCGTGCGCGGCACGATTTCAAGCCGGATGTCGTCATGAAGCATGGCGAAGTCCTGTCGCACGGCGATTGGTCGGTGACGGCGGTGCACACGCCGGGGCACACGCCTGATCACCTCTGCTTCGGCCTCAATGGCACGGGGGTGTTGTTTTCCGGCGATCACGTAATGGCTTGGAACACCAGCGTCGTTGCGCCACCGGAAGGGCGCATGGCGGATTATTGCCGCTCGCTCGAAGTGCTGATGGAACGCGGCGACGATACCGTTTACTTCCCGGGGCACGGCGGACAGCTCGCCAATCCGCAGCGGATGGCGCGGGCCTATCTCACCCATCGCCGGATGCGAGAGCAGGCCATTCTCGAAACGGTTCGTGGCGGCGCAGCGGATATCGATGCGGTGGTGGCACGTGTTTATGCCGGCCTCGACCCGAAGGTCATCCCCGCGGCGCGGCTTTCGGTGCTGGCGCACGTTGAGCATCTTTGGGAGCGGGGTCTTGTGACGATCGAGGCGCCCCTTTCACTGGCAAGCGTTCTGCGGGCCGTTTGACAAGGGCGCCGTCCTTGCCAGCACGAAGCGCGGCCGGCCTTCCTCCGCGGCTTGCGATCGCCGCCGGCGAGGTGCTTTCGAGGCGGCCCTGAACTTCGCGCAATAGGCGGCGGATGCGAGATGCATTGGCGCCGAAATCATGAGCTCCGAAGCGGGACGCCGAGCGAACGTCGATGCGCGCCTGGGTTTCGTTGCCGGTCACGCGGATGATGATGTCGTCGACGAAACCAAGGACCGTGGTGCGCTCGGTCGCCTCGATGAACCCAGGCTTCGGCGGCTTGAACGACGGCGGCTCCTCGACAAGTACGCTCCAGCCCAGGCCGCGGCGGCCGCGTACCGTCGTCACGATCAAGTCAAAGACTTCGTCGACGGGGCGATCGACGACGAGCGGGCGAATGTCGGGGTAGGCTTGAGCCTGCTGGCGGGCAAATCGTTCGCCGGGGTATTCCGCCTTGTTCGCGCCTTCGCCGCGGACGCGGGCAAGGATTGTGAAATTCGGGACGTTGGTGAGGTCGGTCGAGATGTCGTTGATGCGCGGCAGCGAGGTGGCGGTCGACGCGTAGGCAAGCGGCCAGAGCCACATGGCGGCAGCAAGGACAACGCCCAACGCCGCCGCACCCGCTCCTGCGCGGCCGCGAATCCAGATCGAAATGCTGGCGATCACGCCGCAGACAATGGCGAGTGCCGACAACGCGAAGGCGGTGCCGATGGTGTTCAGCGCGACCGGCGTCGTGACGAGCACGAGCCGATGGAGCGCGAGCGCCGCGACCAGCAAGGCGACCGCAAACAGCGCGATGCGGCGCGACCAGTACGCCAGAGGCTCAGGGATCGTTTTGGCGGCAGACAGCATCTCGGGCACAGTCGATTGGCGCTTCGAGACGAAGCGATGCGGCTAGCACATAGCAGCGTTCGAGTAGGGTCACCAGCTATCGTCGCGCGTCTGTCAAAATTGCGACGGCATGGTCCACGTGGTCTCCACGGCGCCGCTCTTGCCGACGGCCGTGAGCGTCAAGGTCTTGCCTTTGAGATCCGGTAGATCCTGCGTTTTCTTAAGATCGACTTCGAAGGTTGCGGCGTCTCCCGAGACCGCGCTGCGCGATGGCAGCGGCACGAAAAGTCCGTCGGGGCCCTCGAGGAAGAGATCCGCGACACCTTTGGTCTTGATCGTCAATCGCGGCGCGGAGGCCCCACCGTCGAAGGCAATTGCTGCGACGGCTGGCTGCCCGCGCGCTGCCTGCTCGAGCGTTTTGCGCGCCGGGACCGTTTCGTTCAATGCCGCCAGCGTTTCCTTCGGCAGCACCGCATTCGGCGGGATCTCCAACGACAGCTTGGCCTCGACGGGAATACAGATTTCGCGGCAGATGCCGAAGGCGATCTCGACCTTCACCACCGTGGGGGCCTTGAAATCCGGGACGCGCAGGTTGACTGGAAAGGTGACGGCCGTTTTGTAGCCGATGGTTGTTCCGCCCTGGTCGACGAAAATGGACGGCGCGGGGTAGCGCACTTCGACTGCGCCGAGGTTCGCCGATCCGGACCAATCAAACGACGGTGGAATACCGGCATCCCCCGGCATGCGCCAATACGTCTTCCAGCTTGGCTGCAACCGCATCTCAACGAGCACCACTCGAACGCCCGGCTGAGAGGGATCGGCACCAGCAACCAGACGCAGGCGAGACTGCGGTGTATCGACCCACGGCGTTTCCACGGGCTGTTGCGCGTGTGCCGCGCTCATCATGGTAACCATGGCGATGCCGGCCACCGCCGACCTTCCAACACTGTGCCGTATTTCAAGAGGATTGGGCATCGCGATGACTTCTATTCGGTTGCTGATAGTGTAGCGTTTTCCGAGCGGTGCAGACCAATCACACCTTCGACAGCAATTGTGACAATTTCGACGTATTCTGCCGGACAGGCAACGTCCGTGGGCGCATCAGAACTTTGACCGCAGTTAAGAC
>JAPXTA010000197.1:0-6780 GCA_033812735.1 Hyphomicrobiaceae bacterium | reverse complement strand
CCGTAAGCGGATGTGCGTGCGTAGATCGGCTTATTGAGGTCAAGGTGCTTGCGAATGCCGCGCGGAGTCAGATCCATGCATTCGGCGAGTGCCAACTCGATCTTCGCCTCGTCGACTTTGCCGGTGCCGTGGGTGTCGACGTAGATCGACAGCGGGCGGGCAACGCCGATAGCGTAGCTGAGCTGGATCGTGCAGCGATCGGCAATGCCCGATGCAACCACGTTCTTAGCGAGATAGCGCGCTGCATAGGCAGCCGAGCGGTCGACCTTTGTGGGATCCTTGCCCGAGAACGCGCCGCCGCCATGCGGGGCCGCGCCGCCGTAGGTGTCGACGATGATCTTGCGGCCGGTCAGCCCGCAATCGCCATCGGGGCCGCCGATGTAGAACTTGCCGGTCGGGTTGATGTGCCAGACCGTATCCTTGGAAATCCAGCCATCGGGGATGGCAGCACGAACGTACGGCTCGACGATGTCGCGAACCTGCTTCGAGGTGAGGTCCTCGACGATATGCTGATGCGAGACGACGATGGCAGTCACGCCGACGGGCTTGCCGTCTTCATAACGGACCGTCACCTGGCTCTTGGAGTCGGGACCAAGCTTTGCCGCGTCGCCCTTCTTGGCTTTGCGTGCCTGGGCGAGATCATAGAGAATGTTGTGGGCGTAGTAGAGCGGCGCCGGCATGAGGTCGGGCGTTTCGCGGCAGGCGTAGCCGAACATGATGCCCTGGTCACCAGCGCCTTCTTCCGCATTGGTCGGCTGCTTCGCGTCGACGCCCTGAGCGATGTCCGCCGACTGGCCATGCAGCAAAACTTCGATGTTGGCGTTCGCCCAATGGAAGCCGTCCTGCTCGTATCCGATGTCCTTGATCGCCTTGCGGGCGAGATCTTGGATCATGGCAACAGTGACGCTCTTCGGCGTGTTGGAATATTCGCCCGCGATGACGACGCGATTGGTCGTGCAAAGTGTTTCGCACGCGGCGCGCACGGCCCACGGATCGAGCTTGGCAATTGCGCTCTCGCGGTAGAAGGCGTCGACGACTTCGTCGGAGATGCGGTCGCTGACCTTGTCCGGATGTCCTTCCGAAACCGATTCAGACGTGAATAGATACGACTTGCGCGCCACGGATATCCTCACAAGGGGTTAGGGCGGAAAGACTTGAAACCGGCGCGTTCTTGCAGCCTTTGGGTGCAAGGGTCAAGTGGCCAGGGTGTGCTAACTCAGCGACAAATATGACGACAGCGGCAACGGCTATGCGCCGTGCCGCTGTAATATTCATCGACGGTTCAGAACCGCTGCAAGTCGAGGTCGCCCGCTACCTGACGCCGCAAACGACGGTCAGGAATTGTCTTCGCCGGCCAGCGAGCGAACGAGTTCAACGATGGTGCGGCGGACCTTCGGGTCCGCGATGCGCACGAAAGCCTTGTTCAATTCGAGGCCGTCGCGGCTGTTGAGAAACTCGACGATGTAGCTCTCGGCTTGCCGATCGGCAAAGCCCGGCTGCGACATCGACGGCTGCTCGTATCCGCCTGGAGCCTCGTCATAGAAGAACTGCACCGGAACCCCAAGCACCTGCGACAAGTCGAACAGGCGGCTTGCACCGATGCGGTTGATACCTTTTTCGTACTTCTGCACCTGTTGGAAAGTGAGGCCCAAGCGCTCACCGAGCTTCTCTTGGCTCATGCCAAGCAGCATGCGGCGGAAGCGGACGCGCCCACCGACGTGGATGTCGATTGGATTAGGGCGACGCGAGCCCTTCTCGTGTTCGTCTTCTTCGTGGCGTTCTTCGGGTCTCGGCATTCTCACGGGGGTCATCCAAGCATTGAGAGCGAAGTCTGGGCACAATTCCTAGGTGCAATGCACTGGTTCAGTCAACCGACCGAGGCGCAGCAACCTGTCTTGGACCGCTACTAACTCAGACTAGAATGAATCGAAGGTTATTGCACGTCGCAGAACTTGGCATCAGCGCAAAAGCGTTCTCTTGCGTACAGCAATGATGAGAACAATTGCAAATGAAATGGCGATAAACACGCTATCGCCGGCATGCGCATATACCGGTGCGGGTAGCCGCGGCGGAATACCCGCGTCGATGCTGCCGTGGGTGTTCATTTTGAGCAATAACTCAACCTTGCCGTGTGCGTCGACGACGGATGAAATGCCGTTGTTGGCGGCGCGAAGTAGCGGCAATCCCTCTTCGACGGCGCGAACACGTGACATGTGAAAGTGCTGACGCGGCCCCGTGGTATCACCAAACCAGCCATCGTTCGTCACATTGAGAAGGGCACGCGGCCGTTCGGCGGCTTGCACGACGCGCCCGGGAAACAAGGCTTCGTAACAAATGAGCGGCGCCAGCTTGCCGACACCCGGAATGTCGAGCGTCCCACGCGGCTCCGGCCCCGACGCGAAACCGCCGCGTAACCGCGACAGCTGCTCGAGCCCGATGATCTCGAGGAAACGCTGCAGCGGAAGGTATTCGCCGAAGGGCACGAGATGGGTCTTGTCGTAGCCTTGCAGATATTGCGCGGGCGTGCCGGGCCCGAACGTCAGTAACGAATTGTAAACCATACGCGGACGGTCCGCGCTGGCCGGCACGTTCCTGAGCGCGCCAGAAACAAGAACGGCGTGCGCCGGCAACATCCGGCCGATGTCGCTGAGCGCGATCGGTTGATCGAGCGGGAAGAACGGCATCGCCGCTTCGGGCCAAAGGATCATCGCGATCCCCGCAGCATTGTCGGTCGTGCCGTCAGGTGCTGTGAGTGACAGCGCCAGATGCTCGTCGAAAATGCGGCGCTGATGCTCCGGGCGCCACTTCTCGCTTTGCAGAATGCTCGGCTGAACGATGCGTATGCGCGCACCGGTAGCCTCGATCGGTGCAAGCCCAAGGCGATAGAGCCCGTATCCGGTCATCACCGCCAGCGGCGCGAGCACGGATGCGATGGCAGCGATACGCCAGCGTCCATCGCCCCGCAGTGTCCCAAGCCGCCATAACTCCAGTGGCAGCAGGAAAATCAGTGCCGCAACGACGGTGAGACCGTAGATGCCGACGAGCCCTGCCGATTGCATGAGGACGTCGGGAGCCGTCAGCGCGTAGCCGAGTACGTTCCACGGAAAGCCCGACAATATATGTCCGCGCAGCCACTCCGTGATGCCGAACGCGAGGGCGAGCGCGAGGACACGTGTGACGCCGCGTGAGGGCGCGATCGCGACGGTGCTGGCAGCGGCGAGGGCCGTGAAGAGGGCGAGCCCCGCCGGCATGATCGTCATCGCGATGGGCCTGAGCCATCCGAAGATGTGTGCCTCGACCAGGAACGCTTCACCGATCCAGTAAAGCCCCGCGAGATGATAACCGAAGCCGAACCACCAGCCGGCGACGGCCGCAGCCCAAAGCGTGGCGCGCGGAGCAACCCGCTCGGCCGAGCTTTCGAGGTTGGCGTAGAGCGCCGGCAGTGTCAGCCAAAGAACCGGCCAAGCAAAGAACGGTGCAAAAGCGAGCATCGAAAGGGCGCCCGCGAATGCCAAGCCCGCAAACCGCCGCCAGCCATGCGCAAAGCGAAGCGGCACTTGCCAGTCTGTGCCGGCATACCGGCGAACCAGTGCAGACGCGGCGGTGATCACGTGGCCGGCCCGCTCGAAGCCGTCCCGGCGCGGACACCGGACGCCTCGCCGGCCGCACGCGCCATGTGCACCTTGAGTTTTTTGATGCGGCGCGGATCGGCATCGAGCACCTCGAATTCCACGCCCGACGAATGCTTCACGATCTCGCCGCGCGCCGGTATGCGCCCGACAAGCGTGAAGATCAGGCCGCCCACGGTGTCGACATCGGCCTGTTCCTCGGTCGCGCGCAGGTTCACGCCCAGCCGCTGCTCGAGTTCGGCAATGGGCGTGCGCGCCGCGGCGATCAACCCGTGGCGCGGATCGGCGACGACATTGGCGTCTTCCACCTCGTCGTGCTCGTCTTCGATGGCGCCGACGATCTGCTCGACGAGATCTTCGATGGTCACGAGCCCGTCGGTGCCGCCGTATTCGTCGACGACGAGCGCCATATGCACGTGCTGCGTTTGCATCCGCACGAGCAGGCTCATCGCCGGCATCGAGGGCGGTACGTAAAGCATCGGCCGGCGCAATTTCGTCGAGGCGATCGACTTTGTCAGGTCGGCGCGCGCGAGTGCAAGTGGCGGCGCCTCCTGGGCGGCGCCCTGATCTGCCGGCGGTTGCGGACTTGGGCGCGGCAGCGGATGCGCGCGACCCTCGATGGCCGGGCGTCCCTGGGCCTCGCCCATCAGCCAGCGCAACAGGTCCTTGACGTGCAACATGCCGCGCGGATCGTCGAGCGTCTCGCGAAACAGCGGAATGCGCGACACACCCGCGCTATCGAACAGACTTAGCGCCTCAGCCACGCTCTCCGTCTCGTCGATGGAAATGATATCCGCACGCGGCACCATCACGTCGTCGACGCGAAGCGCTCCGAAACGCATGATCCGCAGCATCATCTCGCGTTCTTCGGTGCTGAGCGATTGACCATCGCTCGCGCTCTTCAAAGCGTCTTCGAGAGACGCGCGTAGGGTTTGGCCGCCGGGAAGGCCGAACTTGGTCCTGAGCGCTTGCAGCCAGCCGATACTCGATTTGTCCTCGGCCGAGGGAGGCGTTCGCTGATCGGTGCGACCGTCGGGTGTTGTCGTACTCATGGGTCTAGGATGCAACTCGATTGGGGGAGCGGAACGATGCGTGAGGGGGCAGGCACGCAACGTCTAGGGCGGCGTCGGACCGCCATCGGTGTAGGGGTCGGCAACGCCGAGCCGCGCGAGAATAGCAGTCTCTAAGGCCTCCATCTCCTCCGCCTCCGCCTCGTCGATATGGTCGAAGCCGAGGAGATGCAGGAGCCCGTGAACGGTGAGATGCTGGAGATGGTGGGCAAGCGGGATCGCAAGGTCGGTTGCTTCCCGTTCGAGCGTTTGCAAGGCAAAAACAATATCGCCGAGTGACGTCTCGTCACCCGCTGCGGAGGGAAACGATAAAACGTTGGTTGGCTTGTCTTGCCCGCGGAAGCGCTTGTTGAGGTCACGAACGAGAGCGTCGTCGCCAAGCGCGATCGTTGCCGCCACGTCGCCGCCGAGATCGATTTCGGGTGCGTTGGCAACAGCCGCCGCTGCTTCACGAATGAGCTGGTCCGCGCCCGCGAGAGCGTCCCAATGGCCGGCTTCGTGCACAATGTCGATCTCGAGCAGCTGTTGACCACCCTGCGGATCGACGGCGCTTCTAGGTCGCCCGCTCATGGCCTGCGCGACGGCAGCGCGGCCGGTCGCGCGCCGATCCCGGCCTTGTCGTAGGCGGCGACGATCTTTGCCACCAGATCGCGGCGAACGACGTCTTGGCCGGTGAACCGGATCGCTTCGATGCCCTTGACGCCGTCGAGGAGACCGACCGCCTCTTCAAGTCCTGACGCTTGTCCCGTTGGCAAGTCGATCTGCGTCGGATCGCCTGTGATGACCATCTTGGAGCCCTCGCCAAGACGTGTGAGGAACATCTTCATCTGCATCGAGGAGGTGTTCTGTGCCTCGTCGAGGATGACGAACGAGTGCGCAAGCGTACGGCCGCGCATGAACGCGAGCGGCGCGATTTCGATGATGCCGGATGCGAGATCACGCTCGACTTTTTCCGGCGGCAGCACGTCGTAGAGCGCGTCATAGAGCGGCCGCAAATACGGATCGACCTTCTCTTTCATGTCCCCCGGCAGGAAGCCGAGACGCTCACCAGCTTCGACGGCGGGACGCGACAGAATGATCCGCTCGACCATATTGCGTTCAAGGCATTGCGCCGCGAAGGCGACGGCGAGGTACGTCTTGCCGGTGCCGGCCGGGCCGACGCCAAAAACGAGATCGGTGCGTTCGAGCGCGCGGATGTACTCGCTCTGCATCAGCGTGCGTGCCGTGACAACCCGGCGCCGGGTTCGGATCTGCGCCATGCCGGCGGCGGCGGGTGGCGCGGAACTGATATGACGGATAAGACCGTCAACGTCGCCCGGCACGATCTGCTCGCCGCGCTTGATCCGCTCGTAGAGCTGCGTCAGCACCGTCTTGGCAATCTCGCAGCCCGCGGCAGGCCCGGTCAGCGTCACGACGTTGCTGTGCGCGACAGCATCGATACCGAGCCTCTGCTCAATCAACGTCAGATGCTCGTCATGGCCACCGAGCAAGTGCATGACCATGCGGTTGTCATCGAACGGAAGGGTGATTTTTGCCGGCACCGTCGCCGGGGGACGCACGCTAGCCGCCGCGCCTCCGCCGCCCCGTCCGTCAGGCGGTGCAACACCGCCGGAGTCCGACCCTTGCCCTGATCCGGAACCCGTTCCGGGACCCGGTAGACCACGACCAGTTGTCAAAACCCGAGGCCTCCAGCCATTTGACGGCGCATGCACTGCCCTCCATGTATCCCATTGCGGCTACCGAGTGCAATGCCGGCGGGCCCGTTCAGCGAGCTCATCCCCAGGTGACAACGCTATGACAGGCCGATGTTTTCTGGCTTTTCACAGGCCCAGCATGGCCTTCGCCAGGATTTCCCGCTGCACCTCCGACGTGCCCCCGAATATCGTGAATGCGCGTGCATCAAGGTAGCGCGGCACCACGGGAAGCGCCTCGTCGTCGAGAATCGGCAGATGGTTAAGGCCATAAAGCGGGCGGTCCTGCTCGAAGGCGAGGGCGTCCGCGCCGAGAGCTTCGATTCCGAGCACCGTCACCGCCTGCGTGATTTCGCTCATGCGGAGCTTTAACAACGAAGAAATGTGGCC
>JAPXTA010000196.1:0-6805 GCA_033812735.1 Hyphomicrobiaceae bacterium | reverse complement strand
AAGCCGGGCCGGGATGACGATGGGGGTGGGGGGCGCCTGATCACAATGTCCAGTGTTGGCGTCACGGGCGCTAGTGTCGGCGGCCCACCACACGCCCGCACAACTGTTGTCCGGCGCGGGGTAACGTGGCTGGGTCTGGCCGAACGGGGATCGTTGCGGGCGTTCGCCAAATTGTATCCCTCAGCCGTCATCCCGGCCCGGCGTGAGCTTGCTCACGCCGAAATGGGCCGGGACCCAGGGCAACCCTCGGCTTGGGCAAGTCTTGGCCGGCGACCGTCAGCGTTGCAGGCGCGGGGCGTCTGCCGGGCCGTCGTGCAGGGTCCCCGTTTGCTCATCGAGCAGGTCGATCCATTCGGGATTCATCTCTTCTATCAGGCGGAGTTTCCATGCCCGCTTCCAGTTCTTCAACTGCTTCTCGCGTGCGATGGCTTCGTCCATCGTCGCGTGCATTTCGTAATACACCAGCTGTTTCACGCCATATTTCTTGGTGAAACCGTCAGCTACGCCTTGCTTGTGATCGCTGACGCGTCCGCGTACGTCACTGGTCACGCCGATGTAGATCGTACCATTGCGGCGACTTGCCATGATGTAAACGCACGGTTCCTTCTCCGCGTACGGCATGACTGTCGCTCCGGTCCACGCAACGACACTGCCGAGAACGTCGCAGTTGCCCATGTTGCGTGTTGGCCTGGGTCCCGGCCCATTTCGGCTTCTCGCGCACGGCGCTCGAAGCCGGGCCGGGATGACGATTGGGGGTGGGGAGCTTCCGGGTCAATGCCCGGTCTCGGCATCACGGATGTGACGGTCCGGAATGCCCTGCTTCTCCTCCACGTCCACGCACAACAGTTGTACCGGTGCGGTGTAGATCGTACCCTCCGAATCGCTCGGCCGGGCCGTTGGTCTCGCCGGGCGAGGATGGTTCGGGGACTTCATGACGGCTGAACGAGACGGGGCGAGCGGCAAGGGTAGTGAGCGAGAGGAGACCTCGCACACCGCGCCGACGTTCGGGATCGATCGGCTCGGCCTCGTCGCGCTCAAGGCGCCCTGGATCGCCGCCATTCTGATCCTGCTCGTCTCGGCGCTGGCGGTGTGGAGCGTCACCCGCATCAAGGTCGACGACAGCCTCTCGGAACTGTTCCGCACCGATACCAAGGAATTCCGCCAGTACGAGGAGATCGATCGGCGCTTCCCGTCGAGCGAGTACGACGTGCTTGTCGTGGTCGAGGGCAAGAACCTGCTCGAGCGGCCGCAGCTCGACGCCTTCCGCCGCGCGATGATCGAATTGCAGTTGGCGGACGGCGTCGGCGGGCTTGTGTCGATGTTGTCGGCGCGCGGGAAGCCGGATGCGAGCGGCTATGCCCCGCCCGTGGTGCCAGACGATTTCCCTGAAGGCGCCGCCTACGAGGCGATGCTGAAGAACCTGCGCGAGAACGAGATCGTATCGGGCAAGTTCCTGTCGAACGACGGCACGCTCGCTCTCGGTGTGATTGCGCTCGACCGGCAGGGTGTCGAGGAGTTCGGACTGAAGAAGGTCGTCACTGGCATCAAGGAGACGGTCGAGAAGGAAGTTAAAGCTGCGGGGCTCACCGTGTCGCTGACGGGGGCGCCGGTTATGCAGGTCGAGATCCGCAATGCCGTCGAGCGCGACCGCCTCATCTACAATGGCCTCGGCTTCGTGCTCGGCGCTGCGATGGCGTATCTGTTCTTCCGCCGTCTCTCTCTGACGTTGATTGCCGTGGCTGGGCCGTCGATCGCGATCCTGTGGACGCTCGGCATGGTGGCGGGGCTCGATTTCCGGCTCAATCTGTTCATCAACGTGCTGACGCCGCTGATCCTGGTGTCGGGGTTCTCGGATTCGATGCATCTCGTATTCGCGATTCGGCGTGACATCGTTGCTGGCGTCGACCGGATCACGGCTGCCAAGAACGCGGTCCGCGAAGTCGCGCCGGCGTGCCTGCTGACCGCCATGAACCAGGCGATCTCGCTCGTCTCGTTCGCGTTCGCGGAGAGTGCGCTCGTCCGCACCTTCGGCCTCGCGGCGCTGATTGCCGTGGCGCTGTCGTATATCGCCGTTGCCGTCGTCGTGCCGACGCTTGCAGCGCTACTCATCCGCAACGAGCCGCACGCACCCGGCGAGCAGGACGATCCCGAACACCAGAAGGCCGACAACGCGGGCATGCAGGCGCTGACGACGGTCAGTCTCGGCGTGGCGCGGTTTTCGGCGCGGCATCCGACGGTGTTCGTCGTGCTCGGCGTCATCGCGACTGTCTTGTGCGGGCTCGCGTTCAACCGGCTCGAGCCGCATTATCGGCTTGCCGATCAGGTGCCCGACAAGGAGCAGGCGCTGGCTGCGACCGGCAAGCTCGACGCCAAGCTGACGGGGGCCAATCCGGTGCACGTGATGGTGCAGTGGAAGGGCGACCGCGCGCTGTTCGATGCCGAGACGCTCGAGGTCATCGCCAAGGCGCACAAGGTGATCGAGACGGAGGCGGGGCTCGGCAACGTCTGGTCGCTCGAAAGCTTGCGGCGGTGGCTGAAGGACGCGGGCGACGACCGCGTCGAGACGGTGAAGAAATACATCGGCGTGCTGCCGCAACATCTCGTGCGCCGGTTCATCGATCAGGACGAGAAAGCGGTGCTGGTGACGGGGCGGTTGCCGGACGTCGATGCGAGCGAGATTCTTCCTGTCGTCGAGAAGCTCGACAAAGCTTTGGAGCCGGTCCGCAAGGCGCACCCGGCCTACGAGATCGCTGTCACGGGGCTGCCGGCGATCGCGGCGCGGAATTCGGCGAAGCTGATTGGCGAGTTGAGCTTCGGGTTGATCGGCGACATCTTCATGGTGTTCGTGTTTCTCGCCATTATGTTGCGTACGGTCATGGCCGGCGTGACGAGCGTGCTGCCGTCGCTGCTGCCAATCTTCGCGACTGGCATGTTGTTGTGGGCGACGGGCGAAGGGCTGCAGTTCGCGTCCATCATCGCGATCACGGTGGCGTTCTCGCTCGCGATCGACTCGACGGTGCACTTCCTCAACCGCTTCCGGCTCGAAGAGCTGCGGCTCGGCCCCGGCGAAGGTCATGCGGCGGAAGCGCTCGAACGGACGATCGCGCAGATCGGTCCGGCCGTCGTGCTGACGACGATCGTGCTGGCGCTCGGCCTCGGCGTGACGATCCTGTCGGACTTGCCGTCGCTCAGACTGTTCGGCCGGTTGTCGGCGATCTGCCTGATCGCCGCGCTCGTGTCGCAACTTGTCATCCTGCCGGCGAGTGTCGCGATCTACCGGCGGCTGTTTCCGCTCAAGGCGTGAAGGTTCGTCTTGTTGCTTGCGCGTGCCGACACCCCGGTGGGCGCCGGCCGACACGCGCGACGAGTGGCAAGATGGGGCAAACCAATTGCTGCCGCGTATCACTTCCTGATGCGGCTGATCTTCGAGCCTTCGAGGGTGAGATTGTACATCAGGCCCTTGGCGTCGAGGATGAAGCCGAGCACGGGCTTTTTAAGCTGGTTGGTGTCGATGGCGCCGCCGACTCCGACGGTGACGATGGTGACCGAGCCATCGACGCCGACTTTCCAGCCGTTCGAGCGGCGGAAGCGGGCGAGGGCATCCTGCGTCATGAAGATGATGATGACGGAGCGGGCCTGGGCGCCGAACTGGAAGCCGACCGAGGCGGAGACGGTATTGTAATATCCTTCGGTGTTGCCACCGACGCGGAGCGCGCCTTCGCCGTATTCGCCGCCGATGCCCATGCCCGCCTTCACGACCGAGGGGAAGACGAGGACGCCTGCCGCGCGGGCAACGAGATCGCCGCCACCGGGCACCTGATTGTAGAAGCGCTGGAGTGTGGCGTTGACGTCGATCTCGATGTTGGCGGCGGAGGCTGCGACGGCGTTCGACGCAGCGGTCAGCAGAGTCATCGCCCAGACGGCGAGAGCAACGGTCAAGGTTCGAGCGGCGCGCATCTTCGGATCTCCTCTGTCTGACGTGACATTAAGGCCTAGCGTATGCGTCGCTCGTGTGGCGAAAAGTCTATCAACAGAACTTTGAAGCGGCCGGCGATCAGGGTTTCGCGGAAAGATTGCCGATAGCACGGCCTGATTGCGGCGGTTTTGGCAGGCTGCCGTGTGCCGCTGTCAATGCCTTCCAGATCTCTTGCTGGATCGCCGACCAGGGTGCAGGGCGGCGCGCCGCCATATTCATGTTGATGATGGCGAGTTCGCAAGTGGCGGCGAGGCGGCCGTCCGCGGCGGTCGTCATCGCGTAGATCAGATGAACTCGCCTTGCGTCGACTTCGAGGACCTGGGCTGACATGTGGACCGTCTCGCCGGCTCTGAGCTCGGCGAGGTAGCAGGTGTGCAGGTCCATCAGGAACGACGTGGTGCCGTCGTGGACCAAGTTCTCGTCGGCGAGGCCTGTTTGGACATAGAATGCGGTATTGGCGTCGTCGAACAGCTTCACATACTCGGATGCCCGCAAATGGCCGACGGCATTCACCTGGCTCTTGGCGACCGTCAGCGTGGAAACTTCCAGCGGACGGCCGGTGACGAGCCCAGGGATGGCCGGCGACGAGGTCATGCGGTCTTTCAGGACGTGTGCTTGATCAGGAAGCGATAGACGCCGCCTTCCTCGGAATGCTCGACCAGGGTGTTCTTGGTCGATTTGCAGAACGCCTGGAAGTCGGCGACGGCTCCCGGATCGGTGGCGAGAATTTCGAGGGTCGCGCCCTTGGGCATCTCCTGCAACGCCTTCTTGGCTTTCAGGATCGGCAGCGGGCAGTTCAAGCCCTTGGTGTCGAGTGTCTTGTCGGCCATCGTTCCCTCCGCTCGCTTTTCCTAATATGCAAGAGTGTGAATATATAGGCGCGGGAGCACGGGCCGGGTCAAGTGTGATTGCTGGCAGAGCGTTCACGGTCGAGAAGGACAATTACTCTGACGACGCCTCGGTTACGCCCCGCGCATTTCGTCTCTCACCCGGCCTTCATGCGGCCGGGGTTCGGACGGCACCATCCGTTGTCCACAGGGCGTCAGGCGGCCGTGGTCGAGTTGATCCAGGCGCTCGGATGGGTTGGCGACGGTGGCATTCACGAGGCGCCGCTGCCGTCGATCGACGATCTCGCGCGGTTTCACGACCCCGGCTATCTCGCGGCATTGCAGCGGGCGGCAACGGCCGTGCTGGCGACGGCGGACGACCGGGCGCGCTTCAATCTCGGGACGATGGAGTGCCCTGTCTTCGAGGGGCTTTGGGAGCGAGCGCTTGCGAGTGTCGGTGGATCGGTGCTTGCCGCACGTCTGGCTCTCAGCACCGGCGGGGTCGGCTATCATCCGGCAGGCGGGACGCATCATGGCCGGCGTGATAGGGCATCCGGTTTCTGTTACCTGAACGATCCGGTGTTTGCGATTTTGACGCTGCTCGAGGCTGGCGTCGGCCGTGTCGCCTATGTCGATCTCGATGCCCATCACGGCGACGGCGTGGAGCTCGCTTTCGCCGACGATCCGCGTGTCTCGACGATCTCGCTGCACGAGGCAGGGCGGTGGCCGGGGACGGGACAAACCGGGAGCAGCCGCGACGGGCGGATCGTCAATGTCATGCTGCCCCGCCACTTCGGTGATGCACGATATCGGGCGGTTGCCGATGCGATCGTGTATCCGGCGCTCGGGCGATGGCAGCCCGATGCTGTGGTCGTGACGCTCGGTGCCGATACGCTCGCTGGCGATCCTTTGTCGTCGGTCGGGTTGTCGAACTGGGTGCTCTGGGATCTGACCGAGCGGATCGTCGCGACGGCACCTGTCGCGGTTGTGCTCGGTGGCGGCGGCTACAATCCCTGGACGGCTGCACGGTTGTGGGCGGGGCTTTGGGGGCGGCTGACCGGCGCCGCGTTTCCGGAGCCGCTGCCGGCCGCCGCACACCGCATTCTCGTGGGCCTCGACAGCGATCTCGTCGACGAGGACGACCGTTTGCCGCATTGGACGCAGTCGCTGGCCGACCCTCTGGAGCCGCCCGCCACCAGGATTTGGGACGGCGACCTCGACGCGCTGATTGCCGCAGCGCGCGCCAGTCATCCGGTTTGAGTTCTTGTCAGGCGCAATGGCGCGTGCTTCACCGCCATTTCACTCTTCATTCACGGAGCCAGCCATGCCGTCTGCCTCAGCCTCGAACCTCCGCGTCAACGGTGGCCGCCTGATGGAGCGGCTCGAAGCGCTGCGCCTTTGCGGCGATACGGGCGATGGCGGATCGCGGCGCATGGCTCTGACCGACACCGACAAGAAGGGCCGCGATCTCTTCGTGTCGTGGCTCAAACAGATCGGCCTCGAGGTGCATGTCGACAAGATCGGCAACATCGTCGGCGTGCTCAAGGGCGAGAGCGACGAGCCGGCGATCCTGATGGGCTCGCACATCGATACCGTCGGCACCGGCGGCAAGTTCGACGGCGCGCTCGGTACGCTCGGCGCGCTCGAAGTGATCGAGACGGTCAAAGAATCCGGCATCAAGCCGAAGCGGTCGCTCGCGGTCATTGCCTTCACGAACGAGGAGGGCGCGCGGTTCCAGCCCGATATTCTCGGGTCCTGCGTGTGGACCGGCGACATGACGCTCGAAGAAACGTATCCGATCGTCGATACGGACGGGAAGTCGGTCGGCGACGAGTTGAAGCGCATCGGCTACGTCGGCACAGCGGAGCCAGGCTTCCTGCCAACGAAAGCGTATCTGGAACTTCACATCGAGCAGGGACCTATCCTCGATGCTGAAGGCGGCGGCGTCGGTGCCGTCACGGGCGTGCAGGCGATCTGGTGGAGTGAGCTGACGCTGACGGGC
>JAPXTA010000195.1:0-6858 GCA_033812735.1 Hyphomicrobiaceae bacterium | reverse complement strand
CTCCATGATGACCATGTTGCGGACGCCGTCGGCGCGGGCCGGGATGATGCGGCCATAGGCGCGGCGGCCTTCCTCGGCGAACCACTCGATGATGTCGGCTGAACCCATCAGCTCGACCTTGGCTTCGCCGACGACCTTGCCCTGCTCCATGGTTAGGTGGGCGGCGATCTCGTCGACGCGCGAGCGGAGGAGATCTGCGGCCTTTTTCAGGATCTTACCGCGCTCGTAGGCAGATGTCTTGCGCCAGACCTTGAAGCCTTTGTCGGCGGCGGCGAGGGCCTTGTCGAGGTCGGCCTTGGAGGCGTGCAAGAGCTTGCCGACGGCGATGTTGGTGGCGGGGTTCATGACGTCGGACGAGTTGCCCGAGGAGGCCTCGACCCAATTGCCGTCGATGTAGTGCTGAAGTTTGGGGAGATATTGGGCTTGCATGGGCGATCCTCGCGGGTTGTGCGTGGGTTGGAATCGTTGGCTCGAGGGAATGATCCGAGCGGCACGGCTTATAAAGGGTAGGGAGCCGCTGGATGCAAGCCGTTCGGTGCGCCGGGGTGGAATGCGCGGGGTGGTTAAGGGGCCGTTAACGGGCTTTCGCCTGGCTGATCTATGTGCATCTCCCCGGCGGTGGCTGTAGGGGACATTCGCGTCCGCTAATGTTTGGACACTGCAGCAACGCCAGTCCGCTGCAGGACGCGCCGGGGACGGGAACCTGCAACCCGATCTCCGGCGCATTCTTTTCCGCCCCCCTCCGGTTCGGCCGAAGGTCGTGGGGCAAGCCGCTTTGCCCGGACCGATCCTTGTCGTAGATAGTGCGCCGCAACAAAGGTGCATCGACGAGGCTAGCCGCATGACCATCCGACCGACCCGTAGCGTTCTTTACATGCCGGGGTCGAATGCCCGGGCGCTGGAGAAGGCGAAGACGCTTGCTGCCGATGCCGTCATTCTCGACCTCGAAGACGCGGTGGCGCCGGATGCGAAGGCGGTCGCGCGGGAGCAGGTGTGTGCGGCGGTGAAGGCCGGCGGATTCGGTCATAGGCAGGTCATCATCCGGGTGAACGGGCCGGAGACGCCGTGGGGCGCGGACGACATGGCGACGGCGGCGAAGGCCGGGGCCGATGCGATCCTGCTGCCGAAGCCGAACACGGGGGCAGATATCGACCGCGCCTCGGCGGCGATGAGGCAGGCGGGTGCGCCTGACAAGACGGCGCTGTGGGCGATGATGGAGACGCCGCTCGCGATTCTGAACGCGAAGGAGATCGCGGGTGCCGCGAAGCATGCGGGATCGCGGCTGACGTGTCTCGTGCTCGGCACGAATGATCTCGTGAAGGAGACCCGGGCGGAACTCGATGCGGATCGCACGGCCGCGCTCTACTGGCTGCAGGCGTCGGTGACAGCGGCGCGCGCTTTCGGCCTCACGGTGCTCGACGGGGTCTACAACAACTTCAAGGATCTCGCTGGCCTCGAGCGCGAATGCCAGCATGGCCGCCGTCTCGGCTTCGACGGCAAGACACTGATCCATCCGGATCAGATCGCGTTGGCCAACGGCGTCTTTGCGCCGCCGGCAGCGGAGGTCGAGTGGTCGCGCAAGATCATCGCGGCGTTCGAGATGCCCGAGAACAAGGGTAAGGGCGTCATCACCATCGACGGCAAGATGGTCGAGATTCTGCATGCCGAGATCGCCAAGCGGACAGTCGCGATCGCTGACGCTATTGCCGCGCGCGGGTGAGTATGCTCGCTGAATGTTGAACCGCTGACGCGGCAGGGTCGTTTATGCTGTGCGGATCGTCAGCACGGAGAAGCGAGCCATGAGGCGTTTGATTGCGGTGAGCCTGGTTTCCGGTCTGATTGGTATCGGAACTGTTGGCGCATCGGCCGAGCAGACGAAAGCCCCGGCGCCGGCGTTCAAGTCGCGCGTCACTGTCGAGACGGTTGCCAAGGGGCTCAATCATCCTTGGGGCATGCAGTTTTTGCCTGATGGGCGAATTCTGGTGACGGAACGGCCGGGTCGGCTTCGCGTCGTGACGGCGAGCGGGATCGTGTCGCCACCCGTTGCGGGCGTGCCGACTGTCTATGCGACCGGGCAAGGTGGATTGCTCGACGTGGCGCTCGATCCGGCGTTCGCCAGCAATGGCCGGATCTTCTTCAGCTTTGCGGAGCCGCGCGGGGTTGGGACCGCTGGAACCAGCGTTGGCAGTGCCAAACTGACGCTGTCAGACAGCGGCGGCGCGCTATCGGACGTGAAGGTGATCTTCCGGCAAGAGCCGGCCTCGGCGGGTGGATTGCATTTCGGATCGCGCATTGCCATTGCGCGCGACGGCAATCTGTTCGTGACGATGGGTGAACGCTTCCAGCGTGACCGATCGCAGGATTTGACCACACACTACGGCAAGGTCATTCGGATTACGCCCGATGGAGCGGTGCCGTCGGACAATCCGAAGTGGCCTGCAGAGGCGAAGCCGCAGACATGGAGTTATGGGCATCGCAATGTGCAAGCAGGCGCGATCGATCCGGCGAGTGGCAAGCTGTGGACCGTCGAGCATGGTGCGCGCGGCGGCGACGAACTCAATCAGCCGCAGGCTGGCAAGAACTATGGCTGGCCCATCATCACCTACGGTATCGACTATTCGGGCATGAAGATCGGCGCCGGGACTGCGCGCGAAGGACTCGAACAGCCGGTCTATTATTGGGATCCCTCGATCGCGCCGTCCGGGATGGCGTTCTATGCGCACGAGCGCTTTCCGCAATGGAAGGGCAGTCTGTTTGTCGGTGCGCTCGCTCAGCAGCATCTCGCACGCCTCGTCATGAAAGGTGACGAAGTCGTTGGGGAAGAGAAGCTGCTCGGCGATTTGGGCGAGCGCATTCGCGATGTGCGGCAGGGGACAGACGGCGCGATCTACGTGCTGACGGATCATCCCGAGGGCCGTCTTCTGCGCGTTACTCTGCAACAGTGAGCCTCGCCCCACTGTGACTTCTTTGAATCACTCTACACGCCGCGTTGGGGCATCGGATTCCGGCCGGGTTGACGCGGATTCGCGAAGCATGCCACCCGGAACGATATAAATGCGGCTCACCGTTCGGTGTCGGGGCACGCGTCTTCGATTCTAACGGTGGGGGCGATCCGCCTTGTCCAGACGAGCACGAAATTGCGCCGCGGGGCAGATTTACTCGCAAGCGACCGCACCGGGATTCTCTCTCGATCGATCGAGCACGCATTGCGGATCGGCAAAGCCGCGCGATGCGGTTGGAAGTGGCATCAAGCGCGCCCGATTGCTTCGCCGCCGCAGCCTCGGCTTTAGCCAGTTCTGCGCAACGGTTCGGGTCAGCGGTCGCCAAGGTCTCGACCGGGTTCTTCCTGAATTGCTGGACGAGACACCGCGCCCGACAGCGTTGCGGTCATTTTTAACCGCGTCGGCGCGCTGGGTTAAAGGGACACCGCGCGACACGCTGACCGGTTGGGTTCGACGTGTCGGCACAGGCCCCAGAGGCGGGCGCTAATCGCCGAGACCATTGGCGCGACTTGTCGGATAACCGCTTCACACTTATCCGGTCGCGCTCTAGAACCGCGTGGCATGGACAAAGCCCCGCATATCCCCGTGATGCTCGATGAGGTGCTTGCCGCGGTGCAGCCGCGTGCGGGCGATCTCGTGATCGACGGTACATTCGGTGCCGGCGGCTATTCGCGCGCGCTGCTCGATGCGGCTGATTGCCGAGTGCTGGCTCTCGACCGGGACCCAACCGCAATCGTGGCCGCAGGGTCCACCGTCGACAGATACGCCGGCCGGTTGCGAGTCATCGAAGCCGAGTTCAGCACGCTTGCCGATGTTCTCGCCCACGAGGATGGCGCGGACGCGCGCGCCGACGCCGTGGTTCTCGATATCGGGGTGTCGTCGATGCAGATCGATACGCCGGAGCGCGGCTTTTCTTTTCAGGCAGACGGTCCGCTCGACATGCGCATGGGCGGTAGCGGGCCGACGGCGGCGGACTTTCTCAATACGGCCGAGGCCGACGACATCGCGGACGTATTGTTTCATCTTGGGGAAGAGCGGCAGGCGCGTCGTATTGCCAGAGCCATCGTGCATGACCGCGTGGCATCACCTTTCCTATCCACGCTACAGCTCGCCGGGTTGGTGCAGCGCGTTCTCAAAACGCCCAAAATAGACGGGCGTCATGCGGCGACACGGACGTTTCAGGCACTCCGCATTTTCATCAATGACGAACTAGGTGAATTGGGCCGGGCGCTGACAGCGGCGGAGCACGTTCTCAAGCCCGGTGGGCGCCTCGTCGTGGTGACGTTTCATTCGCTGGAGGACGGGATCGTCAAATCGTTCTTCCGTAGACGAGGTGGGAAAGCATCTCAGGGGTCGAGGCATTTACCGATGGTTGCCGATGCCGGTCCGCCGCCCTCGTTTGCCGTCGCGAAGCAGGTGGCGCCGTCGGCGGGGGAAGTGCAGCGCAACCCGCGAGCACGGTCGGCGCGGCTTCGTTCGGGCGTTCGCACCGATGCTCCTGCATGGCCGCTCGACCTCAAGGCTCTGGGTGTACCGATGATCGCGCCTCGGGATCGACGTTAGGTTAGGGTCTGCCCATCGTTCCGCCGCGTTTGCGGTGTTTGACGGGGGGGGCGACGCGCAATAGAAGCGTTTTGCGCTTTCAACCTACCCATCCACCTTCGCGCCGGCGCGCGATGGAGACCGTATGAAGCTCGCCGCGCTCATTAGGCACGAAGACGGAGTGTCTGGACTCGCCACTTTGGTGAGCGGTCCTGATCAGGCCGACATAACGGCGTTGACGCTCGACAGTCGGGAGGTTGCGCGGGGGGTGTTGTTTGCGGCGTTGCCGGGTGTGAAGGCGGACGGCTCGCAGTTTGTTTCACAGGCTATTGCCAAGGGCGCTGCCGCCATACTCGTCGGCGACGGTGTTTCCGTTGCCGTCCCAGAAGGCGTGGCACTTTTGCGTGCTGCGAACCCGCGACGGGCCATCGCGCTGATGGCCGCGCGGTTCTATTCACGCCAGCCGCAGTACATCGTCGCGATCACCGGGACCAACGGCAAGACATCAATCGCCGAGTTCACGCGGCAGATTTGTGCGCATGCGGGACACAAGGCGGCATCACTCGGGACGATCGGCGTGGTGAAGCCAGGTGGCGCGGTTTACGGCTCGCTGACGACACCGGATCCGATCACGTTGCACAAGACGCTCGATGCCTTGGCTGGCGAGGGCATCACGCATCTCGCCATCGAAGCCTCGTCGCATGGGCTCGACCAGTACCGTCTCGATGGGGTGCGGCTGACGGCGGCCGCGTTCAACAATCTCGGCCGTGATCATCTCGACTATCACCCGACTGTCGAGGCGTATCTCGATGCGAAGCTGCGGCTGTTCCGTGAGTTGATGCGGCCCGAACAGATTGCCGTCATCAATGCCGACGGGCCGATGTCCGATCACGCGCTGGCCGCCGCAAAGCAACGCGGCATGCAATTGCGAACGACGGGTGCAGCCGGCCACGATCTCAGGCTCGCCAAGGTCGAGAGCGACGGCTTCGAGCAAAGGCTCGTCGTCGAGCACGGAGGCAAAAGTTATCCGGTGCGGTTGCCATTGCTCGGCACGTATCAGGCGACGAATGCGCTGGTTGCCGCCGCGCTTGCCATGGCGTGCGGTGTGCCGGCAGAAACGGCAATTGCCGCGCTCGAACGTCTCGATGGCGTCAAAGGGCGGCTCGAAGTCGTCGGGCGGCACAATGGCGGCATCGCGGTCGTCGATTATGCACACAAGCCCGAGGCGCTTGAAGCCGCTCTCGATGCGTTGAGGCCGTTCGCGAGCGGCAAGATCATCACCGTGTTCGGGTGTGGCGGGGACCGGGATCGCGGCAAGCGGCCGGTCATGGGTGAGATCGCCAGCCGCAAGTCCGACATCGTCATCGTCACGGACGACAACCCGCGCAGCGAAAATCCCGCTGCCATCCGCGTAGAGGTTCTCGGCGGCGCCAAGGGGGCGCTGGAAATCGGCGACCGGGCGCTCGCTATTGCCGAGGGTGTCAAATTGCTTGGACCTGGCGATGTTCTGCTCGTTGCTGGCAAAGGACATGAAAGTGGCCAGATTATCGGCACGGTCACGACGCCATTTTTGGATCACGATGCGGTTGGCGCGGCGATCGCTGGCCGGCCCTATCGCGCATGAGCACGGTTATGACGACGAAGACGAGCGAGCCGCTGTGGACATGGGAAGCGCTGGTTGCGGCGTCGGGCGGAACCGCGGACGGTGATGCGCCGGCAGCCGTCACGGGCGTGTCGATCGATACGCGAACGCTGGAAGACGGTAACCTGTTCGTCGCGTTGAGGGATGCGCGCGACGGGCACGAGTTCGTCGGCACTGCCTTTGGCAACGGTGCTGCCGCGGCCCTCGTTCGCAAGGACTATCAGCGCAAGCCGGCCGATCGCGCTTTGATAAGAGCCGACGACCCATTGGCGGCGCTGGGGCGTATCGGCGTCGCGGCGCGTGCGCGGCTGGCGGGTGATGCACGAGTGATCGCAGTGACCGGCAGCGCGGGTAAGACAGGCACCAAGGAGATGCTGCGCGCCTGTCTTTCGCCGCATGGCAAGACGCATGCTCCCGAGAAGTCGTTCAACAACCATTGGGGTGTGCCGCTGACGCTGGCGCGGATGCCGGCCGATACGCATTTCGCCGTCATCGAGATGGGCATGAACCACGCGGGAGAGATCGTGCCGCTGTCAGAAATGACACGGCCGCACATTGCGATCATCACCAACGTGCTGCCGGTTCATATCGGAAATTTCAGCGACGGCGAGACCGGTGTTGCAAACGCCAAGGCTGAGATTTTCGCGGGGCTCTTGCCGGGTGGCACCGCCG